>JAFBAN010000066.1 GCA_019247775.1 Chitinophagaceae bacterium | reverse complement strand
GAATGGTTGTAGATGGAAAGGTATCCGAGCGCGATGCAGCCTTTCTTACTTTTCTTCCCCCAGGCGAAAATATAATCGTACAGCAGGGTCTTTTCTGCCTGCCTGCGGTCTTTGGCGCTGAGCACGATCACCGGGGAGATCTCTATTACCGTATCCGCAGGGATAGCATCGGTTGCAAATACACCGCGTCCCCTGTTTTCCGAAGGCGCAATTATTAAGATGGGTAAGATCATATGAAGATTACGGGCATGAAGTTAGTGTTAAATAACAAGCGCCAGAAGGCCCTCAATTACTAATTATTAATTATCAATTACTAATTAACTTGCGCCCATGTCACTGGAGTTGGAACAACCCAATATTTCTGAACAGTTCGAACAGCTGATCTCGAAGGAAGATAAGCTGGAGATCCGGGAATTCCTGGATGACCAGAATATCAGCGATGTAGCGGAGCTGATCAACGAGTACCCGGAGTACGAGGCCCAGATCATTGCAAATATGGCCGTACACCGGGCGGTGAGCGTATTCAAGATATTGGATATTGCCCAGCAGAAAGACATTATCAAGGAACTTCCTTCGGCCAAAACAGCAGAGCTGCTCAATGAATTACCGGCCGATGACCGTACCGACTTTCTTGAAGAACTTCCCAAAGCGGCCATCCGTGACCTGATCAAACTCCTGGATCCTGAAGAACGCAAGATCACGCTGTCGCTGCTGGGTTATCCCGAAGACAGTGTGGGCAGGTTGATGACGCCGGATTATGTGTATGTGTACCTGCACAACACAGTAAGCGAAGTGTATGAAACGATACGCAAACATGCCAAGAACAGCGAAACCATCGATGTGATCTATGTGATAGATCAAAGTGGACTGCTGATAGACGATATCAGGATCAGGGATATCATTCTTGCTTCGCCCGAAAAACGCGTGGATGAGATCATCGACGGACGTTTTGTTTCGCTCAACGTGAACGACGACCAGGAGCACGCCAGCCAGGTATTTAAAATGAACAACCGGGTGGCTTTACCGGTAGTGGATGATAATAATATCCTGCTGGGTATTGTTACGATCGACGATATGCTTTGGGTGGCCAATGAAGAGTTCAGTGAGGACATGCAGAAAATGGGTGGTACCGAGGCGCTGAATGAACCTTACCTCGATATCCCGCTGTTGAAATTATTCCGCAAACGGATCGGCTGGCTGGTCGTACTGTTCCTCGGCGAGATGCTGACGGCAACTGCGATGGGCTATTTCGAACATGATATCGCCAAAGCGGTAGTGCTCGCCTTATTCGTTCCGCTGATCATTTCCAGCGGCGGTAACAGCGGTTCGCAGGCATCTACCCTGATCATACAGGCGATGGCAGTGGGCGAGATCGGTATCGCCGATTGGTGGCGCGTATTGCGGCGTGAGATCCTGAGTGGACTGATGCTGGGATTCGTGCTCGGTTTTATCGGTTTCATCCGGGTAATGGTATGGCATTCGATAGCGCCGGCCATGTACGGGGATCACTGGCTGCTGATCGCCGCCACTGTCGGGTTCGCGTTGATCGGCGTGGTGATCTGGGGTACTTTATCCGGGTCTATGCTGCCGATCCTCCTTAAAAAATGCGGCGCAGACCCGGCCGTCTCTTCGGCTCCTTTCGTGGCTACCCTTGTAGACGTAACCGGGCTTGTGATTTATTTCAGCGTGGCCGTCCTTTTCCTGAAAGGCATTCTCCTGTAAACTTTAGCCGGAATTCCAGCCCTGCTGGCCTAATATTTTAGACTTCCCATCGTATCGGAACCGATTTGAAGTTAACTTTCCGTATATCCTGCAGTCAAAATACCCCTCATGAAGAAGTTCGGAGCTATCCTTGCGTGTATCGCTTTTACCATCACCGGCTCCGGCCAGTCTGCCACACCTGCTTACCCCAGTCTTTTATGGGAGATCACCGGTAACGGGCTTACCCAGCCCTCTTACCTGTTCGGCACCATGCATGTGAGCAATAAGATGGTGTTCCACCTGAGCGATTCTTTCTACAATGCCATCGCAAGCTGCAGCACGGTTTCGCTGGAACTGGATCCCCGGCAATGGCAGTCTGAAATGTTCCGCCTGCAGCAATCGCAGCTGGCAATGGGCCTTTACACCCGCTCCGCCAGTGACTTCCTTCGCGAAAGATCTTTCAGGCTGAACAGCAATTACGAGAACAATATCAAACGTGCCCTGAGCGAAGAACCTTATGTGATCAATGGACTGCTCTACCGCACCATGGAAGGACAATCCAATTTCCAGGAAAATACTTATCTCGATCTCTATGTGTACCAGACCGCGAGGCGGCTTGGAAAAAAAGCGACGGGTGTAGAGAACTATATGGAGTCGGAACGCATTCAGCTGGAAGCGCAGGAAGATATGCTGAAAGACCGTAACCGGAACCGCATCAACTTCAACAATGAAAATCCTTTCGACCTCCAGCGAAAGATACAGGATGCCTACCGCAAAGGCGATCTAAGCCTGCTCGACTCCCTTAGCCAGGCCAGCGGCGGCTCGGAAGCATTCAATGAAAAATTCCTCTATGGCCGCAATGAGATCCAGGCAAATTCCATCGATTCGATCATCCATAAGGAATCCCTGTTCGTGGCTGTAGGCGCTGCACACCTGCCGGGAAAAAGGGGCGTCATCGAACTGCTGCGCAAAAAAGGCTATACTCTCCGGCCGGTGAGCATGACCGATCACGACGCCGAACAGCGCGACCGGATAGACCGGATCAAAGTACCCGTGGAAATGCAGGAGATCAGTTCGGGCGATGGGTTCATCCATTTAAAAGTGCCGGGCAAACTGTTTCGCCGCGCAGAAATTTCTTTCAATGAAAGCTGGCAGTATGCAGATATGGAGAACGGGGCTTACTATACGTTGTCGCGGATCAAGCTGCACCCCGGTCAGGCAGGTGAAACAGTAAGCCTGGTTACCCGGAAAACGGATAGCCTGCTGTATGAATATGTGCCGGGCAAGATCCTCCAGAAAAAAAATATCACCGTAAGTGGTTACCGCGGACTGGATATTACCAACAAGACCCGCCGCGGTGATATCCAGCGCTACCAGATCCTGTATACGCCTGCCGAAGTGCTGGTATTCAAAATGAGCGGCAACGAAGATTATGTGTCGGGCAAGGAGGCAGAAGAATTTTTCAGCTCGATCAGATTAAAAGAAGCGGCTCCGGCGCAATGGGTGAACTACACGCCGCCTACAGGCGGATTTTCAGTATCGCTTCCGCAGGTCCCTGATCTGATGATGGGCCGTGGAGACGATCTGCTCGACAACAAGCAATACGAAGCCATCGATGCCGCCACCGGCGACGCTTATATGATCTGGCAGAAGCCGGTTCATAATTATAATTTCCTGGAAGAAGACACGCTCGATATTTCGTTGATCGAAGAAAGTGTGAAAGGCTCGGATAATATCGACAAAGAGCTGTCGCGGCGATACAGCAAACTGGACGGCTATAACAGCCTGGATATGGTGTTCAGCATGAAAGACGGAGACATACTCAAAGCAAGGGCTTTTATCCGCGGCGCACAATATTACCTGCTCACGGCCCGGGGCAAAGACAATAAGAATAATTTCAACAGGTTCTTTAACAGCTTCCGCACCGAACGTTTCCGTTATGGCACCGCCATGGCTTATACCGACCCGGTGCTTGGATTTTCGGTGCGCACACCGGTGCAGCCGGCGATCGATACCGATCTCAGGGATTTCCTGAACCGCCAGCAATATAGTGCGTTAACCCTTCTTACGGCGGAGCGCTACCAGTCGCGGCCCTTATCCCGCAACGCCTATTTCAAAAGCGATTCAACAGGAGAAGCCGTGCAGGTAACCGCGGTGAGCTTTCCGAAATATTATGCGCAAAAAGATTCCTCCCGTTTCTGGGAAAATGAACTCGACTGGAGACGGCTGAAGGAAGATGTGATCATAGACAGGAAGGCGCCGAAAGTACTGGCTGATTCTTCGGTGGTTTATGAGTATACACTCAGCGACACCAATACCAACAGAAAGGTCCGCTGCATGGCCGTGCTCACTGACCGGACACTTTACCGGGTTAGCGCGCTGGAAGATGGTCTCGGCGCCGAAAGCAGTTTTATCCGTGAATTCTTCAGCAGTTTCAGGCCTGAAAAACAGGCGTCGGAAATGAATGTGTTCACGGGCAAGGCCGACCGCTTTGCGCGTGACCTGGAAAGCAGTGATTCAAGCGTGCAGAAGATCGCCCGGAGCGCTATCCTGCTGGTAAACTGGGAGGGCACCGACCTGCCGGTATTGAAACGGGCCTTCTATTCGATCAGTCCGGGCAGCCGCGACTACCTCTCCACCAAAACCAGGCTTATCCAGGCGGTGGGTTTTATTCGCGATACTGCCATGTCGGCCGAGCGGCTCAACTGGTTAAAGTACCTGTATGAGAACTATGCCGACACCAGCATGTACCAGAATGCGGCGGTACTGGCGATGGCAGCGATCAAAAATCCGGCGGCTTATACGGCATTGAAAGAGATACTCGTTCAAAATCCGCCGATCTTCGACAATAGTTTCGAATACCAGTCGCTGTTCCGTAACCTGGGTGATAGTCTGCAGCTCGCCGCAGGGCTTTATCCGGACATCCTTCAACTTACCGTATTCGACGATTACAAGCAACCCGTTATCGGACTGCTCACCAAACTTGTAGACAGCAGCCATATCAGCCCGGATGCCTATTCATCGCATTTCAATAAATTATTTTTCGACGCGCAGGTGCAGACCAAAAAGCTGCAGCTGTCTTCAGAACGCGAACTGGTGCGGTCGCAGGCAGACCAGGAGAGGGTGGATATTTTCAATAATGCCGGGACCAATACCCCGGTCACTAATTTGCTCGGCGGGTATATCAGCCTGCTGGCGCCTTATTACGATAAGAATCCGCAGGTAGCGAAATTTTTCACCCGCCTGCTGCAGAGCAGCGATGTGCAGGCGCGCATGCTAACAGCACTGGCGCTCGCCAGGATCAATAAACCGGTACCCGATTCTATCTGGAACCTGGTTGCGGCCAATGATCAGTACAGGTTACCGCTGTACGAACGACTCGAGAAAATGAAAAAACTGCAGTTCTTTCCAACTGCCTACCGGAACCAGGAAGCGATGAGCCGCTCTGTGATGGTGAACAGCCGGGCATTTTTCCGGGCAGCTGAAATACAATCCATGGGTAAAAGATATGTAGAGACTAAAAAAGGCAATGGCTATGTATACCTGTTCAAATACCGCTTGCAAAAACAAGGCGACTGGCTGATAGGTCTTGCAGGTATCCAGCCTTCCGATACCGCCCAGGTAAATACCGACCGCAGCATGGTGAATATGAATAACCGCAAACTGCTGACAAATGGTACCGAACAGGAGCAATACGACAAACTGGTCAGGCAACTGGTGCTGGGCAGGCGGAAAAGCGCGGCTGTTTTTTATACCCAGCAGAATATGTTCGACGATCTGGGACTATAATCTCGCTTCCAGCCGGGCTTTAACACCGCCCAGCCATTCAGGTTTGAGAATGCTCAGTACGATGCTGTCGCGGCGGATATCGCTGTTGTATTTAGGCATCTGACTTCTGAGCACGCCTTCTACCACGCAACCGATGCTTTTCATAGCGGCGATGCTGCGTGCATTGTTGTTGTCGGCCCTGAATTCCACCCTTTCCATACCAAGGGTCTCGAATGCAAAACGGAGCAACAGGTATTTGCAATGTTTGTTCAGCCCTGTTCCCTGAAATTTTTTTCCATACCAGGTATAACCCAGCTGCAGGGTCTGATAGGCGGGCTGGAGATCATAGAACCGGGTGCTTCCCGCATATTCCTGCGTTCGTTTGTCGAATACGATGAACGGGTACTCGCGGCCGGCCTTTCTTGCTTCGGTGGCGATCCGGATATAGCGCTCCAGATTCTCTTTACCACCGGCCTGCACCAGCGAATATTGCCAGATCTCCGGTTCTTCCAGCGAAAACCGAAGCAGGTTCTCGCAATCTTTTGAATCCAGAGGGCGCAATAAAACGCAATCGTCTTCGAGTATATAGTCTCTATTTGTATTAAATTCAACGGGCATTGTTCAAACAATTTTGACAAATAAATGTTCCTGCTTCGGGCTGGCCGGAAAATTGTCTCAAAATAACTAAACTTGTGGTTTATTGTTTAATGGTAAAACTCTTCAAATATGTGTGGAATTGTTGGTTATACAGGTCCGAGGGAAGCATACCCGGTGATCGTTAAAGGCCTGAAACGGCTCGAATACCGGGGTTATGACAGCTCTGGGGTAGCTTTGCTCGACGGTGGCGGTCTGAATGTGTACAAAAAAAAGGGCAAAGTGGCCGACCTGGAAGAGGATGTGATCGGAAAAGACCTGCATGGCCATATCGGCATCGGCCATACCCGCTGGGCCACCCATGGCGAACCCAGCGATCGCAACGCCCACCCTCATCAGTCGAAAAGCGGCAAACTCGCCATGATCCATAACGGCATCATTGAGAACTATGCCCAGCTCAAGCGCGATCTGCTGTCCAAAGGATATACTTTCAAAAGCGATACCGACACAGAGGTATTGCTCAATTTCATCGAAGATATTCGGAACAACAATAACTGCACGCTGGAAGAAGCGCTGCGCATTGCTTTGAAACGGATCGTGGGCGCTTATTGCATCCTGCTCATCTCCGACGATGATCCCGAAACCATCCTCGCTGCCCGCAAAGGAAGTCCGCTTGTGATCGGAATCGGCAAAGGTGAACATTTTCTCGCCAGCGATGCATCACCCATTATCGAGTACACCAAAGAAGTAGTATATGTGAACGATTATGAGATCGCGATAGTACGACCCGACGAACTCATCCTGAAAAATCTGGGGAATGAAAAACAGACCCCATTCATCACCAGGCTCGATATGGACCTGGCGGCGATCGAGAAAGGCGGTTATGATCATTTCATGCTGAAAGAGATCCACGAGCAGCCGGATACCATCTTCGATTGCCTTCGCGGCAGATTACTGACGCAAAGCGGTCAGATCATGATGGGAGGTATCGAAGCCAATCTCGATGCTTTTGTAAATGCACCGCGCATTATCGTGGTGGCCTGCGGCACCAGCTGGCATGCAGGCCTTGTGGCCGAGTACATGATCGAAGAACTTTGCCGCATTCCGGTAGAAGTAGAATATGCTTCAGAATTCCGTTACCGCAACCCGGTGATCCACAAAGGCGATGTCATCATCGCCATTTCGCAAAGCGGCGAAACAGCCGATACATTGGTGGCGCTGGAAAGCGCAAAAGAAAAAGGCGCGTTTATCTTCGGAGTGGTGAATGCTGTGGGCAGCAGTATCGCCCGGCTTTCTCATGCCGGGGCCTATACCCATTCGGGGCCGGAGATCGGCGTGGCCAGTACCAAGGCTTTTACAGGGCAACTGGCCGTACTTACCATGATGGCACTTAAGATAGGTTATGCGAAGGGCACCATCGATAAAGAGCGATATCTCCAGTTGATGACCGATCTTGAAACAGTTCCTGAAAAAGTAAAAGAGATCCTGGCGGATACCGGCAATATCCAGCGTATTGCAGAAAAATACAAGGATGCTTCAGATTTCCTTTTTCTCGGGCGGGGTTACAACTTCCCGGTGGCACTGGAAGGCGCTCTGAAACTGAAAGAGATCTCTTATATCCATGCAGAGGGTTATCCCGCGGCAGAAATGAAACACGGGCCGATCGCACTTGTGGATGATACACTTCCCGTGGTATTCGTGGCTACCAAAGATTCGTACTACGAAAAGATCGTATCGAATGTACAGGAGATCAAAGCCCGCAAGGGCCGCGTACTTGCGGTTGCCACCGCCGGCGACGAGGTTATCCCGGGTATGTCGGATGATGTAATGCTGGTACCCGAGGCAGATGAAGTGATCGCACCGCTGTTAAGCGTGATACCCCTTCAACTGCTCAGCTATTATGTAGGACTTGCCAAAGGCCTGGATGTAGATAAGCCCCGTAACCTCGCCAAGAGCGTAACGGTTGAATAGTGCATTCGAAAATCAACTCAACGCAACAGATGTCGCAAAACATAATCACTAAAACACCGCTCAATGCGCTTGGCTACAATTTCATCGGCGCAGCTTACATACCAAGAGGGAAGAATGAGTTCTACCTGCGCAATGCACAGATCAAGAACGGCATCTCCTACCGCAAGCTGTCTGCATATGAGATAGAAGTGCTGGTGCGGAACGGCAATACCAGCGATGACTGGAACAATATTCTGGTATCCGACGCTTTTAATGCCGAGCTGGTGAAGAACTGCAAATTCTACGGCCTGGTGCGCATTGGCAAGCTGGAACCTTTTTGCCTGGGCTTCAGCGACCTTAAAGTTCCGGTAGGTCTATACAATTCAACGATCATCAGCTGCGATTTTGGCGATAATGTGGTGATCGATAATGTAAACTATCTCTCGCACTATATCATCGGCAGCGAAGTGATCATTTCCAATGTGAATGAGCTGGTAACCACCAACCATGCCAAATTCGGCAATGGCATCCTGAAAGAGGATGAATCAGAAAATGTGCGCATCTGGATCGAATTGTGCAACGAGAATACCGGCCGGCGCATCCTGCCTTATGATGGTATGGAAGCGGGCGATGCATTCCTCTGGAGCAGGTATCGTGACGATACCGTGTTGCAGGAAAAGTTCCGTCAATTGACCGAGCAGAAATTTGATAACCGCCGCGGCTATTACGGACAGATCGGCGACCGGACCGTGATCAAGAACTGCAAGATCGTGAAAGACGTGTGGGTGGGCAGCGATGCCTATTTCAAAGGCGCCAATAAACTCAAGAACCTTACCGTTAATTCAGGCGCCGAAGGCCGCACACAGATCGGCGAAGGCTGCGAGATCGTGAACGGGATCATTGGCTATGGCTGCCGGCTGTTTTATGGCGTTAAAGCCGTCCGCTTTATCATGGCTTCGCATTCACAACTGAAATACGGTGCCAGGCTGATCAACTCCTATCTTGGCAACAACGCCACCATTTCCTGCTGCGAAGTGCTGAACTCGCTGATCTTTCCTGCACATGAGCAGCATCATAATAACTCTTTTCTCTGCGCTTCGGTAGTGATGGGACAAAGCAATATCGCCGCAGGCGCAACCATCGGATCCAACCACAACAGCAGGGGGGCCGACGGAGAGATCATTATGGGCCGCGGATTCTGGCCCGGGCTCTGCGTAAGCCTGAAACACAATTCGAGATTCGCCGGTTTCAATATCCTTACTAAAGGCGATTATCCGAATGAACTGGATATTCCGATCCCGTTCTGCCTGGTGAGCAACGATGTAACCAATGACCGGCTTACCATTATGCCGGCCTATTGGTTCATGTACAATATGTATGCACTGGCGCGTAACTCCTGGAAATACGTGGACCGCGATAAACGGATGCAGCGCATCCAGTTACTCGAATACGATTACCTGGCGCCGGATACCATCAATGAGATATTTACAGCGATGGCGCTGCTGGAAAAAAGTACAGGTCTCGCCTATGCGGCTGCCCGCAAGGAAAACCTGAATGAA
Organism: Chitinophagaceae bacterium; assembly: GCA_019247775.1. GTDB lineage: Bacteria > Bacteroidota > Bacteroidia > Chitinophagales > Chitinophagaceae > Sediminibacterium. The sequence continues at coordinate 15,806 of JAFBAN010000066.1, read as the reverse complement.
GACCAGGCCGCACAGACCGGGAAGCATTTGCTGACCAGCGCCAATAAGATCGTGAACGAACTTGAAATAACGGCAACAGGCATCGAGAACAGCAAAAGAAAAGTGGTGCTTCTGAAAGTGCTGCAGGCATACCGGATCTACCATGAAATGGTGTTGTACTACGGTGTTACCCAGTTGCTGAACTTCCAGCGTGAGCACGAACATAAGTCCTTCGACGCCCTGATAGCCTCCTTGCCGATCCCGGGCCAGCGGGGGCAATGGCTGAATGTAGGCGGACAGCTGATCCCGGCGCTGGAAGTTGACGCGCTTAAAGAAAAGATCAGGACCAGCCGCATCAAAACATGGGATGGAGTGCATGAACAATACGCCGCACTTGGCGCTAAATATCCGCAACAGAAGCTGCAGCATGCACTCGCTTCGCTCTCCGAGATCACCGGTATCAGGCTCAGGAAAATGACCTCGCAGCAATTCAGCAGCTTACTGAACGAAGTGGCAGCTACCAGGGAATGGATGACCAGGTGCATCTATGAATCCAGGGCGAAAGACTATTCTAACCCATTCAGGAAAATGATTTATGAAAACCCCAAAGAAATGGATGCCGTTGTAGGCAAACTGTCAGAGAACAGCTTTATCAAACTGCAGGAGAAAGAATTAAAGGAATTCACCAAAGAGCTCGCCGCGCTGCGGAAAAAATTCGGACTGAAATAAGACTTCGCTAATGTGTTCTATTGTCCCTATGTTCCTGTGTGTTAACCATTCGTCTGCATGTAATTCAGGCTGTTGCAGATACCTGATCTTTAACACATAGGAACATAGGTACAATAGATTAATAGACCCCAACGGCGAAAAATAAGCCGCAGATTCGCAGATTATTCCAAAGAAAAAATCTGCGAATCTGCGGCTTAATATCCCGGACGTTAAACATAAAAACGGAAACGCCGGCACTAAAAGTGACCGGCGTTCGTTTTCTGGCTATTCGCCCTATTATAATCTTAAACCAAGACCAAGCTGGATCTGTTGGTTAGTCCATTTGTCTTTGTTGTCGATATCGTTGATGTTCTGCAAGCCGATGTTATAACGGCCATAAATACGCAGGAATTTGAAGTTAAGCTGACCTCCGAATACCATTGCGAAATCTCCGTTCTTGAAAGCCGATTGACCGTTCTGCAGCAATGTCTTGTCTTCGTTCATCAGGATGCTGAACTGAGGACCCGCATTCAGGCTCAGGATATTGCCCACATTGTAACGCAGCAGCAATGGAATAGAGAGATAGTCGAGTTTGATCTTCTCTGCTCCGTTCGGGTTAGCTACAGAAGAGTATAAAGTGTTGAAGCTGGAACGGCGGCCGCTTGTCTGGTTCCAGAGCACTTCGGGCTGAATACCCCATTTTTTGTTAAAATCGATCTCCGCAAAACCACCTACATGGTAAGTAAGGTCGAATCCGTCTTTGAAGGACTGTCCTTCAATCTTGTTCAGGTTTGCTCCTACCTTGGCGCCCAGTCTGAATCCCTGGGAATAAGAAGCAGCGGTAAAGGCGAAGATGGCGGCAATAGCCAGCACTAATCGTTTCATAAAAGTTCTTTTTATTTTAGTAAATCACAGATTCAATGATTATGCCAAAAAACTGCAGGTACCTGCATCTGGCCTGGATAAGACAGTGACAACCGCATTATCGCTGTTAAATAATTCACAACTACACCAGCTCTATTACGGTGATCTCCGGCAGGATGCCCACCCGGCCCGGATAACCGATAAAACCGTAGCCCCTGTTAACATATAATTTTTGAGCATCTTCCTCGTATAAACCCGCCCATTGCCTGTATACCCATTTTACCGGGCTCCAGCGGAAATACGGGTTTTCGATCCCGAACTGCATGCCATGGGTATGGCCGGCAAGCATGAGGTCGATATCGGGATATTTAGGTTTCACTTCGGCATCCCAATGGCTGGGATCGTGACTCATCAGTATCTTGAACGGGATCTTTTCAGTGCCCGGATAGGCCTTATCCATTCTGCCATGCTTCGGGAACCGGGCTTTGGCACTCCAGTTCTCCACCCCCAGTATGGCGATCTGCTGCCCCTGCCTTTCCAGGATCACATGCTCATTCATCAGCAGCCTCCAGCCCAGCTGCGCATGGGTCTGTTTCAGCTGCTCCAGGTTTGCCTGCTTTTCCTGCACCGAGGGCCATGATACATAATCGCCATAGTCGTGGTTCCCTAATGTGCTGAATACCCCCATCGGCGCTTTTACCCTGCTGAAAACATCCATGTATTCCTGCATCTCGGTTGCACGGTCATTAACAAGATCGCCGGTGAACAGCACCACATCCGGCCGCTCCGCAAGGATCATATCCACTCCCCTGTTCACGGCGGGCTTATTCTGGAAGCTGCCGCTATGGATATCGCTGATCTGAACGATCCGCAGCCCCCTGAACGCTTCCGGCAGATTGGCGAATGCCAGCCTGAGCTTTTTTATCTTGTAATTATACTTGTTGCTGAACCCATAGAGCAATGTGCCGAATAGCGCCGTGCCCATGCCCAGGCCCAGCCAGCTCAGGAAACCGGATCGGGGGATGGCATTGCTCTCGCTCATATACTGGGCCCCGGTATTCGGAAAAATTTTGCTCATCAGCCATACAGCGCCCCGGCGCAGGTCGTCGGTCAGGAAAAAGATCGATCCCACCAGCTTGGCAAAGAATAATCCCACCAGGATGGCGAATACATAATTGCGGAAGACTTTAGAGGTCTGAAAAGCCTGAACATAGGGGAACAGCAACAGCGCCGCAAGCGTGAGCCCGGAAATCACCCAGTAACTGGCATGGATGACGGCCCGCAGCTTTTCGCCCGAGCCATTGGTTACGGTTTTGATGGCCTGGTATACGTAAAAGTCAAGCAGTAACATGATCAGCGCGATGATCCACCAGGTGCCCGAATTTCTCATGAAGACGATTTTAGATAGCGGGAGACGGCTGACAAAAAAATTTATTGTATTCCCTATGTGGACTTCTATTCCCTATGTCCCTATGTGTTAACCATCGGCCGGATCGCGCCTAGGGCTGTAAAGAGCCGCGAAGATCACCACATAGGAACATAGAAACATAGAATAGACATAGAAGATGCAAAACTATGTTGAAAACCCCGTTTTAGAGGCTGTAAAACCGGGATAATATTGTTTCGGAAGATGTGCCCTAAAGTGTATTTTTGACCACTTCAAAACGGAGCAAGTACATGAAACTGGTAAATTTCGGGCATTCCTGCTTCCAGGTGGAGATCAAGGGCAAAAAGATCCTGTTCGATCCCTTTATCACTTACAATGAACTGGCCAAAGAAGTGCAGATCGATGCGATAACACCCGATTATATTTTCCTGTCGCACGGTCACGCGGATCATATCGCGGATTGCGTCGGCATCGCCAAACGCAGCGGATGCAAAGTGGTGTGTGCCTGGGAAATCCACGAATGGCTGAATAAACAGGGTATAGCCAACACCCACCCGATGAATACCGGCGGCAAATGGGCATTTGAGTTCGGAACGGTAAAATGCGTGGTAGCCCAGCACAGCGGCGGCCTGCCCGACGGCAGTTATGGCGGCAACCCGATGGGGTTTATCTTCACCACTGACGAAGGCAATTTTTATTACAGCGGAGATACGGCGTTAACGATGGATATGCAGCTCATACCGCTCTGGGCCAAACTGGATTTTGCGGTATTGCCCCTGGGCGACAATTTTACCATGGATGTGGCCGATGCCGTACGTTGCGCGGAATTTATTAATTGCGACCGGATAGTAGGCGTTCATTACAATACATTTGGTTTTATCAAAATAGATACGGAAGCTGCCAAAGCCGCTTTTGCCGGAGCGGGGAAAACGCTGTTACTGCCGGGGATCAACGAATCTATCATTGTATAACGGTTTTAAAATGCCCTGCGGGGCCCGGGCTTTATGTCGAGAATAATAGGAGTAGCCAATCAGAAAGGCGGCGTAGGTAAAACCACCACGGCGATCAATGTAGCAGCGAGCCTGGCTGTGCTGGAATTCAGGACCCTGCTGGTGGATGCCGATCCGCAGGCAAACAGCACCACCGGCGTTGGCTTCGACCTTCACAATATCACCAGCAGTCTCTATGATTGCATGGTGAACAATACACTGGCGGCAGATGTGATCCTGAAAAGCGATGTGCCGAATCTTGACATCATTCCCTCCCATATCGACCTGGTCGGCGCTGAGATCGAAATGATCAATTATCCCAACCGGGAAAATGTGCTGAAAGGGATCCTGGATGCCGTGCGCGACCGCTACGATTTCATCATTATCGACTGTTCGCCATCGCTCGGCCTGATCACTGTGAATTCGCTGGTCGCTTCCGACAGCGTGATCGTGCCGGTGCAGTGCGAGTTCTTTGCGCTGGAAGGTCTGGGCAAACTGCTGAACACGATCAAGATCGTTCAGAGCCGGCTCAACCCTTCGCTGCAGATCGAAGGCATACTGATGACCATGTACGACGGCCGCCTGCGGCTCTGTAACCAGGTAGTCAGTGAAGTACGGCGCCATTTCGACGATATGGTTTTCGATACCATCGTTCACCGCAATACCAGGCTCAGCGAGGCCCCCAGCGTAGGCAAACCCGTGATCCTGTACGACGCCGAAAGCAAAGGCGCGGTCAACTACCTCAACCTTGCCAAAGAGATCTTACAAAAAAACGGCATGACGAAGATGTCGAATCAGGAGAGAATTTTAGAATAGGTTTGGTGTTTGGTATTTGGAGTTTTGGGTTATTGCAAACTCCAACTCCAAACCCCAAACTCCAAACCCCAAACCCGTTTGCATGACTTCACCCAAACAAAACAAAGACCTCATCGGCAAAGGACTCCGTTCGTTGCTGCAGAATATAGACGCCGATCTCAAGACGACCGCGGGTAATCTGAAAACGGATGTTGCAGAACAGGTAACGCATACCAGCCGGATACCGATCGCGGATATCCAGGTAAACCCCAAACAGCCGCGGCGCGATTTTGATGAACAGTCGCTGAACGATCTGGCCGCTTCCATCAGGCTGCATGATATTATACAGCCGCTGACGGTGAGCAAACTTCCTAACGGCAAATACCAGCTTATCGCCGGCGAGCGTCGGTTTCGTGCTTCGAAGATCGCAGGACTGAAAGATGTACCGGCCTATATCCGCCAGGCAAATGATCAGCAGCTGCTGGAACTGGCATTGCTGGAGAATCTACAGCGTGAAGACCTGAACGCCATGGAGATCTCGCTGAGCTACAAACGCATGATGGAGGAGCTGAACTATACCCAGGAACAGGTTGCGGAAAGAATGGGTAAGGAAAGGACCACCGTAACGAATTATCTGCGCCTGCTGAAACTGCCACCCGATATCCAGCTGGCTGTGCGCAACGGAACGCTTACGATGGGGCATGCCCGGGCATTGGTGAACATTGATACGATAGACAAGCAATTGTATGTTTACAAAGAGATCCGCGACAAAGAGCTGAGCGTTCGGCAAACGGAAGAACTGGTGAGGAATATCTATAAATCGGATAAGGCCGACGCTGTTAAATCTTCCTCAAAGTCGGATCTGCCCCCGGCCTACAAAAAAATTGAAGATAATTTAGCCTCACACTTCGCCACGAAAGTGAAAATGGTGCATAATAAAAAAGGGTATGGCAGCATCACTATCGAATATTATTCGCTGGAGGAGCTGAACAAACTGCTCGAAGCCATGAACGTAACCGTGAGCTGATGTTCACATGAAGAAACGCCGGTCACTCATATTACTGTTCCTCACCTTACTGTACTGCGGCCTGTTAAAAGCGCAGGACGAAAAACAAAGATTGGCTGCCGGCAGCCTCTTCACGCCTAAAAAAGACAGTCTTGCCAAAGACACACCGGTATCGGCCACTGCTGCACCGGCGCCGGTTATCAGAAAGGACGCCGTAAAAAAACATGACCCGCGGATCGCAACCAGGCGCTCCGCTATCTTGCCGGGCTGGGGCCAGGCTTATAACAGGGAATACTGGAAGATACCCATTGCGTATGGCATACTCTCCATTCCTACCGTACTGTACTTTTACAATAACAGTTACTACAAGAAAACAAAATTCGCTTATGAAGCCAGGTATGAAGAACGGGTTCATAACGACACGAGCCTGCTTTCGCTGATCGATCCCGAATTGAAAACCCTTAGTCTCGAAAATCTGCAGAACTACCGCAATGTGTTCCGCCGCGACAGGGATTATTCCATACTCTGGTTCCTGCTAGCCTGGGGCCTGCAGGTGGCCGATGCCACTGTATTCGCGCATCTTAAAGATTTCAACGTGAGCGACGATCTGTCTATGCAGATCAGACCGGTGTTCAATCCGCAGACCCGGGGTCCAGGGCTCAGTCTCAGTTTCAACCTGCGCAGCACACCCAGGCCAACTCCGATCGCGCGTTAAAACAAAATTTCCGCACTGCAGCGCAAGCGGTTAGCTTTGCATTTTCCAATCGCTTATAAATTCCTGTTATGAAAATTGCACTGATCGGTTACGGCAAAATGGGTAAGGCCATAGAATCCATTGCAACGGAAAAAGGCCATGAGATCGTGCTGAAGATCGACCTTCATAATGCCGGCGATCTTACTGCGGATAATCTGTCGGCAGCCGATGTTGCCATTGAGTTCACCGGTCCGCACAGTGCGTTCGACAATGTAATGAAATGCCTTTCGTTCGGCGTTCCCGTGGTATGTGGTTCTACCGGCTGGCTGGAAAAATGGGAAGAGGTAAAGAATTATTGTCAAAGCCGGAATGGAACACTTGTGTACGCAAGCAATTACAGCGTTGGCGTAAACCTGTTCTTCGAAGTGAACAGCTATCTTGCCAGACTGATGAGTTCGCATCCCGAATACCAGGTATCACTCAGCGAAATCCATCATACCCAAAAAAAAGATGCGCCCAGCGGCACTGCCATTACACTGGCCGAGCAGGTGATGGAACATATCAGAACAAAAAAGACCTGGGTAAATCATATCAGCGATAATGCCGAAGAACTGGAGATCACATCCGAACGCATCGATCCTGCGCCGGGTACCCATGAAGTCAGGTATACTTCTGCTGTTGATGATATCGAGATCAAACACACGGCCCATAATCGCACCGGTTTCGCCGGCGGCGCCGTACTTGCCGCGGAATTCGCGATCGGAAAAAAAGGGATTTACGGAATGAAACAAGTACTCGGACTATAAGATTTGATTTGAGATTTCGGATATCAGTCGCCGAAGCAATATATCACCTTCCTCTGTCCCGTCTCACGTCTCACGTCTCCCGTCTCACGGCTGACGACTGCCGTCTCACGCCTCACGTTCTGCCTTCCGCCCTCTACAACTTCACCGCCACCCCCGCCTTGAACAACAGCGAACTGGCATTGCCGGAAAAATAGGCCAGCTTGTAACTGGTGTAAGCAGCACCCAGCTCAACAAAGCCGAATTTGAAACCTCCGCCTACTTCATACAGGAAATTGCCTTTTTTGTCGGGAAATACATCGGTATGCTGCAGCGCCGTTCCCAGGCTGGCATTAAGGAACAGGCCCAGCAAGAGGTAGCGCCTGATGCCCAGTTTGAGCGGATTCACTGTCAGGCGGCCGTTATTCGTCAGGTTGTAGGTGATCTGGCCGGCAGAAGCCACCAGCATGGTCTTGCCCAGACCTATACCCGCGCCGGCTTCATAACCAAAACCATGGTTGGCTATATTGCTGAAATTGGCGCCGACAGGGCTTGCGTAGGTAAGATTGCCGAAAGCAAGCACTTTAGGCAAACCGATCAGCTGCGCATGAGCGCGGGAAATGCCTGCGCCTGCCAGCAGGAATACGAGAAGAGCAACGGATATTTTTCGCATAAAAAATAATGTATACTTTAGTGGGCTGCAAAAACCATGCTATCAAAGAAAACACAATATGCATTCAAAGCGCTCACCTTTATGGCCGAGCGAAAAAAAGAAGGGCCTGTGTTGATAGCCGAGATAGCGCGGCGCAAAAAGATCCCCCTCAAATTCCTGGAAAATATCCTGCTTGAACTGAAAAAAGCCGGCCTGCTCGACAGTAAGAAAGGCAAAGGCGGCGGCTATTTTTTTAAAGTGGAACCCAGGGATATCAGGCTGGCACAGGTAATGCGGCTTATCGAAGGACCTATCGCCATGCTGCCCTGCGTAAGCCTGAATTTTTACGAGCGCTGTAAGGATTGCGACGAAAAAAAATGCGGACTGAACCGGGTAATGATCCAGGTGCGCGATAATACCCTGGCCATCCTGGAAAATAAAACGGTATCCGATCTTACCATCAGTAAATAATAATAGCAACTATAAATTCCTTTTATGAAAAAGATCCTGGTCATTTTAGTTTGTCTTCCTGTGTTTGCAAGCGCTCAGAAACTGATCGGCGGCAGCAATATCATCCGCTGGAACCTTGGTTCTCTGGCGTTACGAAACTATCATTTTACCTATGAAAGAAGTATTACCAGACATCTTTCACTTTCCGTGAGTTACCGTACCATGCCAAAGGGTTCAGTCCCTTTTCAAAGTCAGCTGGAAAAAGCAATCAAGAGTGATCAGATCAATTTCGGAAAATTTGAAATGGGCAATACTGCCTGGACAGTAGCGGGACGTTTATACCTGGGCCTTGGAAAGATGAAAGGCTTCTATCTTGAACCATACCTGCGGTTTGCCAATTTCGACCTGAGTGCTCCGGTAAAATATACCATTACAAGCGGGCCTGCAGCAGGTCAATCGAAAGAAGCGTTGTTTGCCGGTAATGTAAAGTCTACGAGTCCGGGCCTGATGATCGGTTGGCAGTTCCAGTTAGCCACTAAGCTCGTAATGGATATTCAATTGCTCGGAGGTCATTACGGCCACAGCAGCGGAGACCTTAATTTTGCCGCCAGCCTTTCAACGCAGGAGCAGGACGCTTTGAGATCAAGTCTCGCGGATATCAAAGCTGATCCTTTCAAATTCACCTATAATGTTAACGCCAACGGCGCCCAGATCAAAACCGATGGCCCCTGGGCGGGGATAAGAGGAGCGAATATTGGAATCGGACTGAGGTTTTAAGACAATTATCAATTAGTAATTAATAATTAATAATTGCATCGGTCACCGATAATGCGTCTATCTAAAAAAATAGCCGCAGATTCGCAGATTGAATTATACAAATCTGCGAATCTGCGGCTTTATTTTTCCATTCACCATTCACCTAATTTCGCTCCCCCAGACTGTCCAGCATATCTTTTGTCATTTTTTTCAGATCATATTCCGGTTTCCAGCCCCAGTCTTTATTAGCCACGCTGTCATCGATACTCTGCGGCCAGCTGTCGGCGATGGATTGCCGGTAATCGGGTTGGTACCTGATAGAAAAACCGGGTATATGTGCTGCTATCTCCGCACTGATCTCTTTGGGCGAAAAACTCATCCCGGCAATATTGTACGAAGTGCGGATGCCGATCCTATCCGAGGGCGCATCCATCAGCTCCAGTGTTGCACGGATGGCATCCGGCATATACATCATCGGCAGATAGGTATCCTCTTTCAGAAAACAGGTATAATGCCCTTCTTCCAACGCATGATGGAAGATCTCGACTGCATAGTCCGTTGTTCCCCCGCCGGGTTCTGATTTGTAGCTGATCAGCCCCGGGTACCGCAGGCTCCGCACATCCACCCCATACCGGTTGTGGTAATAGTTGCACCAGAACTCGCCTGCATACTTGCTGATGCCATACACCGTAGAAGGTTCGATGATCGTTTGCTGCGGGCAATGCTGTTTGGGTGATGTGGGACCGAACACGGCAATACTGCTCGGCCAGTATACTTTGTGAAGTTTCTCTTCACGGGCAATATCCAGCACGTTCAGCAGGCCCTGCATGTTCAGATGCCAGGCGAGATTGGGATTTTTTTCGCCGGTAGCCGAAAGGATCGCAGCGAGCAAATAGATCTGGGTGATATTCTGCCGGATCACCTGCACATGCAGCATTTCCTTGTTCATCACATCGAGACTTACATAAGGCCCTGTTCCCTTTAACAGCGGATTCTCTTCGCGCAGATCGGAAGCCACCACATTGCTATCCCCATACTTTTTGCGCAGCGCCATCGTAAGCTCTACCCCTATCTGGCCAGACGCACCAATAACCAATATCCTGTCTTTTGACATAGCGATCGTTTAGACAGCAAAGGAAAGAAATACGGAACAGATGAACAAGGAGAAGAACAGGTGAGCAAGGAACAAGGAGCCGAAGAACCTTGATCGGACCGCGGGCCAGCTACTTCTTCCGCTCTTTTATCCGTTCCTTGTTCCTTGTTCGTCTGTTCCTTGTTCGTCTGTTCAATTCTTCCGTACTTCGCCACTAAACTCCTCGCCATGCTTCCCGGTTTTCTCAATGAGATTTTCAAATCCCAGTCTTACGATCCAGACAATTTTTTCCTGATCGCCGGACCCTGTGTGGTGGAGGGCGAAGAACTGGTAATGGAAGTAGCGGATAAAGTATCGGCTATCTGTAAGCGGCTGGCTATACCTTATGTTTTTAAAGCGAGCTATCGCAAGGCCAATCGTACCAGTGCGGGCTCATTTACCGGTATCGGCGACGACAACGGACTTTCACTGATCAAAAAAGTGGGCGATACTTTTCGGTTGCCTACCACTTCCGATATCCATGCCCACGACGAAGCCGCTATGGCCGCAGCTTATATCGATATTTTGCAGATCCCGGCTTTTCTCTGCAGGCAAACAGATCTGCTCGTGGCCGCTGCCCAGACAGGCAGGATCGTTAACGTGAAAAAAGGCCAGTTCCTTAGCGGTCCATCCATGAAATTTGCGGTCGATAAGATCAGGAAAGCAGGTAATGACAAAGTGATGCTCACCGAACGCGGCAATACTTTCGGTTACCAGGACCTGGTTGTCGACTACCGCAATATTCCCTGGATGCAGGAACACCAGGCGCCGGTGATCATGGACTGCACCCATGCCCTGCAGCAACCCAACCAGGTATCGGGAGTAACAGGCGGTAACCCCCAACTGATCGGGACCATCGCAAAAGCGGCGATCGCAACCGGGGCTGATGGATTGTTCATAGAAACCCATCCCAACCCGGCTGTCGCCAAAAGCGATGGCGCGAATATGCTGCAGCTTGACAGACTGGAAGACCTGTTGGTCCAGCTCCTGCGGTTGAGAAAGGCAGTGACCGGGCCGCGCTGACACTGTGCGATGACCTTTTACCAGTATTTGATAGGATTACGTTTACCCGCCAGGATATAATTGCGGATATTGATCCAGAAAGCAAGGATCATGTAAAGGACCACCGGCGAGCCCATGGTCAAAAAAGAGACATAGATAAACCACATCCGGATACGGGAAGAAGCGATACCCAGTTTATCGCCGATAGCGGAACAAACCCCAAATGCCTGTAATTCCAGAAACTCCCTGATCTTTTGCATGTTGTTGAATTATTGGCCGAATAACAGTAACTGTTGCTAAATTAAAAAAAAGCGCAGAAATAATAATCACAAAACAGGTTTCAGCCCTCCCTTTTTTTCGTAAATTCGCGCCAAATTAGCCCCCCGGACGGGCAGCCAGTTAACGGCCGGCTTACTTCAGCAATTTGCCATTGGCGGTTTATTGGGAACTCCGAACCCCTCCCCGAGCGCTGTGGGGACCAAACCACAAACCTAAGAGATATGGCTTTCGACATCGAAATGATCAAAAAAGTGTACGCCGCGATGCCTGCCAAGGTAGATGCTGCCCGGAAAGTATTGGGCCGGCCGCTTACACTCAGTGAAAAAATACTGTTCGCCCACCTGCATCCCGACCAGAAACCCGACAATTTCGAACGCGGCAAAACCTATGTCGACTTCAGCCCCGACCGGGTGGCGATGCAGGATGCCACCGCCCAGATGGCGCTGCTGCAGTTTATGCAGGCCGGAAGACCCCGGGTAGCCGTTCCTTCCACGGTTCACTGCGATCACCTGATCACCGCCAAGCTCGAAGCCAAAAAAGACCTTGAAGTAGCCAATAAAGAAAGCCGCGAGGTCTATGATTTCCTCGCATCCGTTTCCAACAAGTACGGGATCGGTTTCTGGAAGCCCGGCGCCGGCATCATCCACCAGGTGGTATTGGAGAATTATGCCTTCCCCGGCGGTATGATGATCGGAACGGATTCGCATACGGTGAACGCCGGCGGACTGGGTATGATCGCTATCGGTGTGGGCGGTGCTGATGCCTGTGATGTGATGGCCGGCCTGCCCTGGGAACTGAAATGGCCCAAACTGATCGGTATCAAACTGACGGGCAAACTCAGCGGCTGGACTGCCCCCAAAGACGTGATCCTGAAAGTAGCCGGTATCCTTACCGTAAAGGGCGGAACCGGCGCTATTGTTGAATATTTCGGCGAAGGCGCGCAGAGCATGAGCTGCACCGGCAAAGGCACCATTTGCAATATGGGCGCTGAGATCGGCGCCACCACCTCTAATTTCGCTTATGACGACAGCATGAGCCGGTATCTGAAAGCCACAGGCCGCGCCGAGATAGCCGAGATGGCCGATAAGATCTCATCTTACCTCAACGCCGATGCCGCTGTATACGCAGATCCTTCCAAATACTTTGATGAAGTGATCGAGATCAATCTCAGCGAGCTCGAACCGCATCTGAACGGCCCTTTCACACCCGACCTTGCCACCCCTCTTTCCAAAATGAAAGAAGCAGCGCTCGCCAATGGCTGGCCTACCCGCATCGAAGTGGGCCTGATCGGAAGCTGTACCAACAGTTCTTATGAGGATATCAGCCGCGCAGTAAGCCTGGCCCGCCAGGTGGAACAGAAAGGACTGAAACTGAAAAGCGAATTCACCATTACGCCAGGCAGCGAGCAGGTCCGGTACACGGTTGAGCGCGATGGTTTCCTGGATGTGTTCAACAAGATCGGGGCCACTGTATTTGCCAATGCCTGCGGACCCTGTATCGGCATGTGGGATCGTGTGGGCGCCGAAAAGAAAGAGAAGAATACCATCGTGCACAGCTTCAACCGCAACTTTGCAAAGCGCGCCGACGGTAACCCGAATACGATGGCTTTTGTCGGATCTCCCGAGCTGGTGACCGCGCTCGCCATTGCCGGTGATCTGGGCTTCAACCCGGCAACCGATACGCTTACGAATGACAAGGGCGAACAGGTAATGCTCGATGAACCTACGGGTCAGGAACTGCCGCCACGGGGATTTGCTGTGGAAGATGCCGGTTACCAGGCGCCCGCCGAAGATGGCAGCGGCGTAAGCGTGATCGTAGCGCCCGACAGCAAACGCCTGCAGCTGCTGGCGCCTTTCGCGCCCTGGGAAGGAACCGACCTGAAGGGACTGAAATTACTGATCAAAGCCAAAGGAAAATGTACGACAGACCATATCAGCATGGCCGGACCCTGGCTGAAATTCCGCGGGCATCTCGATAATATCAGCAACAATATGCTCATCGGCGCTGTCAATTTTTACAACGAGAAAACAGATCATGTAAAGAACCAGCTTACCGGTGTTTACGGTCCGGTGCCGGCGACGCAGCGTGCGTACAAAGCCGCCGGAATCGGTACCATCGTTGTGGGCGATGAGAACTACGGCGAAGGAAGTTCACGCGAACATGCGGCCATGGAGCCACGTTTCCTGGGTGTGCGCGCAATACTGGTGAAATCTTTTGCCCGGATCCACGAGACCAACCTGAAAAAGCAGGGCATGCTGGCGCTGACCTTTGCCGACAAGACCGACTACGACAAGATCCAGGAAGACGATACCATCGATATCTGCGGGCTTACCAGCTTTGCGCCGGGCCAGCCGCTTACCATCCTGCTGCATCATGCAGATGGTACCCAGCATAGCATCCAGGTAAATCATACCTATAACTGGCAGCAGATCGAATGGTTTAAAGCAGGAGCTGCACTTAACATCATCCGCAAGCAAGTGGCTTCATAGGATTCGAAACACATAGGTACATAGATAAGAAAAGGGCACATAGCGAAAAACTATGTGCCCTTTGTTCAACCTATGTACCTGTGTGTTAAACCTACTTCTTCGGAAAATTCGGATCCGCTTTCACTTCATTCATCTGCTGCATGTGGCGATTGCTGTGCGCGCCGATGAACAGGATCATCTGGTAACTGTCGAACATACCCACAGGTAAAGTGGCGATATGATTGCGCAGATCGTCATTTGTGGTATTCACATACTCCACCAGTTTATCGCGGTTCTTGGCAAATGATTCCCAGGCTTCGGCAGTTGTTTTCATCGGGATGTTCTGCGGCTCCAGCGGCGGAAATGTTTTTATTTTACTGCTGCGGTCTTCGAGGTTCTTGATCACATCGTCATCGCTTAATTTGATATCGGCCCTTTTCTCAGGTGTGGCGGGCGTCTTCAGCCCGCCCTCTACCATCTGCCAGAGCATCTGCTCAGACTGTGCGATATGCTTCATGCAATCCTCCACGCTCCAGCGATCCGGTGCAGGCTTGAATTTCAGTTGCGCTTCGCTCAGACCCTGCGTGGCATCCCAAACGCCTTTCTTGGTTTCCATCAGGAAGTCCGCGGCTTTTTTTCTTTCAGCCTTGGAGATAACCGTGTCGGCAGTGGTGAATGACAACAGTAAACAGGCGGAAATAAACCCGAGTATCTTTTTCATAGTGTCAGTTTTTAGTTAGGTGGAGGGAAAAGATACGGCGAAGGAATGGGAAATGCAATAGACGCTGGAAATCAAATGGGGCCGCACATGAATACCGGCAGCTAAGCCGTCTAAGGTAACTCTGCGGTTACTCTGCATCTCATGTTCTCTGCGGTGAAAAATATGCAGCTATTTACCGCAGAGAACATGAGATGCAGAGTTAACGCAGAGGAAGACTTGAAATCAGAGTATGCGATATAGTCTAAACAAAAAGATCCCCGCAATTGCGGGGATCTTCAGTTGTATATTTCTTCGTCTTACTTCACTTCTTCAAACTCGGCATCGGTTACTGTTTCGCCGCCGCCCTGGGCACCGCTGTCTGGCTGAGGACCGCCCTCGGCTCCGGGCTGCTGGCCGCCGGCCTGCTGCGCTTTGTAGATATCTTCGCTGGCAGCTGTCCAGGCGGTATTCATTTCCGCCATCGCTGCATCTATGCCGGCGATATCCTGATTTTTATGTGCTTCTTTCAGCTTGGTAAGCGCGGCCTCGATCGGCGCTTTTTTATCGGCAGGGATCTTATCTCCGAATTCCTTGAACTGCTTCTCGGTCTGGAAGATCATGCTGTCTGCACTGTTGAGTTTCTCCACTCTTTCGCGTGCTTCCTTATCGGTAGCTTCATTGGCCTTTGCCTCGGCTTTCATCTTTTCCACTTCTTCCTTGCTCAGACCGCTGCCTGCCTCGATGCGGATCTTCTGTTCTTTACCGGTGCCCTTGTCCCTTGCACTTACATGCAGCATACCATTGGCGTCGATATCGAAAGTAACTTCGATCTGCGGTACGCCGCGAGGGGCCGGCGGAATGCCATCGAGATTGAACATGCCCAGGCTCTTGTTCTGGTTGGCCATCGGACGTTCGCCTTGCAGTACATGGATCTGTACCCCAGGCTGGTTATCGCTGGCTGTAGAATATATTTCGGTTTTCTTGGTAGGGATGGTTGTGTTCGCTGCGATCATTGTTGTCATTACCCCGCCCATGGTTTCGATACCCAGGCTCAACGGAGTAACATCGAGCAGCAATACGTCTTTCACTTCACCGGTAAGCACTGCACCCTGGATGGCGGCTCCGATAGCCACTACCTCGTCGGGGTTCACGCCCTTGTTGGG
>JAFBAN010000019.1 GCA_019247775.1 Chitinophagaceae bacterium | reverse complement strand
TTCATCGCGGTATGCGGTGATCCAGCTGAACCTGTTCAATAACCATATCAGCAATTACATTTATAACCAGAAGCTGATCGGCGCCAATGGAAGGGATTCTGTGGTGGTTGCCGGCAACGAAACTTTCAAGTTCCAGTCGGGCCAGGCCAATCTCTATGGCACCGAGCTCAATATCGATCTTCACCCGGTGAAGACGGTGCATTTCGAGAACAGCCTTTCTGTCGTTTATGGTAATAACAAGGGTGTTAACGGCGTCAAACAGCCTGACAGTACCCGGTATCTTCCATTCATCCCGCCACTGCATGGGGTGTCTGAACTGCGGCTGGACTTCGACAGCAGGTCGGCGCATATCAAGAAAGGATTTATAAAAGCGCAACTGGAATTCTATGCAGCGCAGAACCGGGTGTTTTCGGCTTATGGAACGGAAACCCCTACCCCTGGTTATACTTTGTTCAATGCCGGTGTTGGGGGAAGTTTTACCAATAAGGACGGCAAGATCGTGATGAGCCTTTACATCATGGGCAATAATCTGTTCAATACCGGCTACCAGGATCATCTTAACCGGCTGAAGTATTTCGAAGATTATCCCGGAAATTTTACCGGCAGGAACGGCATTTATAATATGGGAAGGAATATTGCTTTCAAGATCGACTTCCCGCTGAATTACAACCTGAAAAAAGCGGCTTAATTTTTTTTCAGTGACCAAAGGGATACCGGATTCTGTCCGGTATCCCTTTATTTTTTACCAGTTGAAAACTGCTTTCACGGCAATATTGCGGCCCATATTGTAGATGCCCGCGCTTCCGTTGGGCGATTGGCGGTAATATTCAAAATATTTCAACCGGTTCTGATGCGATTGATAGGCTGCATCGAAAACATTATTCACGCTGAGGCTAAGGCTGCAAAAGGCAACATCCTTGCGGTTGCGGAAACTGATACCTGCGCCCAGGTTGAGCAATACATAGCCGGCAGTGGCGGTTTCGGTATTGTCCACCGCATAAAAATGGTGTTGTGTGGCGGAAGTTTCCAGTTCCAATTGCAGGAAATAGTCATCGGCGTCTTTTTTTGTATTGCCTGCACTGAACTTTAAGCGGCTGTTTGTTTTGAATGGCGGGATCAACGGAAGGTATTTAGCATCCTCGCCCTCTGTTTTCAATAGTTCCGCGTCGGTATTAAGCCCGTTCACCCAGGCCAGGCTCTGCTGAAAATGAAGCCATCTGATCTGTGTCGGATGAATGAGCCAGCTGGCTTCCGCGCCATAGAGATGCGCGCTTCCCTGGCGGTATGCGTAAGTAAAATTGCCCGGCACTGTTTCCAAAGGCTGGCCATTGGGTCCATATAATTTCTGCAGAAAAATATAATTGCTGATCCGGTTATCGAAAAATTCGAGACTGAGTTCCGCATCAGGATAATTTAAGAACAGCCCGAGATCTGACTGCCAGTTGAATTCCGGATTGAACTGCCGGTTGCCGATATAGTAGATGCGGGCGCCGGGATCCAATCCATCAGAACCGATCTCGGGAATAGAAGGACAGCGATATCCCCGCGCCAGGTTCGCCTTCACGGTAAGCAGGTCAGAAAAATTGTATACCATACCCAAACTGCCGGAGACGCCGCTGAACTGCCGGTCATATGCAGGAAAAGCAAGACTGCCCGTATTGCCCATGCTATTCGCTTTTTTGATAAAGCCGGTAGCCGGGTCAGTTTGTGTGTAGAAATTATTCCAGTGAACATGCCTGCTGTCTGCCCGTACCCCGCCGGTGAGTACAAGTTTGCGCAGGTCTTTTTTCACCAGCAGGTAAGAGCCGATATCGAACAGATTGTAATCGGGTATCGGAAAATCGGTTGCGTCCCGGTTGATATTCTGTTGCAGCATGCCATTGATGCCGTAAGTGAACTTCAGTCCCTGCCATTCCTGAAAATTGTATTTCAGTTCGTAATTCCAGGTATTGAGCTGTACGTCGAGCCCGGCCTGTGATGGCAGGGTAGGGTGATTGTACTCGCGCCGGCGGTTCTGCTGAAAGCCAAACAGGGTAGACAGTTCGCCGTTGCCGATCGGGTAGGTACCTTTCTGGTAAATACGGTAATGCTGGATATGTTGGTGCAGCGGGGATATGGCATACGAGAAAAGATCTGAAGCCGGTACGATCGGCCTGTTGCTGATATCGTCCCTATCGGCTTCCTGTACCTGGTAACTGAATTGCCGGCTCAGAGAATCGCGGCTGCCATCGGGTATTTCCTGGAAATTGTCATAGAGGTTCGCCTGTAAATAATTTTTGCGGCCTGGTTTTTCCCAGCCGATCAACGCTGACAGGTTGGTTTCTGAAAACCCGGTATTATACACCCGGCCATCGATGCGGTTGCGATAGTTGGCGGCGGATTTATGTGAAGCGCGGATACTCCATAAGGAATTTTCCGGGTGAGCGCCGATGGAAGCAGTCAGCCCATACATTCCGTTATTGGATTGGTATTCTGTGATCGCATCACCATGTATTTTTTGGTCTTTGCTTGCTGGCAATCCCGGTATCAGGTTCACGACGCCTGCGATGGCGTCTGAACCGTACATCAAGCTGGCTGGTCCTTTAACGATCTCGGCACGTGCAATACCATATTGGTCGATCTCCACGCCGTGTTCATCACCCCATTGCTGGCCTTCCTGCCGCAGGCCGTCGTATAGCGTGAGCACCCTTGTATAGCCGAGGCCACGGATCAGGGGTTTGCTGATATTGGGGCCGGTGGTAATAGCGCTGATACCCGGCACCGCTTTCAGCACGGCATCGATCACATTGGAACTGGTAGTGCGGGTCATTTCTTTCTGGGTAACGATGGCTATCGATACCGGCGTCCGTTTAATGCGGGTAGCGCCAGCCACAGCAGTTACCACTACCGCTTCCAGCATCTGCCTGGCGGGCAGCAGCTGAATATTTCCTTCGCCCGGAAGTATGATCTCTTTGAGCTGGTCGGCATAGCCGGTATGACTGATGCGTATCAGGTACCGGCCCGGCTGTTTGTAAAACCGGAAGCGGCCGAAGCTATCGCACAGGAATTGTTCTTTGGTGTTGATAACATGAATAACAGCGGCCGGCAATGCAATGTTGCCGGGGGAGGAGATCACCGTACCGGTATAACAAGGCCGCTCATTTATCTGCTGGGCTTCTGCCGTAGAGAATAAAAGCGCCGTAACGGCATACACCATCCATTTCATACCCGCTATTCGAAATTAAAATTTAGGCAAATCTAAAATTTTAATTCGATCGGCAGAAAAAATATTTTTATAGAGCTGGCTTCCAGCTGCTAGTACGCTTTCAGCAGGGTTCTGTAGATCGAATCCTTCTGGAATTTGGTGAGCCCCCTCCGGTATTCGCTCAGGGCATTTTCCCATTCGCCATAGGTGCTATTGGGAAGTACGATGAACCTGCGTCCCCATTCGGCCCGGACTTTATCGGTTTCAGCGAACCGGTTTTCGATATTGCCTTTTTCGAACGCCGCGGTAAAATCGTTGAGGTTATCGCCAAGCAGCATGATCACATTGTACCTGTTCATTATTTGCTGACGGCGGGCTTCCTTGGACGAGGTCGTTTTCAGGAACAGCATATGCGAAAGCTCGGCATCGGGTAGTTGCAGCTTGCGCAGGTTGAGCAGGGTGCTTTGGAGTTCGGTGGTATCGCGGTTGCTGATATAGAAAATGGCAACGCCCCTGCTTTTCGCCAGCTGCAGAAACGCAACGGCGCCGGGAACTGCGGTGGCATCCGATCTGTCGGTCCATTGCTTCCAACCGGCCTGCGAATAGCCGGTGCCTTCCCGAAGTGAACGCGCTTCACTGTAGCTGTTGTCGAGAATGGTTTCATCGAGATCGGTGATGATGGCAGGGCGTCCTTTTCTATGCTTAAGCGCTTCATTCAGCCGCAAAGCCGCGATATTGAAAGCCTGGTAACAAAGCGCCCGGTATTCAGCGGCATGCTGCTGCCAGAGTACCGGCAATAATTTCTGATCATTTACGAACACAGGTTTTTCCTGGGCAGCTGCGGCCGAGCCCAGCAACAGCATAGCAAATAGCAGGCGTTGTTTCATCGGATGAGATTTGATAAGAGTTCGTTGCAAAGATACCGACGGAGGAATAATAGTACAGTTTGAATATCGAGGCCAGGTTAACCGCAAAGACGCTAGGACGCAATGACACGCACAGGGGCTGCCGCCGGCGGTTTTTTCTTCGCGTTGCTTCGCGCCCCAGCGTCTTCGCGGTTAAAAATTCAAACTGTACCATTACCGACGGAGGAGGATGCCAATTGATTTCCTGTCCATTTTGTATATTTCGGGTATGGAGATCTCCATCAATACACCGGCCCTGCTTTTCCCGGCCATCAGCCTCGTGATGCTGGCTTATACCAACCGCTTCCTGGCTTTGTCGAACCGGGTGCGCAGTCTGCACGACAAATACCAGAATCACGAGCAGAAACTGATCATCCATGGCCAGATCAAGAACCTGCGTTATCGGTTGAAACTGATCAAGAATATGCAGGCCCTGGGCGTGCTCACCTTTTTGGGTTGTATCGTTTGCATGTACCTGATCTACATCGAAGCAAAAAATGCGGCATCGATAGTTTTTGCCCTGAGCCTGCTGACGTTTGCGCTGTCGCTTGGACTATCGTTGCTGGAAATACAGCGCAGCACCAAAGCCCTGGAGCTGGAACTCAGCGATATGGAAGGGTTGGAAGATCCCTCGGTGCTTCAATATTTTAAGAGGAAATTTGACAAAGAAGGGTAAGGTAATTTTGGATTTTGGATTGGGAAATTTTGGAATTGAATTCCGAAATTTGCCAATCCAAAATTTCCCAACCTAAGTACTGCTCTAGCTCGCAGCCATTAATTTGCGCTCCCCGATCTGCTGCCTCCACATGGCGTAGTAGAGACCTTTTTCATCCAGCAACTGGTAATGACTGCCGGTTTCTACCACCTGGCCTTTTTCCAGTACATAAATGCGGTCGGCATGCATGATGGTGCTGAGGCGGTGAGCGATCATAACAGTGATCTGCTCTTTCTCGCGTGAGATCTCCCGGATCGTATTGGTGATGGCTTCTTCGGTGATACTGTCGAGCGAGGAAGTGGCTTCGTCGAAGATCAGTAATTGCGGATGGCGCAGCAGCGCCCGGGCGATCGATAATCTTTGTTTTTCGCCGCCGCTGAGTTTCAGGCCGCCTTCCCCGATCATGGTATCCAGACCTTTCTCGGCCCGGTTGAGCAGGCTGGTGCAGCTGGCTTTGTGCATCGCTTCCAGCAGGTCATCGTCTGTTGCTGCAGGATAAACAAAAGTCAGGTTTTCGCGGATGGTGCCGGCGAACAGTTGCGTATCCTGCGTTACAAAACCGATCTGGTTACGCAGTTCATCGAAACTGATATCGCCACCCTGGATGCCATTGTATAAGATACTGCCCTGTTGCGGGCGGTACAATCCCACCAGCAGTTTCACCAGTGTGCTTTTGCCGGCGCCGCTGGGTCCGACGAATGCAACGGTTTCGCCTTTTTTCACATCGAAACTGATCCCGTCGAGCGCTTTGAACTGGGCGGTGGTATGTTTGAAACCCACATTGCGGAACTCGAGTTCGGCGATGCTGCCCACAGATTTCGGATGGCTGGGTGAGGGCTCCACTTTTTTCTCCATCAGGTTATGGAAATTATTTAAGGAAGCTTCTGCCTCGCGGTAGCTCATAATGATACTGCCGATCTCCTGCAAAGGGCCGAAGATGAAGAAACTGTAGAACTGCAGCGCGATCAGCTCGCCGATGGTGAGCACATGCCGGAAGATCAGCCAGAGCAGGGTGAAAGTGATCACCTGCCGCAGGAAATTGATCATGGTACCCTGGATAAAACTCAGCGAACGGATGCTTTTTACTTTCCGCAGTTCCAGGTCCAGGATCTTGTAAGTATTTGCGTTCAATCGTTTTACTTCCTGCTCGGTCAGTCCCAGGCTTTTTACCAGCTCAATATTGCGCAGGCTTTCCGTGGTAGATCCGGCCAAAGAAGTGGTTTCTTTCACGATATTTTTCTGGATGATCTTGATCTTCTTGCTGAGGATATTCGTCACAAAACCGATCAGCAGCGCACCGCCCATATAAGTGGGAACGATGCTCCAGTGTTTCCGGGTTGCGTAAATGCTGACAAACACGATACTAACCAATATCGCAAACAGCACATTGATAAAATAACCGATGAACCGCTCGGTGTCGGATCTTACTTTGGTAAGAATGGACAGGGTTTCACCGCTGCGCTGGTCTTCGAACTCCTGGTAGGGCAGGCGCATGGAATGCTGCAACCCGTCGGTAAAGATCTTCGCGCCGAATTTCTGAACGATCACATTCACCGTATAATCCTGGAAAGCTTTGGCGATCCGGCTTACCATTGCGGTGCCCACAAGCAGCAGCAGCAGTTTGATCACCCCCATTACAAAAGCATCTGACGAACGGGGGATCCTTTGGGCAGCGTCCTCGAAATAGGGATGTGTGGCATAATTATCCAGGATCTTTCCGAAGATCATCGGATCGAACAGGGAAAAGGTCTGGTTGATCGCGGCCAGCAGCAGGGCCAGCAGGATCAGCGAACGGTAAGGTTTTAAATATTGCAGCAGCAGTTTCATGCCTGGTTGATTGTATTAATGAACAGACGCCGGAAAGCGGGGTTTATTTTGCGGCCGGGACTAATAACTGTCAATTTCCGTACAAATTTTCAAAATCTGACAAAGTTTCCGCAGCGGGGGGCTGATAATTGGCATTTATGGAAGCCCAGCGTATTTTTACCGCTACCTGTCAGCTATGAAGAAAGTCCTGGTAGATCTGCACCGGCTCAAATACAACCCTTTCAATGGGCTGTACAGCGTTTGCATTAACCTGGGCAGAGCTCTGGCGGCCATCCCGCTCAGTGAAATGGAGCTGTATTATTATCTGCCCCGCAAGGACTTCAATATTTTCGGCGCCGACAAGCAGTATGTGCTGCACCGGTCTTTCGATAAATTCTATATGCCCGGCACGGGTAAATATGATGTTTGGCATATTACTACCCAGCTTTCCTGGTATCATCCTTTCAATAGCCGCACCAAAGTGGTGTATACCCTGTATGACTTCAGTTATCTCATCGAGGATGCGAAGAATATCCGCCGCAATAAACGTTTGCTGAAAGAAACGCAGGAAAAGATCGACCGGGCGGATTATATCACGGGCATTTCCCAGTTTGCGATCGATGAGGCGCGCAAACACCTCGATCTCGGAGATAAGCCTACGCGTGCCATCCAGTTGGGGACGACAGTTGCCAGTTTTCCCGGCTTCGATTCGCCGAAATATCGTCCCGCCAAACCATTCCTTTTCACCATCGGCCTGGTGCAGCCGCGCAAGAATTTTCACGTGCTGCCGCCGCTTTTGCTCGGCAATGATTATGAACTGGTAATTGCCGGACTCAACAATTACGAATACGGCGAGCAGGTGGAGAGGGAAGCAAAACGCTTCGGGGTTGCCGACCGGGTAAAACTGATCGGTCCTGCAACAGAAGAAGAGAAATACTGGTACTACAAGAACTGTGAAGCTTTCCTGTTCCCTTCTTATGCAGAAGGATTCGGATTGCCTGTGATAGAAGCGATGTATCATGGCAAACCCGTATTCATCTCAGACCGCACCAGTCTGCCGGAGGTGGGCGGGGATGCCGCTTATTATTTCCGCAGTTTTGAGCCGGAAGCCATGCAGCAGGTATTTGCAGAGGGGATGGCCGACTACGAAAACCGCCGCCCAATTGAAAAAATAAAAGCGCAGGCTGCCGCTTTTAACTGGAATAATACCGCCTCCGAATACATAGAAGTCTACAAACAACTTTTATAGAACCGCTGATCTCCATCGTACTCTGCACGTATAACGGTGAACGCTTTTTGCAGGCGCAGCTGGATTCATTGCTGCAGCAGACCTGGAGCAATATTGAGATCATTATTT
Source organism: Chitinophagaceae bacterium (assembly GCA_019247775.1). Taxonomy (GTDB): domain Bacteria; phylum Bacteroidota; class Bacteroidia; order Chitinophagales; family Chitinophagaceae; genus Sediminibacterium. The sequence goes on along the minus strand of JAFBAN010000019.1, from coordinate 31,440 downwards.
CAGACGATCATTCAAGCGATGGTACAATTGAAATTTTAAATTCTTACGCATCCGACCCGCGGTTCCGGATTTTTTACCAGGACCGTAATCTTGGAGCCGTTGATAATTTCGAGTTTGCCACGCGCCAGGCCACCGGCGATTACCTCGCATTCTGCGACCAGGACGATATCTGGCTGCCCGAAAAACTGGAAAAATTATCTGCAGCTATCGGCGATCATGTCCTGGTTTACTGCGACAGTATTTTGATAGATGAGAATGGACTGAGCCTGCAGCGGAAATTATCCGATCTGCGCCATATGTATTCAGGAAAGGAGACCCGGGGATTTGTGTTCAGCAATACGGTATGGGGCCATGCGGTGCTGGTAAAACGAGAACTGCTGCCGCATGCATTGCCTATCCCAGCTGGCATACCGCACGATATCTGGGTTGCCGTGAAAGCCGCGGCACTCACCGGCATTATTTATCTCGATACGCCGCTCACACTTTACCGCCAGCATGATAAAACGGTGACTACCACCCTTGCCCAAAAAGCTGCTACTCGTCCGCATGAAAAACGATACCGGGATTTTGAGGAAAAGCTGCGCTGGATAGAACTGCTTCGCGATAATGCCGGCGATGACCAGCCTTTTTTTAATGAGCTGCTGCGACTATACGCCGAAAAATCCCGGGGCAGCTTTGTCTGGGCTCTGTTCTTCTTCCTTCTGAAGCATCAAGAGTCGATGTTTAGTTTCACCAGAAAAAGCTTGCCCAGTCGTTTAATTGAGATACGAAAACAATCCCGCGGCGAGCACCGCTAAATCCTATGTTATCTATTGGCCCTATTGTTCCTATGTGTTTAATCTTTTAAAACTCGGACTTCGCTATGCTCCGGAATGCAAGATTTAACACATAGGAACATAGGAAGATAGAATCACATAGGTACTTTTCGGAGCGATATAACTGCAGTATCGCCATTGGCGTTTTGATTCTGTTCCTTCATGATAGCCCGGAAGCGTTTGATATCTTCCTTGCTGAACATGCTGTTCTCCGGATGGAACATATGGCTTTTGGGATCGTGCAGGGGCATACCCTGTTTGTATTGTTCGCTGCTCCAGATCAGGTAGTCGCTGCTGTCGTAGTAGAATTTTTCTATCTCAAAGCCTGCATCCTCCGCCATTTTCCTCATCTGTTTTTCGAAAGGGATGAAAATATGCCGGGGTGCGTCGATGCCGCACCAGTACACCCCGTATTTTTTCCAGCCATAGTTGCCCATGATGGGAATGCGGATCATCACATGGCCGCCGGGCCTGGTTATTTTCATCGCCTGCTGCAATACCCGCTGCGGTTCGAACATGTGTTCGAGCGAATGGTGCATCATCACCACATCGTATTGCTCCGTTACCTCGTAAATATCTTTTTTCCAGATGCGGATCGGGCCGTAGTCGCGGTCTTCATTGATGAAGGGATCGATGCCGCTGAGATTGGTGAACCCGTATTGGAACAACCTGGACAGCAGACTGCCGTTACCGGTACCGATATCGAGAATGGCGCTGTCGTACTGCGCATGCGTGTCTTTCATCCACTGCAATTGCTCCGGCAGCCGGTAGCCGATCGACAAAAGACTGCCAAGTATCCTGTTCCTGCCGAATAACAGGTAATCGGTCTTGATCTTTCGCAAAGGGTCCGCTTTTTTCCGAACGTGCAGGTCTAACTTGAAAGAGTAGTAATCTTCATTGGGATAATATTTGCTGAGATCAGCCGGAACATCCAGTAACTGCATACTACCGCATAAGCCGCAAAGCTGGTAGTGAAAGTACTCGGGGAGCCCTAGTTGAAGTTCTTTCACGGTATACGTGTGGTTTCCATCCGTATTGCCGCATAGCATGCATGCTGTGCTCATACAAGGGGTTTAGCGCAACAAGATATAATTCTTATAGTCAAATGGCCGGATCCCCGTCCATTTCTCCATGAAATTCTTGAAATGATCTTTCAGGCTGAGATTGTTGTACGACAGGTCATAATCGAACTGCCAGTTCATCCTTGCGATCCTTTCTTTCATTACGGCCGGATGCGAGCCGGTAAATTTTTCAAGCGCATCCACCTGCGAATAATCGAAGTCACCGGAATAGGTTTTGAGAAATTGTTCATCAACCCTATCCCCGCCCCAGTAATTGCCGAAATTCCTTTTCTTATCCATCATGATCTTAGGCGGTCTTACCCAGCCATAGTGGTAAATCGTAGCATGCGAGTCTTTCACCCGCAGTTTCTGGTCATTGTCTTTGCGGAAACCCTGCGCGTCGCGGTAAGAATAAATGCCCGGATCGGCCCGCACTACCCGCACTTCATTGCGGTACCATTCGGATGAACTGGCTGTATAATCAAAGGAGCCGTAAAAATGTTTGTATCTGAACAGCAGCCCATCTACTTCAGGATGGTCTTTCCATTGCAGCATGGCTTTACGCACTGGCTCAAGGTATTGTTCGTGCAGTACTTCATCGCCCTGAATATAGAAACACCAATCACTTTCGTTGCCGATCGCGCGCAGGGCTTTGTTGGTCTCGTTCGCAAGCACTGCGCCGCCTTCGCGCAATGAAGGATCCCATACGGTGTCGATGATCCGGATCTTTGCGGGATCGATCGCTGCAATCAGCTCCCGCGTTTCATCCTCCGAATCGCCCACGGCTACCACCACTTCATCGCATAATGGAAGGATGGACCGGATCGCTTCCGCTACAGGATAATCGAATTTAACAGCATTTTTAATGAAGCTGAAGCCTGTCACTTTCATAGGGCAAAGATAGCTTTTAGCTATTAGCCATTAACTATTAGCGATCGCTGTTGACTGCTAAAAGCTAACGGCTAACCGCTGCCTTTTTCCACTGCTGTTAATAATAAATTCACAAATCGATGAGTTTTTAAATGTATTTCCTCAGTAAATTACACAAACCTCAATCTATGCGCTGGAGAAAATTCAATGGTGAAACCATCCATCTCCCCATCAAGGATGCGGTGGAGGAAGCCATCAAAAAAGAAACGGCCAATGGCACCAGGCTCAAGGTCTGTATCGGCACCGACAGTCAGGTAAAAGGCGATGACACCGAATTTGCGACGGTGATCGTGTTCCTGCGCGAACATAACGGAGGGTTCATGTATATCCACAACGAGAAGACCAAGCACAAGTACCATATCAAGGAAAGGATGCTCGTAGAGGTAGCGAAAAGCGTGGAAATCGCTTATGAACTCTGCAACCTGTTCATTCAGTACCATGTGGATATGGAAGTGCATGCCGATATCAATACCAATCCCCATTTCAAAAGCAACGACGCCTTACGCGAAGCCATGGGCTATATCCTCGGTATGGGCTTCGCCTTCAAAGCCAAACCCGAAGCATTTGCGAGCAGCTGCTGCGCGGATAAAGTGGTGAACTGATTTGGAAGGGAGGTGGCAGATTTGAGATCTGTAGGTCGCGCTCTTCACTAATCTCCATATTTTATTGGATGTCTAAATAACCCGCAACCCTTTGCCTTCCCTGCGATCCTTTGCGTTCTCTGCGTTATAAAATCCGCAACTCAATCGTATCGCAAAGAACGCAAAGAAGCGCAGGGAGCGCAAGAAGAGATCTACAGCCTAACTTTTAGCGTTCGAATTGCTGTCTGCAATAAACTGCAATAATTCATCCCTGCCTGTGTTCTTCTCCGAGCTCGTAACAAAAAACCTCGGCAGGAACTGCCAGGTCTCCAATAGCTTGGCCCCGAAAGCTTTCACGTTCCTTTCCACCACTGCCGGCTTTTCTTTATCGGCCTTAGTGAACACGATCGAAAAAGGCACTTCCCATTTTCCCAGCTGGCTGATGAATTCCAGATCATTCTTCTGCGGTTCATGCCGGGCGTCGATCAGCACAAATACCTGCACCAAATTTTCACGCTTACGTAAATAACCTTCGATCATCTGTTCCCAGCGCCGTCGGTCGCTCTGCGAGCGTTTGGCATATCCATATCCCGGCAGGTCAACCAGGAACCATTTTTCTTTCGGGGTTTTGGCACCTGCGGTACTCTCTACTTCAAAATGATTGATGAGCTGCGTTTTCCCCGGCGTGGCAGAAGTCTTCGCCAAAGCCCGCTGCCCCGTCAGCATATTGATCAGCGAGGATTTACCCACATTACTCCTCCCGATAAAAGCATACTCCGGCTTATACGGCTTCGGGCATTGGGTAACCAGCGCAGATGAAATAAGATAACGGGCGGATTTGATCTCCATTGAACAAAGATAGAAGTAAGTCTGGAGTCTGGAGTTTGGAGTCTGGAGTTTGGAGTCTGGAGTAATGAACAGGAAAACCTCCCCTTCTCTTCCAAGAGAAGGGGCCGGGGGATGAGTTATTAAAGAAGCGATTAAAAATGCCTAAGCCTTCGGCGCCGGCGGCCTTTTCATGATCAGGCTATCCGCCGGATATTTCGCCCTTATCGAATCGCGGACAGTCTCACACCAATTAAAAAATGTATTCTTTTCCGCGTCGCTCAGTTTGGCATCCGTGTGGATCAGTGTGTAGGAGCTCAAAGGCATGGCGCCTTTTTTTACCAGTTCTTCGCACTGCTCAAGGCGACGGAATTGTTTGGCGATGCGGTAGGTTGTGAATTCATTAAAATTCAGATCTTTTTTGCCGTCTTCCACATGCCCGTGCAGCCACCAGCTTACAGGTTGTACCTCGGCATACCATGGATACCGCGTTTTATTGCTATGGCAATCGTAACAGGCCTTGGTCAGAATAGCGTTTACATCGGCCGGCACCGCATAGGCTTTGGAAATATCGTGGGTTGTATCACCCGAAAGATTTTTGGGCGACCTGAACACCTGGGCGATCACGAATATGATCAATAAAACCAGCAGGATCCTTTTAAATACTTTCATGAGGGGCTATTTTGTTTTAGATTAAAATATTTCCTGTCATTTCTTTCGGAACCGGCAATCCCATCACTGTCAGTATCGTGGGCGCCAGATCGCCTAGTTTTCCATTCTTCACAGCGCCTTTCCAATCCTTGTCGATAATAAAAAACGGGACCAGGTTCAGGGTATGTGCCGTATTCGGCGTACCGTCCTCATTGATCATATAGTCCGCATTGCCATGGTCGGCCGTCAGGAATACGGTATAACCATGGGCCAGCGCTGCAGTCACTACCCGATCCACACATTTATCAACGGTCTCTGCCGCTTTCACGGCCGCGCTGAAAACGCCGGTATGTCCTACCATATCGGTATTGGCATAATTGAGGCAGATAAAATCCGCAGTTTCGTTCTCTATTTCCGGCACCAGTTTATCGGTGATCTCTACAGCGCTCATTTCGGGCTTCAGATCATAAGTAGCCACTTTGGGTGATGGTACCATGATCCTCGATTCGCCGGCGAAAGGTTCCTCACGGCCTCCGCTGAAGAAAAATGTCACATGAGGATATTTTTCCGTTTCCGCAATGCGGATCTGTTTTTTGCCATTGGCAGCCAGCACTTCGCCAAGGGTATTCATCAGGTTATCGTTCTCGAAGATCACATGCACATTCTGGAACTTATGATCGTAAAGCGTCATGGTGGTATAGTCCAGGTTAAGCTTGTGCATGCCGTTCTCGGGATGATCCTGCTGGGTCAGCACTTCGGTGATCTCCCGGCAGCGGTCGGTGCGGAAATTGAAACAGATAACGGCGTCCCCGTCTTTTATCGTCGCCACCGGCTGTCCCGCTCTGTCAACAATAACCGTGGGCTTGATGAACTCGTCTGTTACCTCTGCCGCATAAGAGTGCTGAACGGCAGCAACAGCATCTGGCGCTGTAGGTCCTTCGGCTTTCACGAGGCAGTCGTAAGCTAATTCAACACGCTCCCATCTTTTATCGCGGTCCATTGCATAGTAACGCCCGCTCACCGTTGCGATCTTACCGGTTGATGTGCTGAGATGATCCTGCAACTGTTTCATGAAACCAAGACCGCTTTTCGGATCGGTATCACGACCATCGGTGAAAGCATGGATGAACACCTGGTTCAATCCTTCATTTTTGCAGATATCGCAAAGCGCTTCCAGGTGATTGATATGCGAATGAACCCCGCCATCGCTTACCAGCCCGATCAGGTGCAGGGGCTTTTTATTGTCCCGGGCATAATGGATCGCACGCAGCAACTGTTCGTTTTTCGCCAGCTCGCCGGTACGCACTGCCACATTGATCCGTTCCAGTTCCTGGTATACGATACGGCCGGCGCCCAGGTTGAGATGGCCTACTTCGCTGTTGCCCATCTGGCCTGCGGGCAGACCCACCTGTTCGCCGCAGGTAACAAGGGTGGTATTGGGATATTTCTGGTACAGGGAACTTACAAAAGGCGTGTTGGCCTGCTGGATTGCATCTGAGGATTTAACTTTTCCCAGGCCCCAGCCATCCATGATCACCAGAATTACTTTTTTGCTCATAGGCTAAAATTACTGCATTTAACTTTGCCTAATACCCGTTAACTTTAACAATAGCTGCTGGCCGCAACCAAAACTGGCATGTTTTTAGCATTTGCAGGGGCAGAATAAACATTATGAAAAAGATATTTCTGCTGATAGGAATGGCGCTCGGTTTCATGTCTTTCACCACACAGGCAGACACCGACGCCATCGTAGCTGCACTTAAAAGCGGCAGCGCCGCTTCTGTATCAGGCTATTTCGACGAGTTCGTAGACCTCAAACTCCTGGATAAGGCCGAAGTGAAGAACATGGGCCGTAACCAGGCTGGTATTACCCTGAAAGCATTTTTCGACGAGAATGGTGTTAAGGGATTTGAAAAAGCATCCGACCGCGAGCTCGGCAATACCATGTACATGACCGGTAAACTCGTGGGTAACGCCAGAAGTTATGGCATTACCGTTTTGTTAAAAGTCAAGGATGGTGCGCACAAGATCATCTCGATCAGGATCAGCTGACCTGAAAATAAATGAAGCAAAAAGGCCCCGGATACCGGGGTCTTTTTGTTAAAGCCTAGTTTTGCAGCATGAGCTCCTTCGATGAACAACTGGAACACCTGGTTAAGGAAGCCCTCGCGGAGGATGTGGGGGATGGCGATCACTCCACGCTAAGTGTTATTCCCCCGCAGCAGCAAGGTAAAGCTGTGTTAAAGGTTAAGCAGGCAGGCGTGCTGGCAGGAGTTGCCGTTGCAGAAAAAATCTTTCTTTACAAAGATCCCGGCGCCGTATTCCTGGCTTTCAAAGCCGATGGCGATCCGATGATGCCCGGGCAGCATGCTTTTGAAGTAACCGCATCGGTCCATACGATCTTAACCTGCGAAAGACTGGTGCTGAACTGTATTCAGCGCATGAGCGGTATTGCCACGCTCACCAGGCGCTATACCGAAAAATTGCGGGGCTACCACACAAAACTGCTGGACACGCGCAAGACCACACCCAATTTTAGGCTCCTGGAGAAAGAAGCAGTGCGGATCGGCGGCGGTGTCAATCATCGTTTCGGGCTGTACGATATGATCATGCTGAAAGATAACCATATCGACTACTGCGGCGGGCTGGAGCCTGCGATCAACAAAGCCTATCAATATACACAGCAACTGAAGCAGCCGCTGAAAATAGAAGTGGAGACCCGATCCATCGAAGATGTACGTAAGGTCTGCGAAGTTGGGCAGGGAAAAGTGTTCCGCATCATGCTCGATAATTTTTCGCCTGCCATGATCAAAGAAGCGCTGCTGCTGATCAAAAGTGATTTCGAGACCGAAGCCAGCGGCGGCATCAACCTGGAAACGATCGAATCATATGCTGCTACGGGTGTCGACTATGTAAGCGTGGGCGGATTGATCCACCAGGCCCAGAGTCTCGATCTCAGTCTTAAAGCTGTGTTACTGTAAACCTGATCCATGAGCAAGAAAAACAAACCCGATAACCGCGGATTCGTATTCAGCACCGACCCCGATTTTCGCTTCGAACCCGAAGAACAGGAGCAGGCAGAAACCCTGCCGCCTGCCAAACAGCAGTTACGTGTGCGGCTCGATACAAAACAAAGAGCCGGTAAGGCGGTAACGCTCGTAAGCGGCTTTATCGGAACAGTTCCCGACCTGGAAGAGCTTGGAAAAAAACTAAAAAATTTTTGCGGTACCGGTGGCAGTGTAAAAGATGGCGAAGCCCTGGTGCAGGGCGATCAGCGGGATAAGATCCTGCAATGGCTGCTCAAGAACGGTTTCGAACGCACAAAAAAAATATAGGATCAGTATTCGCCGATGGTTTTTCCCAGGCTCCATATTCCCGGCATCAAAAAACAACAACGGAATTTTCAGGGTCAGCCTTTGAAATTGATCCTGATATGACTGCTGTCGCAGTAAGGCTTATTCGCCGATGCGCCGCAGCGGCATAAGGAAGTTCTGCCTGTGCGTGTTTCTTCTTCGCCGTTGCTGTGTTTGATATGGCAGGCTGTTGTGATGAGTATCGGTCCATCAGGCTGAACCTCGATATTCATGATTTCTGCCCTTTCACCGCTAACCCCTTCGCGCCGGTCTGCGGCAGCCTCTTCATTCATGAAATAACTCAAAGCCCCGCTCGGGCATTGGCGAACCTGTTCGATGATCGTTTGCGTATCCGCCCCGCTCATATTTACCCAGGGTCGTTTGGTGGGATTGAATACCGGCAGCAATTTCGTCCAGCAGATCTTGCTATGGATACAGACACCTGGTTTCCATACAACGGTAACTTCCCCATTGGAGTATTTGAATGTTGATTGAGACATGGCTATGGGACCGATGCGGATCGATGGAGATCTCCGATCCTAATAATCTATTTCAAGTTTCAGTCTTTCTTTCAGCTCTTTCAGGAGAGGGTATTGCCCGGCAATATGCTCAAATTTGTCCTTGCTGTTAAGGCGCATATGGAGGGGAATATCTTCTTTTTCTCCTGCCTGCACCAGCACATCGAAACCGATAGCGCGGTTATTGAATTCCTGGTAGAGATGATCGAGCAGCATCATGCGTTCCTGTTCCACAAATTTCTGGGAAGTGATGGCCGAAACGGTAACGATAAAGCGGATATCCGATTCGATGGCCAGCCGGGCGCTGCGGAAAGTGCCTACCGAAGAATGCTTGGATTGTTTTTCCAGCTCCAGGGTATAGTTATCCCAGCAACGGGTAAGTTTATCCATAGTCAGCAGCTCTGCCTCTTTCACTTCCTGGATCGAATACCTATCGCCGGCTTTCTCACGCAGGGTATCCAGCAGGCTTTTTTTCGTGCCGTTGCCATTGACAGATGCACGGGCGGCAGTCCTTACTGCTGTGGGAACGGATGCGGTTGCAGTGGCGGGTTCCGCAACCCTTGCAGCAGGTTTGCCGGCTGGATGAGGATCGTTTTTTTGCTCGATGTATAATTTAGCTTCCGGCAGCGTTGCGGCGGCAGGCTTTACCTGGATGGACTGTACCTCTTTGGTGCGGAATATTGCCGGCCCTTCAAGTCGTTTTTTTTTGACGATACCGCTATTGGTTGCGGCGAGGTCCACCGCCTGCTGCAGAAAATTGAGTTTGATGAGCGTAAGCTCAACATGCAGTCTTTTGTTGCGGGCCATTTTGTAATTGATCTCCGCCTCATTAAGGATATTGAGTGCGCTCAGCAGGTAAGAGAGACTGGTATTGGCGGCGGTGGCTGTGTATTTATCATGCATACCCTCTACGGCTTCGAGCAGGGCCGCGGATTTGGGATCCTTGCAAACGAGCAGGTTCCTGATAAACTCGGCGAAACCATTCAACACAAGATCGCCTTCAAAACCTTTGCGGTTGATCTCATCATACAACAACATGGCGGCCGCCATATCCTGCTGCTGCATTGCATCCAGCATTTTAAAATAATAATCCTCGTCGAGTATGTTCAGGTGCTCGAGTGTGTTCTGGTAGGTAACGGTGCCGTTGGTAAAGCTCACGATCTTATCCAGGATACTCAGCGAATCCCGCATACAGCCTTCGCTTTTCTGCGCGATCACCTGCAAAGCCGCTTTTTCCGTTTTGATCTGTTCCTTGTCAGCGATCTCCTGCAGATGCGCTACCGTATCATTGTTGGTGATGCGCTTGAAATCGAAGATCTGGCAGCGGCTGAGAATGGTAGGAAGTATCTTATGTTTTTCCGTGGTAGCCAGGATGAATATGGCATAGGAAGGCGGCTCCTCCAGCGTTTTCAGGAATGCATTGAAAGCGCTGGTGCTAAGCATGTGCACCTCATCCACGATATATACTTTGTATTTTCCGGCCTGTGGAGCAAAGCGCACCTGCTCAACAAGCGTGCGGATATCATCCACCGAATTGTTACTGGCCGCATCCAGCTCATGGATATTCAGCGAAGTGCCCGCATCGAAGGAAACGCAGCTGTTGCAGGTATTGCAGGCCTCTCCATCCGGGGTGGGATTGGTACAGTTGATCGTTTTGGCCAGGATGCGCGCGCAGGTTGTCTTTCCTACGCCCCTTGGCCCGCAAAACAGGAAAGCATGCGCCAGCTGGTTGTTGCGGATAGCATTTTTGAGCGTTGTGGTGATATGCGACTGACCCACCACCGTATTGAAATTCTGCGGCCTGTACTTACGCGCGGAGACGATGAACTTATCCATAGCAGTGGTGCAAAATAGGAAGGTTTCGGGGATCGGGACGGGGAAACCGGGTTATTTTATGCACAGCGTTCCTGAAATTTCGGGCGCTGACTCTGCGTAAACTCATGTTACTCCTGTTCTCTGCGGTTAATTTTCACCGCAGAGAACAGGAGGGGCAGAGATAACGCAGAGAGCTATTTATAATCCATTTCGGGATGCCGCTCAAATGGCCGGGAACGATCAAATAAATAGCGGAAAGTAACCATCCGCCGGCTTTGTGTAGCGCCGAGACTTTTGTAGATATTGATCATTTTCGGGTTCCAGTCGCCGGCCCAGCCCATTTCGTATTGGTCGTACCAGCCTTTGCCCTGCACCAGCAGCCCGCATTCGTAGATCATGAAGCTGTCGATACCCAAAGCCTGGTATTTGGGCACCACTCCGAATGCGAGCCCGGTGAGTCGTTTGTTCGTGCCTCTTTTTTTCATCCACCATACCCGCAGCTTTTGCAGCAGTCCGAATTTTCCGTTGAAATGTTTGAAATACTGGTTCAGGTCGGGGATATTGATGAACATGGCGATCGGATCTTCTTTGTAATAAGCGAACCAGATAAGCCTTGGGTCCATGATCGCTTTCATGCTGTTGAATAACTTGATCACCTGCTCATGGCTGATCTCCTTGCCTTCCCCATGCTGCGCCCAGGCGGCATTGTAAACCGTCGCAAAATCCTTTGCATATTTCTCCAGCTTATCCATCGTCACATGCCTGGCTTCATAACCGGCTTTGCCTTTGAATTTCGCATGCCGCTCGGCGAAGCGCGGTGGCAAGGGAGCATCCACCGCCATGTTGTAATAGTACTGATTGTAGTAATTCTCAAAGCCGTAACCCGTAAATAATTTTTCATAATAGTCCGGGTTGAACGACATGCCATACATCGGCTCATCATTAAACCCCTCTACCATCAGCCCCCACCATTTATCGCGGTCGCCGAAATTGATCGGGCCGTCCATGGCTTCCATACCTTTTTCCTGCAGCCATGCTTTTGCGGTATCGAACAGCACATTGGCAACAGCCTGGTCATCGATCGAATCGAAAAACCCGACGCCGCCGGTTGCGAATTCGGTTCCTTTATTGATGTATTTTGAATTGGTAAAAGCAGCGATACGGCCGATAGGCGTTCCTCCATCATCGGTAGCCAGCCAGCGTTTGATGCTGCCATACTTCATCAGTTTATTTTTGGCGGGATCGAATACCGCGTTCACTTCATTGTCAAGCGGACGGATATAATTGGGATTGCCGGCATTCATCAGCGCATTTACTTCGAGAAAATCTTTTGCTTCTTCCGGCGTGGTAACTTCTATCACTTGCATGGAACGAATGTAAGAAAATGTCTCATCCGGTGTAGCACACTGGGTCAGGGCTAAAGCCCGGGAAAAGAGATCGACCCTGAACCCCAGCCTTTAGGCTGGGGCTACAAACAAAATATGATCAATGATTTGCTCTTTCCCTAACCCAAGCCTTTAGGCTGGGGATGCATCCATAAAAATAAATGATGGGCTTTAGCCCTGACGAGAGATCATCAGTTCCTAACCGGAAGACGGTTCGATCCAGCATCCTACTGTTGCCCCGGCCTTCAGGTCGGGGATAATAATGTAGAGATACAAGGGCTTTAGCCCTGATTTAGCGGTTTACCAAAAGCACAGCCGCCACCATACCGGCGGTCTCCGCCCGCAACCTCGTATCACCCAGGCTTACTGGCAAATAGCCATTATCTAACGCTAACTTAATTTCATCCGGCGAAAAATCCCCCTCGGGTCCGATCAGGATCTGGGTATCGGTAATAGAAGAAACCTCATGAAGCAGCTGTTTTTTCTCCTCCTCACAATGTGCAATGAGTTTTTGTGACCATGCCGATAAAGGAATATATTTTTCGAACTTCACCGGCTCATGCAATACCGGCAGCCATACCTGCTGGCTCTGCAACATCGCGGCAACGAGAATCCCATGCATGCGTTCCGCTTTGAACTTGCCATGCTCGGTGCGTTTGCAGATCAATGGCTGGATATCCGTCACACCGATCTCCGTCGCCTTTTCCAGGAACCATTCGAAGCGACTGGCATTTTTTAAAAGTGAGATGGCAATGCTGATGCGTTTAACGGGTACCGGTCTCAGTTCTGATTTAGTAATTGTGACAACAGTCTTTTTTTTGTCTTCGCTGGCGATGGTAGCTGTGCAAAGCAGGCCCTTGCCATCTGTGAGTTGCAGCTCTTCGCCCATTTTCATGCGCAGTACCTGGATGCAGTGTTTGCTGGTTTCTTCGCTGAGGGTGAAATGCGACGAGGTACTATCTAACGCAGACTCGAAGAAAAAAGGAGTAGACATGCTGATCGTGAAACTATTTTTTGAACTTCCAATACTTCATTTCTCCAGCTTCACCATTGATCAACATAGTATCTTTTTTGAAACGGATGATTCCTCGAAATGTTCCGTCGGGATAATTGATTGTGATAACGCTGTCAGTCAATTCATATTTATAAGAAACAAACTGATCAACATAGTAGATAGAGTCAGTTCTGATATCAAAAACTGCATTCTCGGCACCTTCAGTTGTCCAGATACCCAGAACCTTTTTCTTTATGTTTCGCTCGACGGTTTCAGTTTTCACCGCAGTTACCAGACTATCTGCTTTGCTGACCTGTGGCTCGGGTGATTGGCAGGCTCCGAACCCCAGCATTGCAATAACGATTGCGCTTCTCATTTTTCCAGGATTATTTTTTCTTATTTCCATCTGTGCACCTTACCCTGGTACGTCGAACTTCCCTCTTAAAACGGCGCATCATTCTCAAACCCCTCATCAAAATCACCTCCATTCATCTTACTACCTTTCTGGATGAACAATCTTCCCGCATCCCCACCCGCAGCAGGCGGCGCAGGCGGACCAACCGGTTTCCAGTTACTGCCCAGCCCGGGAATACCGCCATCGCCATCCCATTCCTCGAATTTCTGGATCTCCAGTTTCGCGCGCAGCTTGATCGTTTCCAATGAACCGTTCCTATGCTTGGCGATCCGGATATGCGTTTCTCCATGGGTGCTTTCGCCGTGCTCATTGTTCATCACTTCGTAATACTCCGGACGATAAATGAACATTACCATATCCGCATCCTGTTCGATGGCGCCCGATTCGCGCAGATCGCTCAGCTGCGGCATCTTGCTTTCCTTACGGGTTTCCACCGCACGGCTCAACTGCGACAAGGCAATGATCGGCACATTTAGTTCCTTGGCCAGCGCTTTCAGGTTACGCGAGATATTGCTGATCTCCTGCTCGCGGTTGCTGCCCTTATCGCCGGTGCCGCTCATCAGCTGCAGGTAATCGATGATGATCACGCCAACATTGTGTTTATTCACCAGTCTCCTGGCCTTGGCGCGGAATTCGAAAATATTAAGTGCGGCCGTATCGTCGATGAAGATCGGCGCTACTTCCAGTTTTTTGATGCCCTTGCTCAGCAGCTGCTCATACTCGTAGTTCTCGAGCTTACCGCGACTGATCTTTGCCATCTTGATCTCGCTCTCGGCGCTAAGGATACGCTGCACCAATTGTGAGGCGCTCATTTCCAGCGAGAAGAAGCCAACGGGCACCGGCTTGGTCGGATGCAACGCCGCATTGCGCGCGAGGTTCAGCGCGAAGGCGGTTTTACCTACTGATGGACGGGCTGCGAGAATGATCAGATCCGTCGGCTGCCAGCCATAGGTAACCCGGTCCATGCTCGCGAAACCGCTGGGCACGCCGGAAATATCTTCGGTCTTGGTGCGCAGCTCATCGATCCGGTTGATCGTTTTGGCCAGCACATTGCCGATATCTTCGAAATTCTTTTTGAGGTAATTGTTGGTGATGTTGAACATCTTGGTCTCGCTATCGTCCAGCAGGTCGAATACATCGGTGCTGTCTTCATAAGCATCGCCGATGATCTCGCCGCTGATGCGGATCAGTTCGCGCTGGATGAATTTCTGCAGTACGATACGGCCATGGGCCTCGATATTGGCGGTGGAAACAACGGCATTAGTGAGTTTGGTCACATAATATGGACCGCCCACCGCATCCAGCTGTTCGCGGAATTTGAGTTCTTCCACTACCGTCAGGATATCGATGGGCATGCTTTTCTGCTGCAGGCCCTGCATGGCGCGGTAGATCAGCTGGTGGGCCTCAACATAAAAACATTCGGGTTTGAGGATCTCGGTAACGGTATCGAACGCGCTTTTCTCCAGCATGATCGCACCCAGTACGGCTTCTTCCAGTTCCCTCGCCTGCGGCGGCACTTTGCCATATACCATGGTGCTCAGGTCTATCGCGGTCTTCCTTCTCTTACGGTCTTTATTCAGGCTGGTCAGATCCATGATCAGTGGGTTAGTTTTGGTTGTTTTTAGTTAAGTATTTTCTTCTTTGCCGATATTGATCCCGTGTTACGAAATTGTTACCAGCCAGGTAAGGGGAGCGAATATAGGGGTTAGAAAATTGCATCGTAAAACTTTTGGCTTCAAATTTTGATCCACAGGTTCTTCAGCGTCAATTCACAGGAAAAGGCGGGCTGTTCACACAATTTACTATGGTTATCCACCAAAATCAAAAGTTTTCCGACCCTTTGAACTGTTAATTCACAGACAGTGTGCAGAAAGATTTCTAACAGAAAGCCGGCAAATCAGTGGCGAAAATTGTAACTGGAAAAACACCGTTCAATGCGGCTGAAAAACACCGCGGAGGTGAGACGTGAGGCGACAGACGTGAGGCGTGAGATGGGCCGTGAATGGTGAACGGTGAATGGTGGGATGGCAGTGGTCCATGGTCGATAGTCCATTGCGCAATGGACTATCGACCATGGACCCGAAACTCGGCAGGCCAACCTTTTTCAAACCATCACGTCTCCCCTCACGTCTCAAGTCTGCCGCCTCACGATCGCCATTCACCATTGACCATTCACCATTCACCCCTATTTTTGCCCCGAAAGCAAGCAACCTATGACGATCAGCTACAACTGGCTACACGACTATCTCCCAGAAACCATCGACCCGGAAAAATTATCGCGGATCCTGACCTCTATCGGCCTGGAAGTGGAAAGCCTGAAGAGATACGAGAGCATCAAAGGCGGACTTGCCGGACTGGTGGTGGGCGAAGTACTGGAATGCGCACCCCATCCCAATGCCGATAAGCTCAAGCTGACTAAAGTGAATACCGGTGGGGATGCACCGCTTCAGATCGTTTGCGGCGCGAACAATGTTGCTGCCGGGCAAAAAGTAGTGGTGGCAAAAGCTGGCGTAACGATCCATCCACTAAAGGGAGATCCGCTGACCATGAAACTGGCGAAGATCCGGGGCGAGGAAAGCCAGGGCATGATCTGCGCAGAAGACGAGATCGGCCTGGGTGAAGACCATGCAGGCATCATCGTGCTGCCTGCCGATGCCGTGCCGGGTGAACCCGTGACAAAATATTTTGAAGCCTATTCCGACTGGATCTACGAGATTGGTCTTACCCCCAACCGCATGGATGCGATGAGCCATTTCGGGGTTGCTCGGGATGTATGCGCCTGGCTTACGCATCACCAGCAGGAAGCCAAACCGAAATCACCGTTCCAGGCCGGCTTTAAAACAGACAATACCGGGTTGAATATTAAAGTAACGGTTAAAAACCCCGAAGCCTGTCCGCGATATACAGGAGTTGCCTTATCGGGCCTTACCGTAACCGAATCGCCTGCCTGGCTGAAGAACCGGTTGCTGGCGATCGGACAGCGGCCGATCAACAATATTGTAGACATCACCAATTATGTGCTGCACGAAACAGGTCAGCCCCTGCATGCATTCGATGCGGATGCGATCACGGGCGGGCAGGTGATCGTTCAGAATTTGCCGGAAGGAACGCCGTTCATCACGCTGGACGAAAAAGAACGCAAGCTCAGCGCAGAAGACCTGATGATCTGCAATACCAGGGAAGCCATGTGCATCGGCGGCGTTTTCGGCGGGGCGAAAAGCGGGGTGAAAGCAGGCACTACTAAGATATTCCTGGAGAGCGCCTGCTTCAACCCGGTCAGCATCCGCAAAACCTCAGTGCGGCATGATCTGCGTACGGATGCCGCCACCCGATTTGAAAAAGGCGTGGATATTTCCAACTCCGTAAATGTATTGAAGCGGGCAGCGATGCTTATCAAGGAGATCGCCGGTGGCGAGATCTCCAGTGAGATCGTCGACATCTATCCCGATCCGAAGCCAAAAGCGGAAGTAGTACTGAAAAACCATTACCTGAAAAAACTCAGCGGTAAAAATTACCATCCCGATAAAGTAAAACGGATCCTGACGGCACTTGGTTTCGAGATCCTGCAGGAACGCCAGGATGAACTGCATATCGCTGTGCCTTACAGTAAATCCGATATTTCCATTCCCGCCGATATCGTGGAAGAGGTATTGCGGATCGATGGACTGGACAATATCGAGATCCCGGCTACCATCACCATCAGTCCGGCAGTGGAACAGATCGGGTTCAAGGAAGCGTTGAAGGATAAGATAGCGGAGTGGCTGGTGGGACAGGGCTTTGTGGAGATACTTACCAATTCCATCACCAACAGCAAATATTTCAGCGAAGAGGTGTTATCGCAATCGGTGAAAATGATCAATAATCTCAGCGCAGACCTGGATGTACTGCGGCCTTCGATGGTAGAAACGGGCCTGGAAGCGATCGCTTACAATATCAACCGGAAGAACAGCAACCTGCAGTTCTTTGAATTCGGCAAAACCTATAGCAGCAGTGCGGTAGGGGTGTATGCAGAACGGGAAAAGCTTTGTCTTTATATCACAGGCGCTGACCATGAAGACAGCTGGCAGGAGAAAAGCAGGCAGCAGGATTTCTATCGGTTGAAAGGACTGTCCGATGCATTGTTCCATTTATGCGGCGTTAACGGCATTGGTTATTCCAGGTTGGAAGGCGCGGACCTGGTATTGTCGGTGCGCCAGGGCAAGAAGCAATTTGGCGAGATCAGTGAGATCGGCCGTGCGCGACTACAGGATTTCGGCATCAAACAGCCGGTATTTGTGCTGGACCTGGATTTTGAAGTTTTACTCGACGCTGTACAACAACTGAAGATCCGCTACCGCGAAGTCAATAAGTTCCCCGAAATGCAGCGTGATCTTGCCATGGTCGTATCGCGGGGTACAACCTACGAATCGATCGAAACCCTGGTCAAAAAACTGAAACTCCCTAAACTCACCGCCATGCGGCTGTTCGATGTATTCGAAAGCGATAAACTCGGCGCCGATAAAAAATCGATGGCCATTAACTTCACATTTTCGGATGAGGAAAAGACCCTTACCGACAAAGAAGTGGATGCAATGATCGCCAAACTCGTCCAGGGATTTGAAACCGAACTCGGGGCGGAGATCCGGAAATAGCGCGTCGTTTTACCGCAAAGTCGCGAGGGCGCTATGTTTCGCTAAGAATCCTGGCGCATCTTTGTGTCTTTGCGCCTTTGCGGTAAAAAGATTTTCGGTGCATAACAATCCCAGCAAAAAATCGTTATTTGACCTGACGCCCATTATCTTTAGTCAGCATGGTTGATATTGAATCTCAGATAAAGAACATCCAGGATAAACTACAGCAGCTGCTCCGGCAGCAGGCTGCCCTGCAAAAAGAAAACCAGCGACTGAAAAAAGAGCTGGACATGGCCGCAAACCTTAACCAGGAAAAAGAGCAGGCACTGCAGTCGATCCGCCAGCAGGTAGATGTGCTCAAAATGGGATCCGGCACCCCGCTCTCCGAAACCGAAAAGGCTGTCCTGAGTAAACGCATCGACGGATATCTGAAAGAGATCGATAAGTGTTTGGCAATGTTGAACACTTAATGACTATTAAAAATTTATCCCGCCTTGCGGCACAAAATTTAAAATAAAATGGAGCTGCTGCCCGTAAACATCGTCATCGCAGACCGCACATACCGGCTCAAGATAGAGGCGGCGGATGAGGAGAAACTGCGCAAGACCGCCAATCTGATCAACGAGAAGATCGCCGAGTTCCGGACCCAGTTCGCGGGTAAGGATATGCAGGATTATGTGTCGATGGTATTGCTCTGGTTCGCCACCGACCAGAACAACAGCGGAATGGACCAGGTAAAATGGCAGGAAACCGGCGATAAACTTTCCGCCCTCGAAAAGCTCCTCGACAACGCCCTCTCCCAGTAACCTCTGCGCAATCTCTGCCTCCCTGTTCTCTGCGGTAAAATTTACCCCGCAACCGGGTGAGTCGATATTTCACCGCAGAGAACAGGAGAGGCGGAGTTACGCAGAGCAGTTAAATGCAACGCCTCGATTTCGAGATTTTCCAATCTAAGATCCGAGTCTCCATCCCCCTAATTCTCGCCCGCCCCGCTTGTTCTTCACACTTATTATTTATCTTCGCTCACTATCATTTACTTATTACAGGAAAATGAGATGTGTCAAGACCTATATGAACTATTTTAAAACATGCCAAAACCATGGACCAAAACCTCATACTCATCATAACCGGTGTATCCGCCCTCGTTGTGGGACTTATAGCGGGTAAACTGATCTTTGCCAAAGACACTAAAAAACAGGTAGCAGAAGCGGAATTACAGGCACAAACCATTATCAAGGAGGCCGAACTCAGGGCCGAAACGATCAAGAAAGAGAAGCAGCTCGAGGCCAAAGAAAAGTTCGTACAGCTGAAAGCCGAGCATGACCGGGAAGTGCTGGAGCGTAACCGCAAGATCGGCGAATCTGAAAGCCGCGCCAAACAGAAAGAGATCAGCATTAACCAGAAAGAGAGCAATCTCGATAAACAGATCAAGGAGAACGAGGCTATCAAGGAAAACCTCAACCGCCAGATCGAAGTGGTGAACCAGAAACGTACCGAACTGGAGAAACACCAGGAAGAACATATTCGCCGGCTCGAGAAAATTGCCGGCCTCAGCGCCGAGGAAGCCCGTTCACAACTGGTGGAAAGCCTGAAGAATGAGGCCCAAAGCCAGGCCCTTACCCTGCAGCAGGAGATCATCGAAGATGCCAAGGTAAAAGCCAATAAGGAAGCCCGCAAGATCGTTATCCAGTCCATCCAGCGTACGGCAGCCGAGGTTACCATTGAAAATACCGTTACCGTTTTCAACCTGGAAACGGATGAGATCAAAGGCCAGATCATTGGCCGCGAGGGACGTAATATCCGCGCCATCGAAGCCGCTACCGGGGTTGACCTGATCGTTGACGATACACCCGAAGCCATCGTACTTTCTTCATTCGATCCGCTGAGAAGGGAGATCGCCCGTTTGAGCCTGCAGCGGCTGGTATCCGATGGCCGCATCCACCCGGCCCGTATCGAAGAAGTGGTAGAGAAGACCCGCCGCCAGCTCGAAGAGCAGGTGATAGAGATAGGGGAGCGTACCGTGATCGAGATGGGCATTCATGGTCTGCACAAGGAATTGGTGCGGATCGTCGGCAAAATGCGTTTCCGTTCCTCGTATGGCCAGAACCTGCTCATGCATAGCCGCGAAACGGCAAATCTCTGCGGAGTGATGGCGGCAGAACTGGGCATGAACCCCAAGCTGGCCAAACGCGCCGGGCTGCTCCACGATATCGGCAAAGTACCCGATGAAGAAACCGAACTCACCCATGCCCTGCTTGGCGCCAAGCTGGCTGAAAAATATGGCGAGAACCCTGCCGTTGTGAATGCGATCGGCGCCCACCACGATGAGATGGAGATGCAGTATGTGATCTCTCCCATTGTGCAGGCCTGCGACGCCATCAGCGGCGCCCGCCCCGGCGCCCGCCGCGAGATCATGCAGCAATACCTGCAGCGGATCAAAGACCTCGAGAACCTGGCCATGGCCTATCCCGGCGTTGAAAAAGCCTACGCCATCCAGGCCGGCCGCGAGCTCCGCGTGATCGTGGAAGCCGATAAGGTAACCGATATGGACAGCGACAAACTCAGTTTCGAGATAGCCCAGAAGATCCAGACCGAAATGACCTACCCGGGCCAGATCAAGGTTACGGTGATCAGGGAAAAGCGGGCGATCAATGTAGCCAGGTAAGCATTTCCGGAGGGCTGAAGCCCAATAAATCATTTCTGTTCTAACCCCAGCCTTAAGGCTGGGGTTAATTCGTATAATGACCAAGGGGCTTTAGCCCTCAAATGATTATTAAAATTGGACGGAGACTCCCGATTTATTTGGATTTTCCCCTCCCCATCCCTACCTTTGCCGTCCGCAAAAATTAAAGTTATGAACGCAGCAGTTCAGTTTGTACACGACCAGTTGACCACGAAGAAAAGCCATCCGTCTTTCAAGGCAGGTGATAATGTGACCGTTAACTATAAGATCGTAGAGGGTGGCAAAGAGCGTATCCAGAGCTTCCGTGGGGATGTGATCAAGATGCAGGGCAATGGGGCTACCGCCTCTTTTACCGTACGCAAGATCTCTGATGGCGTGGGCGTTGAGCGTCTGTTCCCGATCCTGTCGCCGAATATCGATTCTATCGTATTGAACAAGTCTGGTAAAGTGCGTCGCGCCAAGCTCTACTACCTGCGTGAGCGCAGCGGTAAAAGTGCACGTATTAAAGAAAAACGTTTCTAATAGTATCGCCTCAAACCTATTACGAAAGCCTGGATTTTCCGGGCTTTCTGTTTTTTGTGAAGTGGATAACATTATTTAGTTGGCTGCCCGGTCTTTTACCTTAACTTTGGTTTCCTTAAAACAACATCTATGGGCAACTTAGGATTTCAAGAGATATTGCTGATCGCAGTAGTCGTACTTGTATTATTTGGTGGCAGGAAAATTCCTGAATTCATGCGCGGCCTCGGTAAAGGCATCCGTGAGTTCAACGACGCTAAGAACAACGTGAAGAAAGAACTGGAAGAAGGTATGAAAGAAAAGGACCAGACCCCTACTACGCAACCGTAATCTCCCTTACTAAAAGTATTGTAGCCTTTGTTTCGCTATAGCACAATCAAAGACTATCATAATGCATTACAGAACGGCCAAACCACCTGTGTGGAGGCCGTTCTTTTTTTTATCGATGCGATCCGCAAACATGAACGCCTCAATGCTTTTCTAGAGGTATATGAGACGGAAGCGCTCGATCGCGCAGCTGCGCTCGATAAAGAACGTGCATCCGGAAAACCCATGGGCAAACTGCATGGCGTAGTAACCGGACTCAAAGATGTACTATCTCACAAAGACCATAAGCTATCTGCATCATCAAGGATCCTCGATGGATTTACCGCGATCTACAATGCTACGGCGGTAGAGCGATTATTGCAGGAAGAAGCGATCGTGATCGGCCGCCAGAACTGCGATGAGTTTGCAATGGGAAGCAGCAATGAAAATTCTGCGTTCGGCCCCGTAAAGAACGCGCTGGATGAGACAAGGGTTCCCGGAGGTTCCTCGGGCGGCTCTGCCGTCAGTATCCAGGCCGGGCTCTGCATGATCAGTCTAGGCAGCGATACCGGAGGCTCCGTGCGGCAGCCGGCCGATTTCTGCGGCGTGCTGGGTCTGAAGCCCAGTTACGGCAGGGTGTCCCGGTATGGACTGATCGCTTATGCCTCCTCATTCGACCAGGTGGGGATTTTCGGGCGCTCTGTGGATGACCTGGCCCTGGTGCTTGAGGTGATCGCGGGCGCGGACGAGTTCGACAGCACGGTATCGCAGCAGCCGGTGCCCAAGTATTCGCAGCAGCTATCCGATGACCAGAAAACCTACCGCATTGCTTATTTCAGTGAGGCCCTGGAAAATCCGGGTTTAGACCCCCAGATCAAGGCCCAGACCGAGGCGTTTATCAAAAGATTAACAGCCTTGGGGTATACTGTTGAAGCGGTTGATTTTCAACTACTTGACTACATAATTCCGACCTATTATATTTTAACAACTGCTGAGGCATCAAGCAATTTATCGCGCTTCGACGGAGTAAAATTTGGCTTCAGGGCTGCAGAAAAAAATGCGGATCTGACCGAGCTGTACAAAGCTACCCGCAGTCAGGGTTTCGGTAAGGAAGTGCAACGGAGGATCCTGCTGGGCACTTTTGTGTTGAGCGCGGGATATTTTGATGCGTATTTCACTAAAGCACAGCAAGTTAGGAGGCTTTTGATGGATAAGGCGAACGAGCTGTTCGGGAAGTATGACTTTATTATATCACCGACAGTACCTGCAACTGCCTTTAGCCTGGGCGAAAAGACCAATGACCCGGTAGAAATGTTCCTTGCAGATATATATACGGTTTTTGCAAATCTGGTGGGAATCCCGGGGATTTCCCTACCCATTTTCCGGCACCCCAATGGCCTGCCATTTGGCCTTCAGGTGATGAGTTCTCAGTACAATGAATTATCTTTGCTCCGCCTTTCGAAAAAGTTTATGCTAATCGCTAATTAAACTGATTAAACGTTGGGACCCCACGGGAGTCTAAAATTACCGTGACATCCAGAACGACTGCTACCCGGCTAACTGCCATTGTTCATCAAAAAAACGAAAAAAGGTAGCCTATGAAATGGTTTAAACTCACGTTCAGCTTAGGGAACGTAATCGCAGCCAGCAAATACAGTCTAGTATACTTCGGCCTATTGGTGATCAGTCTGACCACCATGTCCTTTACAGATCCATTAAATAATGGTGCCAGTGGGAATGATTCCACAGTTCAGAGCAGTAAAGCCCCTTTTGCCAGTCTCTTTAACAATAAGACAACAGCTAACAGTGCAGGAGATGTACAATTAAATCCCCGGGCTGTGTCTTTTGTGCAGGAATATATGCGCAAACAGGGTGAGGAGCTCAGGAGGCTGAAAGTTTGGGGAAAACCTTATCTGGACCTGTATGACCGGATTCTCGAGAGCTACGGTATTCCCAAGGAAATGAAATACCTCAGCGTGATAGAAAGCCATTTAACTCCACGCCTTAAATCATGGGCCGGAGCGGTTGGTCCCTGGCAGATCATGCCGGATGAGGTTCAGAAATACGGCCTTCACGACACCAAGGGTGATGAGCGTATGGACTTTGCAAAAAGCACCCGTATTGCAGCCCTGCTGATGAAAGACCTGTACAGCAATTTCGGCGACTGGCTGCTGGTGGTAGCCGCTTATAACGGCGGTGTGAACCGGGTAAAAGAAGCCATCAGGCGTTCAGGCAGCAAGGATTTCTGGGATCTGCAGTACTACCTGCCCGAAGAAACCCGTAACCATGTTAAGAAGTTCATCGGTACGCATTATATTTTCGAAGGTACCGGCGGCTGGACTACCATGACGGCGGAAGAAGCGCAGGCACAGAAAGCCACACTGGCCAATGTGAACGATGTTCCGCTTACCAACGAGGAAATAGATAACTCTATCCTGGTAGAAATAAGCGGCCGTTACAAGGCAGCGGTGATCACAAACAATCTGCAGATCGACATCGACAAGTTCTACAAATGGAATCCGGGTTTTGAAAAGATCCTGGGTGAAGGAAAGAAATATTCCATGCGTCTGATGAAAGATAAAGCAGTGCAGTTCGAAGCAAAGAAGAGTGACCTGCTGATGCAGTCCATGCATTCACTGCTCGACAATACAGCGAAGCCCTAAGGTTATCCTTATTGACAGATAAATCAAAGGTCTGCGGAGTTTCTCCGCGGACCTTTTTTGTTCAGGGATGGAAGCCGATCACTTTGTTGATCGCCGCCGCTTTGAGCAGGCATTCCTCGTATTCCTTTTCGGGATCGCTCTGCGCGGTGATTGCCCCGCCTACCTGGTAGCCGAGGTACTGATCCTTCGCATTGTAAAGTATACTCCTGATCACCACATTGAAATCAAAATCTTTATCCGGGCTGATATAGCCCACCGCTCCGGAATAGATACCCCGTTTCGTGCGTTCATACCGTTCGATCAGCTGCATCACGCTTTTTTTTGGCGCGCCTGTCATACTGCCCATCGGGAAACTGGCTTGCAGGATCTGCATCAGCCCGGTATCTTCTTTCAACTCACCCGTAATGGTAGAGATCATCTGATGCACCTGCGGAAAACTGTAGATGCCGAACAATTCGCTTACCTGTACCGATCCTTCTTTACAGATCCTGCTCAGGTCGTTGCGGACAAGATCTACCACCATCACATTCTCGCTCCGGTCTTTCTGGCTGTGCTGCAGTTGCTGTTTCAGCGCCGCATCGACGGCAGGATCGGGATCGCGCTTGAAGGTGCCCTTGATCGGCTGCGAAAGGATGCGGTTCCCTTTTTTCTGCAGATAACGTTCCGGACTGGCGCAAAGCAGGTACCGGTGATCGAGTTTGTAAAAGCAGGAAAACGGGTTGGGAGAGATAGCCGTAAGCTGGCTATAGACCTGCAGGGGATCAATGACCGCATGCTCCGAATAAAATTCCTGGCAGAAATTGAGCTCATAGCAATCGCCCCGGGCGATATGCCGCAGGATTTCCTGAACCGCGCTGATATAATCGTTCTTGCTTAGCCTGGACCGGATCTGAAGGGGATGTGCTTCCGGACGGGAAGGCAGGGGCTCGGCCGTTATCTGCCGGAAAATAGTATCGGGCGACTCCAGTTCCGATTGGATAGTTAATACCCCTTCCGCCAGCTGCAGCACCACCTGCGGTCGAAAAAAGAAAGCTGTGGGAAAACCGACCGGATCGGGGTGATCGGACCGGAGCTGCTCGATCTCATTCTTGAGATCGTAGTTGAGATGACCGAAAAGCCAGCCAGACTGTGTATCCAGGAACCGCCCCAATTGCGGCAGCACATCTGTCTCTGCACTGAATAATTCAGCTGCGCCTGCGCCTGCCAGGCATTCTACCGACTGGTAGGCAGAGCTGTACTGGTGGTTATCCAGAAAACAACAGATATTGAACCGGCTGACCCAGCTCAGCACCTGCTGTTTGAGAAGTTCGGTATTGTGTATCGGAAAGCTGGTAGTGGTTTGTTTCACCCGGCGGTGGAATTCGTGAGATGGCAATCGTGAGGCGTGAGTCGTGAGACGTTAATCGTGAGACGTTGATGGTGTTGGTCCATAGTCCATGGTCCATGGACTATAGACTATAGACCCGAAATATGCCGGCCAGCTTTTCGGGCGCCTTCACGCCTCCGGACGACGATCAGAAATCATCGTCCTCATCGTCATCGAAGCCGCCGCTTTTATCGTTGAACAGGTCGAATTCCTTAAAGTCTTCGTCTAGTTTGAAGTCGTCGTCTTCTTCCTTGCGTTTGCCTTCGGCGCCGCCGGCTTTTTTGCCTTTGCTTTTGGGAATATCGAATTCATCGAAGTCCGGATCCCAGTCGTCTTCTTCCTCAGGCTTTTCCCAATCGTCCTCTACTTCTTCAGCGTCGCTGTCGTCCTCGTCATCATCGTCCGATTTTTTGGCAGATGATTTGGCAGTCGATTTTTTGGAAGGCTTCAGATCGGTATCATTCTCTTCGTCCTCATCCAAATCATCATCGTCTTCCAGTTGCTTTTTACTTTTGGAAGATGGCTTCGCATCGGCATTTTTTGCCGCTGTACTTTTCGGGGTAGTGGATTTGGGGTCCTTATCAGACTTCGGTGCCATATTCTAATAAGATTGGTAGCGTAAAATTTCAACGCAATTCAATATTAACCAAAAAAATTTTTCCATTAACAAATGAAATGCCAATTCACGATTAAAGATGAACGATCTGGTCGCGGCCCGGGCCGTTCGATACGTATTTTACAGGCGCACCGATATAACCATTAATGAATTCAATATAACCCGACATGGTTGCCGGCAGTTTCGCCGCATCCCGGATAGCCGTGGTATCGGCGCGCCATCCTTTGAAACTTTTCAGAACCGGATCGATCTGCACGCCCGACATCTGGAAAGGAACCTGTTCTGTCTGCTCTCCATTTATGGTGTAAGCTGAACACACCTTCAGTTCTTCGAACGCGTCGAGCACATCGGCCTTGGTCATGATCACCTGGGTTACGCCATTGATCATGCAGGCATAACGCAGGGCAACCAGGTCTATCCAGCCGCAGCGGCGAGGACGGCCGGTGGTGGCGCCGAATTCGCTGCCGATCCTGCGCAGCTCTTCACCCGTTGCATCGTTCAGCTCGCTGGGAAACGGTCCGCCGCCTACCCGGGTACAGTAAGCTTTGGTTACGCCCATCACCTCGTTGATCATCTTTGGTGATACACCCAGACCGGTACATACGCCTGCAGAAATGGTGTTGGATGAAGTTACGAAAGGAAAAGTACCGAAATCGATATCGAGCATGCTGCCCTGGGCTCCCTCTGCCAGTACCGACTTGCCCGCAGTGATCTGCTGGTTGATAAAATATTCGCAATTGATCACGGTGAGGGTTTTCAGGAATTCCAGCGCTTCGAAGAATTCTTCTTCCCAGGCGGAGATGTCTTCGATAAAATGAAAATTATCCAGAAGCTTCTGGTGCTTCAACCGCAGTTTGATATACTGGCTGGTAAAATTCTTATTAAGCAGATCACCCACACGAAGTGCATTACGGCCTGTCTTGTCCATATAAGCAGGACCGATGCCTTTTAAAGTAGAGCCGATCTTGCTTTCGCCCTTCGACAGTTCGGAAGCTTTATCCAGCGCCCGGTGCGTGGGTACGATGATATTGGTGCGTTCTGAAATAAACAGATTCTTGCGTACATCGATGCCATAAGCGGCAACCGCATCGCATTCGCGTTTGAGGGTTACGGGATCGAGCACTACGCCATTGCCGATAACATTCACCGTGTTCTGATGAAAGATGCCGGAAGGGATCTGGTGCAACACCATTTTCTTTCCGTCCACATATAAAGTGTGCCCTGCATTGGGCCCACCCTGGAAACGGGCGATGATATCGTAATTGGGAGCGAAATAATCTACAATCTTTCCCTTACCCTCATCGCCCCACTGTAAGCCTAGAATAACGTCAACCATAGCTGAATTTTGGATCGGGGCAAAAATAGGGGATAGGGAGCAGTTTGTCGTCTGTAGTCTGTGGTCTGTGGTTTATTTTTATCCCCCAACAACAGACAACAGACTACAGACGACAGACTTGCCTAGCTTTCGGTGTCAAAACGATCAACTGTTTGTATTCCGTTGAGGGATTTAAGGCGGGTAACAAGTTCCTCAAGTTCCTCTTTGTCATGTACAAACACCTTGATGGTGCCTTCGAAGAGACCTTCGCGCGATTCGATGGTGAGGCCGGAAATATTGATCCGCATATCGCCGCTGATGACATTGGTGATCTTGTTGATGACGCCCACATCATCCAGCCCAACGATCTTGAGACCGGTCAGGAAAGAGATCTCCTTATTCTTGGCCCATTTCGTTTTTACAACACGGTGGCCGTAATTAGACAGGAGCTGCGCCGCATTGGGGCAGCTGGTGCGGTGAATGATCAGTCCCTTGCCTGTGCTCACAAAACCGAATACATCATCTCCGGGGATGGGATTGCAACATTTCGCCAGCGTGTACATGATCTTGTCGCTGCTTTCGCCAAAGATGATCAGTTCGGAATCCTTCCTGCCAGGTGTTCTTGGTTGAATGGGATCGACCGGGATATCGGTGATAACGGGCTTGGGTTTAGGGATCTCGATCTTGTCGCCCAGCACATGAAAATCTTTCAGCTCTTTCAGGTCTATCGCGCGGGTGGCGATCTTATAATGAAGGTCCAGCGGCGAAGGCAACTTATAGAACTGCACCAGCTCTTCGATATTATAATGACTATAAGCCGCGCCTATCCCTTCCAGTTTCCGCTGCAGGGTATATTTTCCGTCTTCCGCGATCTTGCGTTTTTCTTCGCGAAGCGCATCCTTGATCTTGCTCTTTGCTTTGGCAGTAACCACCATGTTCAGCCAGTCTTCCGACGGCTTCTGCTTATTGCTGGTGATGATCTCCACCTGGTCGCCGCTGCGGAGTTTATGACTGATGGGAACCAGTTTATGGTGCACTTTGGCGCCGATGCATTTGGTACCTATGGCAGAGTGGATCGCGAAAGCGAAATCCAGTGCCGTACTGCCGGTGGGTAACATTTTCACTTCGCCTTTGGGAGTATAGACATAGATCTCTTCGGCCAGGAAAGAGGTTTTGAAATCCTGCAGAAAATCTACGCCATCCGTATCCTGCGTGCTCAGCACTTCCCTGATCTGTCCGAACCATTTATCGAAACGATCCTCATCATTACTGCCTTCCTTGTATTTGAAATGTGCAGCCAGGCCTTTCTCGGCTATCTCGTTCATCCGCTTGGTGCGGATCTGCACTTCCACCCATTTACCCTGCGGTCCCATTACCGTGGTATGCAGGGCTTCATAACCGTTATTTTTGGGATTGCTCAGCCAGTCGCGCAGGCGCTCCGGCGAAGGCGTGTACTCATCGGTGATCATCGAATACACTTTCCAGCAATCTTCTTTTTCGCGTTCAGGGGGAGCGTCGAGTATCACCCGGATGGCGAACAGATCATACACTTCTTCAAAAGCCACGCCTTTTTTCTTGATCTTGTTCCAGATGGAATGAATGCTTTTAGGACGGCCATAGATATCGAACTCGAATCCCGCAGCAGATAACTTTTCCTTCAGCGGCCTGATGAATTCATTGATGTAGCGGGTACGCTCTCTTTTTGTTTCGGCCAGTTTACGGGCGATATCCTTGTACGCTTCAGGCTCCATGTATTTCATGGACAGATCTTCGAGCTCGGTCTTGATATTGTATAAACCCATCCGGTGTGCCAGCGGTGCATAGACCCATACCGTTTCCGACGCGATCTTCAGCTGCTTCTCCCGCTTCATGTGATCGAGCGTTCGCATATTGTGAAGGCGGTCGGCGAGTTTGATCAGGATCACACGGGGATCGTCTGTGAGTGTAAGCAGGATCTTTTTGAAATTCTCGGCCTGCTGACTCGTGTTGGTATCCATCACGCTGGAGATCTTGGTCAGTCCGTCTACGATCTTGGAGATCTCGGTACCGAATTCCCGTTCCACATCTTCCAGGGTGATATCGGTGTCTTCCACCGTATCGTGCAGCAGTGCGCAGATGGTGCTTCTGACGCCGAGGCCGATCTCTTCCACACAGATCATCGCCACGGCGATGGGGTGAAGGATATAAGGCTCCCCGCTTTTACGACGCATGGTCTTGTGCGCTTCGGCGGCCATTTCAAATGCCTGCCGCACGAGTTCTTTATCGCCTTTCTTCAGTTTGGGGCGTAAGCTCCGCAGCAGTGCACGGTAGTGCCTGATGATCTCGTTTTTTTCCTGTTCGGCGGTAAGATTGTATTTGGGTAAAACCGTCTCTGTTATCGTTTCCGGCGCTTGCTCCATAGCGTAGCGAAGATACGAAAAACAGGCCGGGCCTGGGCCAGGGCTGTGGTGCTGGTGCGGGTATGATTTTTTCAGCCTACCCATATTTTCATCGGGTAATTCGGCTGCGCCCTCAACCATTAAACATATGCTCCAGGAATTAATGAATGCAGTAAGGCAGTTTGGACATTCCCAGGTAGTGGAAAATCCCGCTATCCCGGATCAGCACAATGAAGAAGTAATGCAGGAAGCAGGTTCCACCATTTTTTCCAGCCTGCAGAATTATGCCAACAGCGGAAATACGGATGCGATCGGCGGCTTACTGAACGGCCAGGACAATCACCCCGCTACGGTGCAGGTAAAGAACAGTTTTGCGGATAATATTGTACGAAAATTCGGGATCAACAGTGGCGTTGCCCAGGGACTTTCCGCAAGCCTGATCCCGATGGTACTCCGCTCGCTGCTCAAAAGACCGGGTAACCCCAATCCTTCGTCGCTCAGCCTTCCCAATATCCTCTCTTCACTCACCGGCGGAAATGCCGGCGGCGGTATGTTGAGCGGACTGGGCGCCAAGCTCGGTCTCGACAGGGACGGCGACGGCGATGTGGATATGGCCGATCTGTCGCGGCTCGTCCACCGGTAATATCAACCATCATCCATTCATATTTTAATCAAAAAAAGCAAACTATGACCAGTAAACAGTTTATCTGCGCCGCTGCATTTGCGGTTGCCATTTTCTTCAGCGCCTGCGGCCCCAAAGACCAGGACATGACCGTTACCGTTACAGAAAGCGTGCACTCTGCAGCACCGAATGTTAATTCCAATGTGAGCGACGGTGTGGTTACACTAACCGGTACTGTAAGCGATGAAGCTACCAAGATGGCGGCAGAAGATGCGGCCAAAAAAATAAGCGGTGTGAAAAGCGTGGTGAACAACATCGTTGTTACACCAGCCACGACTACTACACCGGTAACCATCGCCCCCAGCGGCGCACTGCAACAGGGTGTGATCGATGCAACAAAAGATTATCCGGAGGTTACAGCAACAGTTAACGACCAGGGAGAGATCGTGGTTACCGGTCAGGTTACTGCCGACAGGTGGAAACGATTGAAAGTTGCATTGGACGCACTCAATCCAAAGCGCGTGAATGCAGACTCGCTTATCATCAAATAACCATTAATACCAGTTAAGATGGCATTGCAGGACAAATACAAAGAGCTTATTGCCACCGCAAGTTCGGCCGGCATTGAAGCAAAAGAACAGGGCGGGGTCTTATACGTGAAAGGCCATGCCCCAAGTGCGGCCGTAAAAGACCAGCTCTGGAACACCTATGGCAGGATCGACCCCAACTTCAAATCGGGTGATGTGGTGATGGATGTTGACGTGGCAGGTGTGGCGTCCGGGTCGAAAGTAAAAGTTACCACCCAGTCATCCAGCCTCAATATCCGCAAAGGCCCGGGCACCGATCAGCCGGTGGTGGGAAAGGCTGAACATGGCGATACCGTTACCGTGATCAGCAAGACCAATGACCAGTGGTGGCTGGTACGTAACAGCGAGGGAAAAGAGGGCTATGCATATGCACAGTACCTGACCGCTGAATAAGGAATTGAGATTTGAGATTGCAGACCCGCGATTGGTTAT
>JAFBAN010000016.1 GCA_019247775.1 Chitinophagaceae bacterium | reverse complement strand
AGCGATCATCATAATCCTTGTTGTATTTACCAATCCATTGCTGTTCAGGACCGCCACATTGCAGTGGCAGCCTGAGCCAGTGCAGCTGGACACTAGTAAAATTTATTCTGCAGGCATTGTATTGGGAGGCATGGCCGGTTATGACCGATACGATCGCGGCTATTTCGGTGCAAGCGCCGACCGGTTTATACAAACCGCAAACCTCTATCATCGCGGCATCATTAAAAAGATCATTATTACCGGCGGTACGGGCAGTCTACGACAGAACGATCCGCCGGAATCCATTTTTTTGCGGACCGCTTTCATGGATAACGGAATTCCTGACAGTGCACTGGTAATAGAAAGCAGGTCAAGGAACACGTATGAGAATGCGGTGTTCACCAAACAGATCACCGATTCCCTGCATTTGCGGCCCCCCTTCCTGCTGATCACTTCGGCGATCCATATGCGGCGTTCCGAGAGCGTATTCAGGAAAGCAGGTTTTAATTTCGCTTCATTTCCCTGCGATTATAAGATCACGCCTTCCAGGCCTGAGATAGAAAATTTTATCCTTCCCAATATTGCACTTCTGAACGAATGGTCTTACCTGCTCAAAGAAATGGTAGGATTATGGGTATATAAATTGACCGGCAAAGCCTGATCATTTATTTTTTTCCGCGCGAACCTCTACTGTATGCATCTGCTCCAGCTTGTAACGGATCTCATCCAGCCTGGCCTGTGGAATGCCAACGGTGAGTAAGCAGAACAATTGCATTTCCTGCCGGATGATGCTGCAGTTATATTGCTTTACCAGGTTCATCACATCATTGACCTGGGTATAATCGAACTGCAGCGTATACACCAGCTCGATGGGTTTCTGGATCACGGGCACCAGTTGCAGGGCCATGGCTGTAACGGAGCGATAGGCTTGTGTAAGACCGGGAACACCCAGCAGTGTACCGCCGAAGTAGCGCACCACGATCACCACTGTATTCACCAGCTTTTTACTGTCTATCTGGCCTAATATCGGTTTGCCCGCCGTGCCGGCAGGTTCTCCATCATCGCTTTGCCTGAACAGCATACCCTCATGTCCGAGCCGCCAGGCAAAACAGTGATGCGCGGCTTTGGGATGATCTTTTTTGCTCTGCTGAAGCAGTTGCTTGCATTGCTCCACAGTCTGCACCGGGTATGCATAGGCAAGGAACCGGCTGCCCCTGTCTTTGTATTCTGCGAAAGATTCTTTTTCGATGGTGTAGTAATGCATACTGGGTGCTTGATACTGGATGCGCAAGAGTCTATAATGTGTCTCCGAAAGCGATAAGATAAATGGCGAGCAGGGATAGCAAAATACCGAGCCAGTTGAGACGCGATAATTTTTCTTTGAACGCCAGCCATGCTACCAATGAGCTGAACAGCACAATACCCATATTATTGACGGGGATACTGGCGCTGCTTTGCCAGGGACTGGTCTTCAGAAAACGTACCAGGCACCAGATGGAAAAATAATTGGGCACACCGATGATGATGCCCGCCAGCAGGTTTTTAAAAGCAAATTGCATGCGGCCTGTCGCATACTGGATGAGCAGCAATACGGATCCTATCGTTGCAGCCGATAAAAATCCGCTGATCAGGTAGGCATTCCTGTTCTCATCGTTCACATACAGTTTTTGCACATGATTGATGAGCGAATCCAGCAAACCGCTGCCGATAAAAAGGATCACCGGCAACAGGTAGGTCCACCTGCCGCGACGCCGTTCTCCCGCGTTGGCGCCGCTCTGGTAACAGGTAAATACAACCGCCAGCAAAGCCAATACCACACCGGCCAGCTTCCAGCCAGCTACCGTTTCGCCGTACAGGTATACGGACAAAACAACAGGGATGATCAGCGACAGTTTATTGGCCACCGATGCTACCGCCACTCCGATTTTCTGGGTGGTAAGTCCTACGATATTGAAGATGGAGATAAACAATACCCCCATTACACAGGCCCATTGGAACCAGGGTGTATGAATGGCAGCGCCGTTTACCGGGAATGAGCCATTGACAATGGAGCCTGTGATCACACAGGTTAAATAGTTGAAAATGATCGCCTGGAAAATATTCACGCGGTACCGCTCGCATACTTTGAAAGCAAGGGTAAGATAACTGGTCAAAACAACACTGCCGATCAGGTAGTACATGAAATTACTTTAATTGTTCATTGAAATAATACTGTATTGTATCGTCGCCCAGGTTTTCCGTTGCATAATTGCGGGCATTGATGAGGGAAGGCGCTATGGTTCCTCCGGTGGCATTCATCTTGTTGTTGGTGATCAACCTCGCTTCATCCCAGATGTCCGAAGCGATGAAACTATTCAGCAATACTGCCCCGCCTTCTACGATCAGGCTTTGCAGTTGCAGCTGGTAGCAGCCCTTCACGATCTGTGTTACCAGGTCTGTTTGTCCATCTAGCAGGTAGTACCGGAGCTGGCCGTCTTGTCTGCTTTCGCGCTCATTAAAAATCACCGTGGGTTGTTCCCCATTGAACAGTTTGAGTGAAACCGGCAGACGGAGCGAACGGTCGAGCACCAGCCGAACGGGACTGCGACCGGTCCAGAGCCGGGTGTTCAGCGAAGGATCATCCTGCAGTGCGGTGTTGGTGCCAACCAGTATCGCAGCTTCTTCGCTTCGCCAGCGGTGCACAAGGCGGTTGGTAGTGTTGTTGGTGATCCGCAGGCGTTCAGATCCTTTGCTGCTGCCGATAAAACCATCGGCAGTCTGCGCCCACTTCAAAATAATATAGGGCCGGTGCCTGCGATGGAAGGTAAAAAATCGTTTATTCAGTTCCCCGCATTCCTTTTCCAGGATTCCGGTGTTGACCTTTCTTCCTGCCTGCACCAGTTTTTCGATGCCCTTGCCGTTGACCTTTTCGAATGGATCCCGGCAGCCGATCACGATGTGCGGAATATTTTCCCGGATGATCAGATCAGTGCAAGGTGGCGTCTTGCCATAGTGTGCGCAGGGTTCAAGAGAAACAAATAATGTGGAACGGCTGATCAGTGAACGGTCTGCGGGTTGTACGCTGTTGATGCAATTGACTTCTGCATGCGCTTCGCCGAACTTTTCGTGGTACCCTTCGCCGATGATCCTGTTTTCATGCACCAGTACCGCGCCTACCAATGGGTTGGGTGCAGTATATCCCGATCCCAGCAGGGCCAGTTCTATGCAACGTCGCATGTATCGCTCATCGGCTTTCGTCATAACAGAATTGGCAAAAATAGCCAAATGGTGCTAACATTGCAGTATGACGCTAAGGGAAGCAGGTCAGCACTTACTCACAAAGCTTGGGACCCTTTACGAGCCTGGCGAAGCGCAAGCGATCACGACACTGGTAATGGAACATATTACCGGCCTTAAAAAGATCGATCGGTTCCTGGTCAGGGACGAAGCCCTGCCTGCAGAAAAACAGCACCGGCTGGAAGAAATGACCGAACAATTGTGTCGTCATCGCCCTGTCCAGTATGTGCTCGGCGAAGCGTGGTTTGCCGGAATGCGATTCTATGTAGATGAAAACGTACTGATCCCCCGCCCGGAAACAGAAGAACTGATCCAATGGGCTACGGACACCTGCAAAGCGAAACCGGATGCAGGTTCAGCGCTGGATATAGGCACAGGCAGCGGTTGCATTTCCATCTCATTCAAAATAAAAAATCCGGGTGTCGATATCACCGCTCTCGATGTGAGCACCGCAGCGCTTAAAATTGCCCGGTTCAATGCAGAAAAGCTCGGCGCCGGTGTGAACTGGATACCATTCGATTTCCTGGAAGAAAAAAACTGGGAGCGATTGCCTGCTTTCGATATCATACTCAGCAATCCTCCTTATGTAAAACAATCGGAACGCCCGCAGATGGCGGAGCATGTGCTGCAGTTTGAGCCGGCGCTTGCGTTGTTCGTGCCCGA
The DNA here is from genome assembly GCA_019247775.1 of Chitinophagaceae bacterium. Classification (GTDB taxonomy): domain Bacteria; phylum Bacteroidota; class Bacteroidia; order Chitinophagales; family Chitinophagaceae; genus Sediminibacterium. The sequence goes on along the minus strand of JAFBAN010000016.1, from coordinate 10,333 downwards.
TGAAGATGCCTTATTGTTCTATCGCAAGATCGCGGTATTCGGAAAAACACATCTGAACAAAGGCGGAGTGCTCTTTCTCGAGATCAACGAATCGCTCGGCTACGCGGTTACCGGGTTATTTTCAGACCATGGTTACCGGACGCAATTGAGAAAAGACCTGCATGGCCGCGACCGCATGGTCAAAGCATGGAAGGATAAGCTCTAAAATTTCATGGATTACTTGTGGCCGTTGTCTACCGCCATCACCGGGGTAGCCCCCAGTTTTTTGATAACCTGCATCACACGGATAGCCGTGCCCAGGTGCGCGGTACTGTCGCCATTGATCACAACAGAAGGCTTATCGGTTTCTTTGGCCAGGTAGGCTTTCAGTTCCGTCTCGAGCTGGTCTATCGCTATCTTTCTCTGTGCGAGATAAAGGTTCTGGTCCTTATCTACCGTGATAACCACCGTTTGTTTTGATTTGGTATCACTTTTCGCCTTGGGATTGGATACTTTGATCACATTGGGGTTGGCCAGGGTGGAAACGATCAGGAAGAACAGCAGGAGTATGAACAGGATATCGTTCAATGCCCCTGTGTGCACTTCCGGGTGAGCTCTTAGTCGTTTCCTGATATTCATTGGGTCAATTAATAATTAGTAATTAGCAATTAATAATTATTTTTTGTTGGACGTTTTTGCACTCTGACTGGTACGGGAACAGGCTTTAATTTCATCTTAGGTTCAAGAGATTTAAGCACCCGCTTTACTAATTCACTGATCTTTTTCACAAACTACTATTTTAAAATTATTAATTACTAATTGTTAATTACTGCCTACCTCGTCGGCTCCTGCAGGATATCGATAAATTCTGCACTGGCAGCCTCCATTTTATTGGCTGTTTTGTCTATCTGTGTGGTTAGCGCATTGTGCCCGATATAGGCCAGCAGACCAATGATCAGACCGGTACCCGATGTGATCATTTTCACATAGATACCGCCGGCTATATCATTCAGTGTAAACTGACCCGAACTGGCGATGCCGTAGAACAACTGGATCATCCCAATGATGGTACCCAGGAAGCCGAACATCGGAGCGATACCGGCGATCAGGGACAGGATATTCAGGTTACGCTCCATGTTATACATTTCAAGCTTACCTACGTTCTCCATACTTTTTTCGATCGCATCGATAGGTTTGCCGATACGCTGCAGGCCCTTATCGATCATCCGGGCTACCGGGTTATTGGTATTCTTGGCCAGGCTGCGGGCTGCGGTAACATTGCCGGTAACAACATGATCACGGATAATGTTCATGAAATTGTCTTCAATGCGGGAAGCTTTACGGATAGCCAGCAGTCTTTCGATGAACACAAAAATGGCGATCACCAACAGCAGGTACAGCGGGTACATGATCCATCCGCCCTTTTCCAATAAACTCCAGAGAGATATTTTTTCAGGGGCTGAAACCACACCGGCTGCTTTTTGCAATGTGTCGATCTGCAGGAGATGGAACATCTGTAGGGATTTGGGTTACACTAAAATTAGATGCTTCTACAAAAGAACAATCCCGGTGTTAATAAAAATGTTATAGCCGGGATATTTAGGAAAGCTTTTACACATTAAAGACCTATATAAGCCAGGTCATCTCTGCGCAAACTCCGCTCCTCCAGTTCTCTGTGGTTAAATTTACCGCAGAGAACGGGAGACGCATGAGCTCACGCAGAGAGGGATCACTAAACTTTGGGCATTTCTTTCAGCTTTACCATGGCCATGATCTGGCGCATATTGTTCTCCATGCCTTCGGGGCTCCCATCGAGGAAAATGATATTGCCCTTGCCTACTTCGGCAAAATTCTTGATGGCTTCGGTCCACATGCTGAAGAGGATCACATTGGTATCCAGGTTGGCCTGTTTCATCTGTTCGGCAGCCTGGCTCATACCTTTGGCCACTTCTTCCCGGAACAGCGCTACGCCCTGACCGCGCAGACGGGCCGCTTCCTTCTCGGCATTGGCAGAGATCTTGATGGCATTACCCTCAGCTTCTGCTGCCTTGGTCTTGGTGATCAGCAACGCCTGTCCTTCATTCTCCGCAGCCGCTTTCAGGTTATTGCTGGCCACCACTTTGCTCATGCTTTCCATGATGGCTTTATCGAAAGTGATATCGTTGATCTGGAGGTCCTGCAGGTGGTAACCCCAGCTTTCCAGCGGGTGGTCGATCTGTTCTTTTACGAACTCCACGATCTCGCGCCGGAGTATCAGGATTTCGGCCTGTTTTTTTGTAGCCACAAACCCGCGGATACTTCCTTCTACCGTGCGGATCAGGGCCTGCATCAGGTCTTTGTCGCTGATGAATTTGAACGCCACATTTTTGATCGATTCCTCGTCCTGGTTGATCACGGAATACAGCAGCATGCTTTTGAAATACACATTCGCCTGATCCAGCGTTACTGCCTGGAACTCCAGCTCCACAGAACGATTCTGGATGCTGACAGTCTTGTATACCTGTTCGATAATAGGGATCTTGAAATTCAATCCTGGGCGCAGGATACGTTGGTATTTGCCGAACATGGTGATCACCGCTACGGTACCCTGGTTAACGGTTACCAGGCCGCTGAAGACGATAAACAGTACCACCAATATCCACCAATACTGTGCAAGCAGGTTCATAGTTTTGATTTTTATGTAAGTTACTAGGTAAGTCGCAGAAGATACGGGAATATTACACCAACTCCTTTTGTCAGCTTAGCAGCGTCAGCGGGCAGGTAACGATGCTGTCTGCTGCTGGGTTTTGATCTTCACCTCATTCTGCGCCGCTGCGATCGCCTGCAGAACAGCAGCACTGTTGCCGCCGGGCTGCAGATCGTCCATCTTACCCAACGCCTCCTGGTAGTAGCGGCCCCAGGTTTCGAGTATATGCACTTCCGCATCGCGGGAACCGTTTTTCTCCACCGCCCCCTTACTCAATACCGTTTCGATTTCCAGTCTCCTGAACGCTGTCTGCTTCAGTTCTTCAACAAGGAATAAAGCAGTTGACTCGTTCATAGATGTCAGCACCATCGCAGACACAAGTGCCGACACGCCCACATTTTTCATCTCCCATGCCGATACATTGTCGAGCCGGTCCGAATCGGTATGATAGAACACGTCGGTGAAATGCCACATCAGCAATCCCGGTATCTTCGCTTCCAGAAAAGGCGTATGATCGGATCCGCCCTCGAAAGGATTGGTCTTTACCACCCAGCCGTTCGTCCTGGCCTGGTCCAGGCAGCGGTTAAGGATATAGTCATTGAAGTAATGCGGCGTGATCCGGGATTCATTCAGCGGCCTTCCGCCCCATTCGGTATGTTTTTCCTCACCGCGTGTCCATACCGCTGATGGGTCAGGCATTTTTTCGATGAGGAAACTGCCGCCGGTCCTTTTAACATCCTCTCCTACCATATCGAGACTCATACCCCAGAGAATGCCTTTGGCGCGCGTTTTATCTTCATTCACATACCGCCCGGTGGAGACGATCTCATCGCCCCATAGAAAAGTAATGCTCCGTGCGGGACTGAATGTTTTATTCCTCACCATAGCCGCAGTAATACGCGCCATTTCTGCCAGTGTGCCTACACCTGTTGCGTTATCATTGGCGCCGGGTTCCTGCACATGCGCAGAGAATACGAATCGCTGATCCGGAAAGGCATTTCCTTTCACGTCGGCAACAATAGTGAGCTCATCAGCCTTGTACATACGCGTAACAGTGCTGATGCGCAAACGGACCGATCCTGCCGCCAGCGCTTTTTTCAACCGGTCCTTCGCTGCGGTGGAAAGCAGGATGCCAAAACCAGTGTTCACGCTATCGCCGCCGGCGATACCCGAAAACTGGATAGAATGAATATGTTTCTGCGGCTGGGTATAAGCAGGTAAGCCATACCCCAGCGCCCCGGCCGCTCCGCGTTTTCTGGCCGCATTGTACACCTGGCCAATCGGTCGTTCGGCAAACAAAACTTTATTGGTAAGATCGAGTTTGTCCAGCTCCGTCTCTTTACCTATCTGGTCTGTATACACCAGTTCAAATTCCTGCCCGCCTTCAGCCGTACTGCCCGAATTGATCGCAAGCATATTGCGATTGGTCTTAAAACTCAGCAGCGGCTCCGATTCGCCTACGATCTCTAGTTTTGCATCCACAGGCTCCCAGGTGTATTTTTTCATGGGACGCTTTTCGATGCGATACGTAAGCATGTCAGACGGTTTCGCCTGCTTCTCGTCTATATAGCCCGCTTTTTTCAGGATATCTTCCACATAAAAAATACTTTCATTGAAACCGCGGTTACCGGCAAGTCGCCAGCGCTTTTCGACGAAGGCGACGGTCTCAAACGCATTCTTTTCATTGAAAGCTTTGCGTACTTCCGCAAAATAGCCCTGCAGACCGCGGTCGGTCTGGGCCGATGCCGGAATAGCAGCGAGCAGGAGCAAGGCAGGCAAAAGAAATCTGTTCATAGTAATAGTTTCTGTAAGGAAGTTAGGGATAATAGCGCGATCAGGATCTCTCTTCCCATACCTGCGCCAGGTGCACGAGCATTTCAACAGCTTTCTGCATGTCGCGCAGTCCGATCCATTCGTGCTTGCTGTGAATGGCCTGCATGCCGGTAAAAAGATTGGCGCAGGGCAAACCCATAAAACTCAGCCTGCTTCCATCCGTTCCGCCCCTGATGGGTTCTTTGATGATCTCCACGCCGGCCCGCCGGTAGGCTTCCTCTGCATGTTTTATGATATCCGGATGCTGATCGAGTATCTCTTTCATGTTCCGGTACTGCTCTTCCACTGTAAACTGCATGGTGGCGGCAGGATATTGCATCAATACCTGCTCTGCCATATTGCGGAGCCTGTTTTCATGATCCTGCAGTTTAGCAGTTTCAAAATCGCGTATAATAAACTCAAGCGTGGCCGTTTCCGCGTTCCCATCGAGTCGAAGCGGATGCACGAATCCTTCACGGCCCTGCGTGGCTTCGGGACACCATTCCTGTTTTGGCAGCACCGACAGTATTTCGCCGGCAATTTTCAAAGCATTGGTCATTTTACCTTTCGCATAGCCCGGGTGCGCGCTTACTCCTTCGATCCTGATCGTTACTCCATCGGCGCTGAAAGTTTCGTCTTCCAGGCTTCCCAGTTCGCCGCCATCTAGCGTGTACGCATAGGCAGCGCCGAGTTTCTGAAGATCGAGCCTTGCGGTTCCCCTACCCACTTCTTCATCGGGTGTAAATAATATTTTGATCGTACCATGTTTGATCTCCGGATTAGTAGAGAGATAGTTGGCAAGGTCCATGATCTCGGCCACGCCCGCTTTATCATCTGCACCCAGCAGAGTATGTCCGCGGGCTGTGATGATATCGTAACCGATATGCTGTTTAAGGTAAGGATAGTCCGCAGGCCTGATGATCTGCGCAGTATCATCAGGCAAAACGATATCGCAGCCATCGTACGCAAGATGAAGTACCGGCTTCACATCGGTGCCGCTGCAGTCGGGCGCAGTATCTACATGGCTGCAGAAACAGATCACAGGCACAGTCTTGTCTGTATTGGCGGGAATGGTGGCGTACACATAGCCGAACTCATCGGTATGTGCATCTGCTATGCCCATTTGGCGCAATTCTTCTGCAAGCAGCGCCGATAATTTTTTTTGCTTCTCCGAACTCGGAAAGGAACGGCTGTGCGGATCACTTTGCGTGTCTATCTGCACATAACGCATGAAACGGTCCGCCACGGTAAAAGAATAATGCTCCACGGTGTTCAGGTTTGGTTGATAACTGCTATTGCAAAAATAAAACCCATTCTCTGTTTTGTCAGGCAAAGAGATCCGTCGACAATTGCGTTCATAAAATCAAAAAGCCCGGCGCTGGTCCGGGCTAGTTGATTTGTACTAATTTCTTTTTAGGGTGTGATGATCAGCGATTTGCTGCCCACGATCTCCACCAGCTCCAGGTCGAAGGTCAGATCCTGCCCTGCCAGCGGATGGTTGGCATCCAGCAGTACGGCCTCATCTCCTACTTCGGCGATGGTTACCGGGAAGTTCTGTCCTGAACCATTGCTCATATTCAGTTGCATACCCACTTCCGGAACCATATCGGGCGGGAAACGATCCCGCGGAAATTCCATGATCATTTCTTCCTGTTTTTGCCCATATGCCTCATCTGCGGGTATAACGATCGTCTTTTTTTCTCCAACAGTCATACCGGTGACGCCGCTGTCGAATCCGGGGATCACCATGCCACCGCCCACTTCAAACTCGAGCGGCTCGCGTCCTTCTGAAGAATCGAACGTGCTGCCATCATTGAGTTTGCCGTGATAATGAACCTTGATAGTATCACCTTTTTTTACTTGTTGCATATATATATTTTAGTTGTGTAACCGAAGGCCGGTTTGCCTTTCTCATAGTCAGGGGAGTGGAATGGCAACAGTGCCATTCAAAAGTACGACCATAAATCAAAAAGCAGCCTGTATTTTTGACAAATCTTTCTCATCCCCTGCTATGAAAAAATTGTTCCCGAACATTTTGCTCTGCTGCCTGGTGTTAAGCGCCGGCGCACAGGTTACAGGCCCGGTACTGCCTGCCGCTTATCGTACCGACGTGTACCTGCCGCTGCTGAAAGGCAAGCGTGTGGGCATATTTGCCAATCATACCGCCACAGTCGGGAACAGGCATCTTGTCGATACGTTACTTGCATTGGATGTCCGTATTACCAAGGCTTTCGGACCTGAACACGGCTTTCGCGGTACGGCAGATGCCGGTGAGAAAATAGAAAATTATACCGACCCCACAACCGGCATTCCGGTGATATCGCTATATGGTAAAAAAAGAAAGCCATCCCCCGAAGACCTTGCAGATGTAGATGTGCTGCTGTTCGATATCCAGGATGTGGGTACCCGTTTCTACACCTATATCTCTTCCCTGCAGGAATTCATGGAAGCAGCTTTCGAGAACAGCAAGCCGCTGATGATCCTCGACCGCCCCAATCCCAACGGGTTTTATGTTGACGGCCCGGTGCTCGATACCAGCTACCGGAGTTTCGTAGGAATGCAACCCATTCCGGTGGTATACGGCATGACCATGGCGGAATATGCGTTCATGATCGCGGGGGAGCGCTGGCTCACGGAGAAAGCCAACGAAAAATATGATTACTACCTGCGTGCTAAAAATTCCAGAGATACTGCTTTTCATTTCCAGGTGATCAAATGTGCCAATTACACACATAAAAGCCTGTATACGCTGCCCGTAAAACCTTCGCCCAATATTCCGGATATGGCTTCTGTGTACTGGTACGGAAGTAATTGTTTTTTTGAAGGCACAGCACTTAGCGAAGGGCGGGGCACCGATCATCCTTTTTGTATTTTCGGGCATCCTTTACTGCCGAAAAATCTTTTTGCATTTACTCCCACCAGCCGTGAGGGCGCCAGCGAACCCAAACTGAAAGATCAGCTATGCTACGGATGGAACCTGTACGATAAGCCTGAAAATATTCTGAAGCAGGTAGATGGCAAAGTGCAGATCAGGTACCTGCTTGAAGCTTATCGCCTGTTTCCAGACAAAGCCAATTTTTTCAGGAAACCTGCTTCCGGAAAACTGACCGATTATGCATTCAACCGGCTGGCGGGCAACAATGAATTGATGGAACAGCTGAAAGCCGGCAAAACAGAAACTGAGATCCGCCAGAGCTGGCAGCCGAAACTGGATGCATTTAAAAAGATCCGAAAAAAATATTTGCAGTATCCCGATTTTGAGTAACTCACATCACCGCATGCAAGCCACCGACCCTTCCATACCGCGCATCATATTCATGGGCACGCCTGATTTTGCCGTGGCCTCGCTGGATGCGCTCATCCGCGCAGGATGCAATGTGATAGGGGTTGTCACCGCACCGGATAAACCCGCAGGCAGGGGCATGAAGCTGAATGAAAGTGCAGTAAAAAAATATGCGGTTGAAAAAGATCTGCCGGTACTGCAACCCGAAAAATTGAAAGCGCCTGAGTTTGTCGAACACCTGAGATCACTGAAGGCTGATCTACAGGTTGTGGTGGCTTTCCGGATGTTGCCCGAGATCGTGTGGAATATGCCGCCGATGGGAACAGTAAACCTGCACGGTTCGCTGCTGCCGCAATACAGAGGAGCGGCCCCTATTCACTGGGCCGTTATCAACGGAGAAAAGCAGACAGGCGTTACCACTTTCAGGCTTAAACACGAGATCGATACAGGCAATATCCTTTTGCAGCAAAGTTTCTCCATTGGAGAAGACGAGACTACCGGCGAAGTGCATGACCGTATGAAGCTGATCGGCGCGGCATTATTGGTAGAAACCGTGAAAGGACTTGCTGCCGGCAGCCTGAGGGAAACCGAACAGGCAGCCCTGGCAGATCACCAGGTCCTGAAACACGCACCGAAGATATTTACTGAAACCTGCCAGGTGCATTGGGACCAGGCAGCAGAAAAGATCCATAACCTGATACGCGGACTTTCCCCTTTTCCGGGAGCGCTGACCGAGCTGGATGGAAAAGTGTTGAAAATATTCCGAAGCCAGAAAGAGATCAGTGCACACTCAGGTGTAGCAGGGCAGGTCTTTTCAGACGGAAAAACATACCTGAAATTCTCCTGCAAGGATGGTTATATCCATTTGCTCGACCTGCAGCTGGAGGGAAAGAAAAGAATGGCGGTAGCGGATTTTCTGCGTGGGTATAAGCCGGCCGCAGAGGGCAGACAGATAGAATAAACTTTATTTCCAGAAAGTAACGATCAATCCGCCCGCTACGATCAGCGATCCTCCTGCCAAAATAGGAGTGGTCGGCACAGATTTGAATGCGATATAATTGATGATCTGCCAAACCACAAACAGGGTTGCGATATACAGTCCCACAACCTGGCTGAATTCAACGGGCGCCAGATTAAGTGAGATGCCGTAGCCGAGCAGCAGCAGCGCTCCAACCATGCCAAGTCCGATGCGCGCCAACCCGGTATGGTTGTAAACGCAGGTGCGTATGATGGCGTCTCCGCTTACCTCGAGCGTGGTTGCGATGATCAGAAATACGATCGGGTGTATGTTCTGGAATGATTTGATCATTTTATCAGATTTGTGGTTGATGCGCTCCGCTTATTCAAAATACGTGACGGTAACCGTGAACTTCGGATCGCTGATGCCGAGTGTTGAAGCGGCGGAATTGCTGATGCGTAACAGGAGCCCGTTGCCGCCCTTGGTTTCCTGGAGCGGCCCCAGCACTTTGGCGCAGATACTTCTGTTATTCGGAGCAGTGATGCGGACAATGGTTTCGGGGGCCACATCGTTGATCAGTACATAATATTTCCTGTCTGCCCAGCCGCTGATCGTTTTAAAGGTAGCCGCATCGCCAGAGTGGAATTGCTGCGACTTATCCTTTCCATGGCCTGCATATACCGCGGCAAAATATCCTTCATCACCATCTTTCGGAAGGTATTCCGCGGCTGTTGCCGGCGCCGGAACAATTTTCTTTTCCGGAGCACTGACCGGGGTTTCCGCGGGAATTTTCAAAGGCTCTTTTGCCGGCTGGTTCTTTATCTCAGGTTTTGCCGCAGGTTCTTCCGGTTGGGTTTTTGGCTCTTCTTTTTTGATCGCGGTTTTGGTTTCCGGTTTTGGTTCTGTTTTTGCGACCGTTGTTTCTTCCGTTGTTTTTTTAGGGTCTTCTTTTTTAGGTTCTGCGGCCCTGAACTCCCCTGCTTTCACATTGGCCATAAAACCAATGATCACTGGCTGTCCCAGCCTGATCGCATCCGACTTGAGTTCATTCCATTCGCGAAGGTTGGCAAGCGTGATATTGTTGTTTTTGCTGAGGCGGTACAGGTTATCCCCTTTTTCGACGATATGGTATACCGGTGCGTTGGCGCCATCGCTTTTTGTGCGAAGAAGATTGTATTCCGTAACCGGGATCTTCACCTGAGCACCTTTGTGAAGAAGGGCATTTAATGTAATCCCGTTATAAGAAGCCAGTTTGGTAACGGACTGTCCGAATTGATTGCTGATATTTTTCAATGAGGTTTCAGCGCCAACTGTATAGCTAACGTAGAGCGCGGGAGCTTTACCCATCAGTACCAGTCTGTCCTGGGCGGAGGCGCCGAGTACGCACAGACAAGCGGCAAGCCAGCTTAGTTGCTTCATCATGATCTCTGCTTTCAGCGTAAAATTACTCTTTTAAAATTCTCCATTCGGCCGGGTAATAGTTATTGATGCGGTTGGGTAAAACTTTTATCCAGCCCAGTGGTAATCCACAATATTTTACCAGGCACCAGCCCCGGGGCGCTTCTATCGCCAGATCTTTTCTGCGCAGGTATTGCAGTGCCTGCTGTTGGGAGAG
>JAFBAN010000092.1 GCA_019247775.1 Chitinophagaceae bacterium | reverse complement strand
CAACTATTACTGCCAGTTACCGGCCGCCAATCTCGAAACCGCTTTCTGGCTGGAGAGTGACCGGATGCTGAGCCTGGCATTCAGCCAGAAAAGTCTTTCAGTACAGAAAAAAGTGGTATGCGAGGAATTCAAGGAGCATTATATCAACAAGCCTTATGGCGATGTCTGGCATAAAATGCGCGAACTGGCTTACACAACGCATCCTTATAAATGGATGACCATCGGCAAAGAATTAAGTCATGTGGAGAATGCGGAGATCACCGATGTAAAGGATTTTTTCTTCCGCCATTATCGTCCGGTAAACGCTATCCTGGTAGTAGCCGGCCATGTGAATACGGAACAGGTAAAACAACTCGCGGAAAAATGGTTCGGGGATATTCCGATGGGAGAAAAATATATCCGCCAGCTGCCGGCAGAACCTCGGCAAACGGCGGCGCGAAGACTGGAAACAGAATCGGCCGTTCCGCTGGATGCGTTTATCAAGACCTGGCATATGGATGCCCGGCTGGATCCCGGGTACTATAACACCGACCTGCTGACGGAAATACTCGGAGGCGGCGGCTCTTCCCGGCTGTTCCAGGCATTGGTGAAAGAAAGACAGCTGTTCTCCAATCTCGACTGCTATCATTTCGGCAGCATCGATCGCGGGCTGGTAGCGGTAGAGGGCAAGCTGGTGAAGGGAGTAGCGATGGAAGCTGCAGAAAAAGCCGTGGACGAAGAGATCGAAAAGATACAATCGGCACTGGTGGGCGAACTGGAACTGCAGAAAGTGAAGAACAAAACCGAAAGCGTGATCGCCTTCGAGGACATGGGCGTTATGAGCAGGGCCAACAGCCTTGCCATGTACGAGCTGCTGGGCGATGCACAGCTGATGAATACGGAACTGGAACGCTATCACCAGGTAACTGCAGAAGATATCCTGCAGACTTCGAAAGAACTGTTCCGCAAAGACAACAGCAATACCTTACTTTATCACAGCAGGCAGTCATGAAACTGAATCGAAAAAAAATACCGGTCATCGCAGACGCAGTGGATATGGCGCTGGAGCTAAAGCCATACGAACACTTTACGCTCGACAACAGTGTTCCGGTATACAGCATCAATGCCGGCGCCCAGGAAGTGCTGATGGTAGAGTGGGTATTCCATGCGGGCAACTGGTACGAAGACAGGAATATCGTTGCAGCCACCACCAATTTCATGCTGAAGAACGGCACCAGGCAAAAGAACGCATTTGCCATCAATGAATATTTCGAGTTCCATGGCGCATACCTGAACCGGAGTTGCTACAATGAAACTGCAACCATTACCCTGCATTGCCTCAACCGGCATTTGCCCGAACTGCTGCCGGTAGTGGCCGAACTGATCACAGAAAGTATTTTTTCCGAGGATGAACTGGCCATCTACAAACAGAACCAGAAACAGCGGCTGGAAGTAAATCTCAAGAAATGTGATTTTATCGCCAACCGGCTGATCGATGAGTACGTGTTCGGGTTTCATCATCCGTATGGCCGTTATACTTCCACGCTGGAGTACGATCAGTTGCAGCGCGAGGAACTGGTAAAGTATTTCGAACGCTTCTACGTGAATGGAAAATGCCTGGTCTTTGTGGCAGGCAAGCCTCCTGCAGACCTGGAACAGCAGCTGAATAAATATTTCGGTCATCTGCCGCTCAACCGCACTCCGCTGCCGGATATCGAGTACAATCCCGAGCCGGCCGGTACGCGCAAACAGCATGTGGTAAATGATGCAAATGGGGTGCAGGGTGCTATCCGCATAGCACGGCCCTTCCATAACCGCCATCATCCCGATTTCGCAAAAGCGCAGGTGCTGAATAATATTTTCGGCGGCTTTTTCGGTTCGAGGCTGATGAGCAATATCAGGGAAGATAAGGGCTATACCTATGGCATCCACAGCTATATCCAGAACCATCTGCACGATACGGCCTGGATGGTAAGCACCGAAGCGGGCAGGGATGTCTGCGAGGCAACGGTGGATGAGGTGTACAAAGAAATGCGGCGGCTGCAGAACGAGCCGGTGGAACAGGAAGAACTGGCCCTGGTCCGGAATTATATGATCGGTTCCCTGCTGGGCGACCTGGACGGGCCTTTCCAGATCATCGCCCGCTGGAAGAATTATATCCTCAATAACCTGCCCGAAAACTATTTCTACGATACGATCCGGATCGTTCAGACCGTGGGTTCGGAAGAATTGCAGGAGCTGGCCAAACAATATTTCGATCCCGAAGCTTTCTATGAGCTGGTGGTGGTGTAGTTGCGCTGACCGCCGCTGCCGCCTTCCATTTCGTAGATAATTAACTTTAAGGGTGGTAAGGCCTGTTCTTCGTACCTGCCTGACCCCTAACTTTGCGGGCTCTAATGACCCAACCGAAACATGGCGCTATTTAACAGGAACAGAAGCGGTGAGAAAGCTGAGATGAGCTTTATCGATCATCTGGAAGAACTGAGGATGCATATCGTGCGCTCGATACTCGCCATCCTGGTAATGGCCATCATCATTTTCATTTACCGCAACTGGATCTTCGATAATGTCATCAAGGGGCCGATCAATCCCAATTTTATCAGCTATAAAGTGCTTTGCCAGTTCAGCCACTGGGCACATATGGGCGATGCCCTTTGTATGCCGCCCGTAAAAGTGAGCCTGATCACGAACACATTCGGCGGTCAGTTCCTCGGCAGTATCTCTATCGCGCTCTGGGGAGGTATCATTGCGGCATTCCCTTTTATCTTCTGGGAGTTCTGGCGTTTTGTACGCCCGGCGCTTAAAGAAAAAGAACTGAAGAATACCCGGTTCGCGATTTTCTGGGTCAGCTTTTTCTTTTTTACCGGTGGCGCTTTCGGCTATTTCCTGTTAGGGCCGTTCACATTCAATTTCCTCGCAGGCTTTCAGTTGGGTACAGAGGGAAGTATCGTAACCCTGCCTACGTTCAACGACTATATCGACAATCTCACCAATATCATTCTTGGTTGCGGACTTGCATTCGAATTGCCGGTACTGGCTTCATTGCTTACCCGTATCGGACTGATCACACCTTCTTTTCTGCGCAAGAGCCGGAAATATGCGATCGTGGTGATCCTAATCCTGGCCGCTTTCATCACACCCAGCCCCGACTGGATGAGTCAGACGATCGTATTCATCCCCCTGTTCGCGCTTTATGAACTCAGCATTTTCGTCTCTAAACGGGTTCACAAAAGTCAGGAGGAAAAAGAACTGGAAGAGTGGGACTAGAGGGGAAGTCTGGAGTTAGGAGTTAGGAGTCTGGAATAGGCGCATTAAAACATTGTGCGACGACCGGCTTTTAACTTAAAACTTTACTCCAGACTCCTAACTCCTAACTCCAGACTTAAACTCAGACTCTTTTGCCTATCTTAGCCACCCCAATCAAAACACATGAGCTTTGTTTTCGACAGTTCCAAACCCATCGCTATCGGTTGCGACCATGCGGGGTTTGAGTACAAGTCTGCGCTGATACCCTGGTTGCAGGGTAAGGGGTTCGAGGTAAAGGACCTGGGTACACACTCTCCCGATTCGGTTGATTATCCTGATTTTGCCCATCCGGTTGCATCCGGTGTCGAGAACGGCGAATTCGCTTTCGGTATTCTGATGTGCGGCACCGCCAATGGCGTGGCCATGACGGCCAACAAACACCCCAAGATCAGGGCCGCCCTGTGCTGGCAAAACGATGTAGCAGCGGTAACCCGCCAGCACAATAATGCCAATATCATTTGCATACCGGCAAGATTCGTATCACTGGTACTGGCGCAGCAGATGATAGAGATTTTCATGAACACCGATTTCGAAGGCGGAAGGCATGCCACCAGGATCGGTAAAATAGACTGCTAAACTCAAACCAAATACATGATGAAAAGACTACTAATGATCTGCCTGCCATTTGCATGCTCGGTTGCAATGGCGCAGAAAGAAGATGCAGCAGCCAAATATGCGGCGCTCATCACCCCACAGGCTTTAAGGGAGAAGCTCACCATTCTGGCCGGACCAGATATGGAAGGACGCGAAACAGCATCCCCCGGCCAGAAAAAAGCGGCTGCTTACATTGAATCGCAATTCAGAAGCTTCGGTCTTAAGCCGGGCAATGGCGACAGCTACCAGCAGCTGTACCCGGTATACCAGGATATCCTGAGTAATCAATCACTCCGCGTAAATGGAAGACCGTTTACCTGGGACAAAGATTATTCATACAGTCTCCAGTCTATCAGCGGCAGCGGCGACTTGAATTTCACTTACAACCAGTTCGTGTTTGCCGGTTATGGTATTGTGGATTCTGCGAAGAACATCAATGATTTTGCAGGACTTGACCTGAAAGGAAAAATAGCGATCGTACTCGATGGCGGAGTTACCCCACCGGCTGGTCCGCGTCGCGGGTTCTTCAATCCCAATGCGGCAAAAGTTACTGCGGCACGTAACCGTGGCGCCGTTGGACTGTTGATCGTGTCCGATGCACCGCGCACTAATCCAACGAGCGTAAAGGGCCGCATGACCCTGCAGCCGCCGGCTGTCTCCACTACCACTCCCTCACAGTTCCTTGTGGCGATCATTTCAGATGAACTGGCTTCGGCTTTGATCGGCAGGACATCCCGGGTGCCGTTCGCTCAGTGGACGGGAGTGAATAAAGGGAATTACACAGCAGAGCTGAAAGTATCTGCCACCAAAAAGAATGAAACCCTTGAAAGCAGCAATGTGATCGGCATCCTGCCCGGCACTGATAAAAAAGACGAGTATGTTTTTCTGACCGGCCACTACGATCATCTCGGCAAGACCGGTGATGTAATCTACTATGGCGCCGATGACGACGGTTCGGGAAGTGTGGGCGTTATGCAGATGGCAGAAGCTTTTTCTGCAGCAGCTAAAAAAGGCAACAAGCCCCGCAGGACCATGATCTTCATGACAGTGAGCGGTGAAGAAAAAGGTCTGCTGGGATCGGAGTACTATTCAGAACACCCAACGATCGATCTGGCTAAAGCTTCCGCTGACCTCAACACGGATATGATCGGCCGGGGAGATACTTCACGCAAGAACACCGATACGCTGAATTATATTTATGTGATCGGCCATGATAAACTCAGCTCCGAGCTTGCACCGATCAATGAAGGCGTGAACAAACAGTATACGAACCTGATCCTGGATTATAAGTACGATGATCCCAACGACCAGAACAGGATCTATTTCCGCAGCGACCACTATAATTTCGCTAGGAAAGGCGTTCCCATCCTGTTCTTCTATGATGGTATGCTGGGCGCCGATTATCACCGTCCTACGGATACGGTAGACAAGATCCAGTTCGACGTGATGGCACGCCGCGCCCAACTGGTATTTCATACCGCCTGGGTGATCGCCAACAGAGACAATATGCTGAAACGCGATACGCCGTTGAATATGGGTACGCGGTAAGCAAAAGGGTTAGAAAAGTTAAAAGGGTTAAAGAGGTAAATGGGTAGTAGTTACTCCCAACCTCTTTAACCCTTTTAACTTTTCTAACGCCTTTAATCCCTCAACTACGATTTCTTCAGCAACAGCACGATCTCACCATTCGCTGAATTCAGCTTGAGTTTCATTTTCCCGTTCACGAATTCGGCATTGATCGTTTCCTTCTCCTTGTTCTCGCCTTTTTCCAGCGTTGTGATCGTTGATTTTTCTTCATCAACAGTATAAGTTGCCGGAGCCGGTTCAGTAACGCCGTTGATCAGCAGCGCAGAGCCGTCGGCATTGAACTGGAATACCATTTTTGCCATCACGCCCATCTGTGTGCGGAACTGGGATTTTACCAGCTCCATCTGTTTGGGATCCTGTATCTGCGATTTGATGGTTTCACCGATAAACATGGAGTCCGTTTCGGTATTATAACCGAATATCCCCGGCATTTCTATGGTGGAGATAGTCCATTTACCAACCACACCAGCCTTGGTTACTTTGGTCTGGGCCTGGGCCAGAACGAATGTGAACAGCGAGAATACGAGTACAAATATTTTTTTCATAGAATAAGTTGAAAGATAAAAGTAGGGGATTCTGATCGCCGCAACGGCGGCAGCGATAAAAAAACCAGCCGCAGATCCGCAGATTTAACCAAATTATCTGCGAATCTGCGGCTGATTCTTATGATGAAGCCGCGCAGGGTTTACTGCAGCCGCACCTGCACTTCCCTGATCAGGTCTGTGTATTTGCGCAGCAGCCTGTCAACGGGTTCAAAACACTGGTCCATGCTTGTTGTTACCTGTGGCTTGCCATCGCTGGACTTGGCAGTGGCGCAATCCGCTTTGGAAATTTCCGACTGGATCTTGACGTTATATTTTAATGGCGTCGTTCCCCCGCTGGTAATAATAACCCTGGTGCGAACGATCGATTTAAATAACGAATTCTTATTAAAGACCGTGCCCACCCAATTGGTGCGCAAATAAGATGTAGTGCCGT
>JAFBAN010000049.1 GCA_019247775.1 Chitinophagaceae bacterium | reverse complement strand
AATAATATCTGTCCGGAAAATGCATGGAGAACATGATCGAGCAGTGCATCATTGGCATTGAGCTTTCTGCCTGCGGCGGTAGTGGTGTTCATGATATTGTAGATCCGCCGTCCGTCTTTCAGTAACACTACAACTGCGACCTTTTCGTTTCTGTGGGCTATATATTTTATAATGCATTTACCTTGCTCCTGCAATTGGCGGCAGAGACCGGTAAACCGGTCATAGGCTGCTGCATCTATTGCGGTTATTCGATTGCCGTATTCTTGTCGATACATGCTTACCCCTTCTTCTACGGAGCCTTCTCCAAATACCAGCTCATGCGCCGGTAAGCGCCGGAGATTTTCTTTCAGGTCCTTGCGGTAACGCGCCTGCAGCTCAGTGTATCCTTTAGAAAGATCGAGAACAAAGTTGGTTCTGACGCTAACAGGATGCAAAGCGGCTATCATCGTGTTTGAGAAGTTGAAATGAATATCCGCCAGCTTAACAAAATCTGGGAGGGTCCTGATTACCGCTTTCAGATCAGCTTCGTTGAAATCGCCGGTAAGGCCAAGCTGCTGAACAAATGGCGGCGTATAAGCATACCTGAAACCGAATTTCATCCGCCAGGGTATAGCCATCACGGCACGATAATCGTCGATCACCACGCCATGCCAGTTATCAGCCATGGCATGGAGATATGCGGTTGACGAGTAGACCAATCCGTTTGCGCTGCGCTCAACACACTCATCCCATCTGGCGGCATCGATCTGTGCTGAGGGCAGTATGAAAGCCTGCGGCGCCATTATTTTCCTTTACCGGATAAGATAATGCGTAAGGTATGCATCATGATCTTGAAATCGAGCAACAGGGATGCGTTTTCGATATAGATCAGGTCGTACCCCATCCGCTCTATCATCTGTTCCACATTCGATGCATACCCGAACTGCACCATGCCCCAGGATGTGAGCCCGGGTTTGGCTTTAAGCAGGTACCGGTAATATGGCGTCTGCTGCATCACCTGGTCTATATAGATCTTCCGTTCAGGACGCGGCCCCACCAGGCTCATATCCCCTTTGATAATATTCCATAGCTGCGGCAGTTCGTCCAGCCGCCATTTGCGCATGATCTTTCCCCAGCGCGTGATCCGCGGATCGTTATCGCTTGATAAAGCCGGCCCGTTCTTTTCCGCATCGGCCACCATGCTCCTGAACTTATAGATCGTAAAAGGTTTGCCCTTGTACCCGATACGCTCCTGGCTATAGATGATATTTCCTTTTGAAGAGAGCCAGGTTCGCAATGCCACAAATAGTATCAGCGGGCTCAATACCACCAGCGTTATCATTGCGATCAGCAGATCGATCAGCCTTTTTGCATTTTGCTGGCGTGGCGAAAGCGTGCTGCTCTGGATATCGATTAGCATTGCACCCAGTACGTTATTGGTCTTTACAGAACCCGAAAGGATGTCTAAGGTATCCGGCACCAGTTTGATGTCCACATCTTTTTCGGCCAGCTGTTTCACCAGCGCTTCCGTGATCGTACTCTGGTCTTTGCTGAGCGCGAGGATGACCTTTTCGATCTTTTCGTTGTCGATCACTGCTTCCAGTTTTGCGATACTGCCGAAATGCGGCAGCCATTTGCCCAGTCCGTTGCGACTTTCAGGTTCCACCGTTATAAACCCGAGCGGTTTAAAACCGAGGTACTTGAAATTTTTGTGAAGCTCGCGGTACAGTTTCACGGCATGGGCATTGTTGCCAACGATCAGCGTATTGAAAAAAAGTTGTCCGCTGGCAAAAGCTTTCTTCACCTGGTAAAGCAGCCAGCTCCTTCCGGCAAACACCAGCAGGAACTGCAATCCGAAGTAAACAACAAAAGCCGCCGGAGATACAATGCCTTCGTCGAAATAAAAAAGACATAATGCAAGACAGCCCGTGAACGTAAAGATCAGCGTGGAAGTAAGCTCATTCAACCTGGATTTTTCATAGAGGGAGCTATGGTAGCTGCCGGCGAAAGCATACCAGAGCAGCCAGGCGGCCGATAGCAACAATACGCGGATGAACAGGTGCGCATCCGGCCAGCGTTCATGAACAAGTTTGATAAAAATGATCCAGGTAATTACAGAAAAAATGTAATCGCTGAGAATGTAGCGGCTTATATTCTTTTTGCGGTCACTCATCGAGGAAGTAGTAAGGAGTAGTAAGTTTTAAGTCATAAGTTGTAAGAAATCAAAAATAAAAAAACGAAGAGCCCTTGATTTCGCATTTAGACTTTTGATTTTCGCATTTCGGCTTTGATTTTTGCCTTTAAAACTTATCACTTAAAACTTATAACTTACCTCACACCAGGATACTGGTATTGTTGATCTTGTCGAGTACCTGGTGCGCTACTTCCATCGCCAGGAATCCGTCAATTTCACTCACAACAGTGGGTTTATTGTGGATGATCGAATCTACGAACGCTTCCAGCTCCAGCTTGATCGCATTCAGCGGCTGCACTACGGGATTTGCGATGGCGATGCTTTTTTTCCCATTCTGGGTTTCTATATCGAAGGAGAACACGTTTTTATCGTCGGGCTGCTTCAGCTTGATGATCTCGGTCTTCTTCTCGAGGAAATCGATGCCGATATACGCATCTTTCTGGAACAGGCGGATCTTACGCATTTTTTTCATGCTGATCCGGCTGCTGGTAAGATTGGCCACACAGCCATTGTGGAATTCGATGCGCACGTTGGCAATATCGGGCGTATCTGTCATCACTGCCACGCCGCTTGCGGAGATCTGTTTTACATCGCTCTTCACCAGGCTGAGGATGATATCGATATCGTGGATCATCAGATCGAGTATCACACTCACTTCCGTGCCCCGGGGATTGAATTGCGCCAGCCGGTGTACCTCAATGAACATGGGGTTGAGGCTCATGTCGCGGATGGCCAGGTAAGCCGGGTTGAAACGCTCCACATGACCTACCTGCATCTTTATATTCGCCTCCCGGACCATATTCACCAGGTCACGGCCTTCCTGAATGGTATGGGCCAGTGGTTTCTCCACAAATACATGCTTCCCCTTGCGGATGGCCTGCATGCAGATATGGAAATGCTGCGGGGTAGGGGCTATCACATCAACGATATCGCAGGCATCCAGCAGTTTCGATTCGTCGGTAAAGCGTTTCAGACCATATTGCTCTGTTACAGCTTTCGCCATTTCATTATCCGGATCGAAAAATCCCACCAGCTTGATCCCTTCTATCTCTTTCCAGTTGTTGAGATGGAATTTGCCGAGATGTCCTACCCCAAAAACGCCTACTTTCAGCATACGATAGCATTAGTGGCGGTAAATATATAATTATTCGATCAGGCTGGCAGCCAGGCAGTGCGGTTGTGGATATTCTGTCGGGGCGCCGCGGCTAAAAATCGTCTATGCTCAAGAACCTGCTGAAATGGGCCGGCCAACGGCTGCTTACGCTGAACACTTACCTGTTCCTGTTTTCCTGGCTGGCAGGATGGAGGCTGCGTAAAACAGATTATGACCCGGAGTTCCGGCATTTTCTGGGCCTTATACCACAGGAAGGTATTATCCTGGACATCGGGGCCAATATCGGCATTATGACAGTAGCACTGGCCAAAGCGAAACCGGGTTGTTCGGTATACGCATTCGAACCCGCGCCGCCCAACCTGGGTGCATTGCGCAGGATCATCGCCTGGCATCACCTTACCAATGTGAAAGTCTTTCCCGTTGCCCTTGGCGAGATAGCCGGTGATGCCACGATCCTGCTGCCTGAAGTAAACGCAGTACTCATGCCCGGCCTCAGCCATATCGTTGAACCCGGATTGCCTCCCGCAAAAGGACAATCCTTTGCGGTGCGGATGGAGCGGCTCGATAGGATACTGCAGACCAGCGATGGCAGAAAGGTAGTGGCCCTGAAACTGGATGTGGAGAATTACGAATATTTCGTGCTGAAAGGCGGTCGTGAACTGCTGCAGCGCGATCTGCCTCTTATTTACTGCGAACTATGGGCAGACGACCGGCGAGATGCCTGCATCGGGCTGCTCACCGAAATGGGCTATACCCCGAAGTTGTTTGCGCAGGGCAGGCTGATCCCCTACGAACATCAGCCTTCGATCAACCTGTTCTTTATTCCACCGGCTGTACAGAGCTTGTAATAGTCAACTGTTCTTATTTTCACTTCAAATTCCCGGCTTGAACCTGGTACTGTTTATTTGCTGCTGTATTATTTTTTACACCTATATTGGTTATGGGCTGTTGCTGTATATGCTGGTGTTGCTGAAAGGGAAAAAAAAGCCTCTCCCGCAATCCGGCGACTGGCCGGCCGTTACGCTGCTGATCGCTGCCCACAATGAAGCAGCCTGGATGGAGCAGAAGCTCCGGAACAGTCTTGCGCTCGAGTACCCTCCTGAAAAACTCAGTTTCATTGTTGTTACAGATGGCTCAACCGATCGTACGCCGGAGCTGGTAGCCAGGTACCCGCAGTTCGGATTATTGCATCAGCCGGAGCGGCAAGGGAAGGCGGCTGCTATCAATCGCGGCATGCAACAGGTTTCTGCGCCGCTTGTTGTGTTCTCGGATGCCAATACTTTACTCAATCCGCCTGCCCTGCAACAGATGATCAGGCATTTTGAAAACAGCAGCGTAGGGGCGGTAGCAGGAGAGAAACGTGTACAGGGTAATCTCCACAAAAATGCGGCAGCCACGGAAAGCAGGTACTGGCGATATGAATCCTGGCTCAAAACACTCGAATCGGAATTCTATTCTGTAATGGGTGCGGCCGGCGAACTATTCGCCATGCGTACACATTTATTTCAGCCTTTGCCGGAAGATACATTGCTGGATGATCTGACCAGCTCTCTCCGGATAGCGATGAAAGGTTATCATATCAGGTACGAGCCAAACGCTGTAGCCGTTGAACTTCCTTCTGCCGGCACCGCTTCGGAGCTTAAACGAAAATTGCGAATGGCCGCAGGCGGTGCTCAGACCCTGGTGCGGTTCAAAGCGCTGCTGCTGTTCAGAGATCCGCTCCTGAGTTTTGAATATATCAGTCATCGGGTATTGAGATGGGCAGTAGCGCCGTATTTGCTGCTGCTGGTATTTTTCCTCGCGCTGTTTGCAGTAGTATCGGGAGGGGCTTCTGTATTCGTGCAGGTACTCTTGCTGCTGCAGCTCTGCTGGTATGGGCTTGCATGCGCCGGGTTCCTTCTCGACAGACAAAAGCGGGCAGCCGGCTTGCTGTTTATTCCATATTATTTCTGTGTGATGAATTATGCAATGATCGGCGGCATGTTCCGTTACGTGCTTGGAAAACAGAATGTATTATGGGAAAGACCGGACAGAACATCGTCCGCCGAGTCAACCGTTTAAAATTTTTTAACCGCTTTTTAAGTAGATACAACCAATATGACTTTATTTTGATTGTTTTTCAATTTGAAACGGCGATGCCAACCGGTACATTTGCATGCGGACCGGAGAAATCCGGGCTCAGGGGCAACATTATGAGTCCGCTTGCGTTATTGGACTAACCCGAAAAATAACCTTGATGATCAGGAAAGTACTCTGCGTAGATGATGACAGTATCTCCCTCACCATATCCCAGCTGCTATTGAAGCGCACCGGGTTTGCGGCGGAGGTGGATACCGCTATCGACGGCAGCGACGCACTTGATTATTTCGAAAAATTGTTCAGCAAAGACCCGGAAGCCACGCAGCATGCGCCGGGACTCATCCTTCTCGATATCAATATGCCGGTAATGAATGGCTGGGAATTCCTGCAGTCATATGTTCCCACTTATGCCGATAAACTTCCCGGCACCCGGATCGTTATCCTGTCTTCCACCATCGATCCCGAAGACTTTGCACTTGCAAAACAGTATCCCGTGGTTGTTCAGTTCATCAGTAAACCGCTCAGCATTGAAAACCTCGAAGAGCTGAAAATGAATGAGGCGATGAGGGAGTACTTTCCGGCGTAGGTTCTCTCGGGTTTCGCGTTTCGGGTTTCGCGTTATTTTTGGATTTCTCATTTCCAATTATCGCGACTGTACCTACGGGGGTGCCTATAGGCCACGAACGCGAAACCAGAAACCAAACCTTGAATTCAGGGAATAAAAAAAGCTTTGTAGGAGTGATTCTGCCTACAAAGCTCGTGTAGTGGTTAGCTACGGTTTTTCATGGATCGGTCAGTTTAGCCTGGATGGGGCCGGTCTGACCTGGTTTTGCAAAGGATTTGGATATTGGCTCACATATTTTCAATGTGATGGAACAAAGTAACATCATCCTTCTTCCCGAAAAAATAATGGATCCTATTAATTTTCAGTAGGATAGGGAAATTTATAATGTAATGAAATTACTACACCGGCGACCGTTTTTTAACGGATTACCGGACCAGGTTGGTACAGTTTTTTCATCTTTTGCCATATCAGATTTGTGAAATGGAAAAGAGACGTACTCACATAACAAAGCAGGATTTACTGGATAAGCTTTCTGAATTGGCTGATCTTCTTTCAGCCGGACGCCGTATTGATCCAAATTGTAACACCGTAAAAATGCAGTTGGAACGGATACAGACCGAACTTCAATCCATGAGCAATATGTCTTCCGGCCAGCGGCGGGCAGAGGATAATGGGTAAGTTATACCACGGAATTCCACAACTTAACTAGACTATTCACCCTGGGCCTGGATTTGAAATGCTAAAGGATTGTTAACTAATCATTACTTTTTCCAGGGCTGCCTTCACCTGCCTCAGGAAAGGCGGTACGATCTGGAAAGGATCTCCCGGGGTCAGGGTTTCTATGGGAAGATAACCCCTGTAGATCGATCCGCGGGCTATCCGGAACAGTTTCTCCAGGTCCATCAGCTCCGATCTGCCATTGTAATTCAATTTCTCCTTCACCTGCCAGTTCACTGCATATCGGGTGGTTTTGCTGATCTCACTGTAAGGTTCATTGGTAACGAAGCTGCCGGTATCCAGCACCAGACCAAACCATTCGGAGTTCACACCCTCCAGGATCGCGATCGCCTGATCGGCGGTCTTCACAAAATCGTTGTGGTTCTGCATGGCCACGATCACGCCTTTCTGCCGGCCATAGTCAGCACAGGCTTTGAGATCGGCGATGATCCAGTCTGCAGTCTGCTGCCAGCTATAGCCTGCAG
>JAFBAN010000158.1 GCA_019247775.1 Chitinophagaceae bacterium | reverse complement strand
GGGGATTCGCGATAGCGAGCGCGATGCACCGTATGTGGAAGAGAACCTGCTGCGTAAATAACTGTGAAATTATTTGAGCGGTAAAAAACATCCATGATTGCATTCGAACTTTCAAGTGCGATCAGTTTCCTTATACTAACCAGCGCGCCATACAATGAGAGAACGGCCACAGAAAATAAATGACACACTTTTTAAAGCCGCGGGCATTCCGGTTGTAGGTGTCCTGGTCTGGCACCTGAGCGGCTTTGCCGATGCTCCGTCCGCTTCCGCAGATGACCGCATACTCGACTATATCTGTTTTGTCCTCATTTCATTTTGCCTTTGGAATGGCAGCGCACTCGGCCACTATCTGCTGCGTAACCAGTTGTACCGGATCCGGCAGCTCTATTACCGGTTGCCTGCCAGGTATGCCGTTACGATCGTCATCAGCTGGACCATCTCATGGCTCACCTTGCGCATCTGGAACCATTTTATCCAGACCGACCGCTTCGGTACACAGCAGCTGTTCGAAGCACAGGCTATTATGACGGCGATCAGCGTTTTCATCAGCAGCATCTACGAGATCGTTTACCTGAATAAGGAAAGGGAATCGGATATCGTAAAAATGGAACGCAGTGAAAAGCTGAAGGTCCAGGCCCAACTGGATGCGCTCAAAAGCCAGATAGACCCGCATTTTATTTTCAATTCACTAAACACGCTGTCCTATCTCATCAGCACCGACCCGGCTAAAGCAAAATTATTCAACGACACTCTTGCCAAAGTGTACCGTTATATCCTGCTTAACAAAGAAAAAGACCTTGTGCAGTTGAGGGAGGAGGTAGAATTCGCCAGCAACTATTTCTACCTGCTCAAGATCCGTTACCAGACCGGGTTGAGTATGGTGATCAAAATGGATGATATCATCACAGAAGATTACCTGATACCTCCTTTGTCATTACAGAGCCTGATAGAGAACGCCATCAAACACAATCATTTTTCAGACAAATTGCCCCTTGCCGTGGAAATCACCATCGCAGAGGAAGGGATCAGTGTGGAGAACAGGAAGAACCTGAAAAAATTCGATATCCAGTCGTCCAAGATCGGGCTCTCTAACCTGAATGAGCGGTACAGCCTGATCGTGAACCGCGGCATCACCATTATACAGAATACGGAAATATTCAGCGTACGATTACCCATATTAAAATCCTGACTGCATGATCAAAACCATCATCATTGAAGATGAAAAGATAGCCCTGGATAACCTGCTGCTCAATATCAACCTTACCCGTGAGCCGATATCCGTGATAGCCACCCTCGAAACCGTTGAAGAGTCTGTACACTGGCTGAACCACAATCCCCCGCCAGACCTGATATTCATGGATATCCAGTTAAAGGACGGGCTCTCTTTCACCATATTTGAAAAAGTGAAGGTTACCACTCCGATCATTTTCATCACTGCCTTCGATAACTATATGGTAAAGGCATTCGAACATACCGGCATCGAATACCTGCTGAAGCCGGTGAACGAGCAGGAGCTATCCAAGGCCATTGCCAAATACCGTAACCTGCAGCAGCATTTCCTGAATAATTATGAACAGCTGATCGAATATTTTTCGGGTAAGGATGGCCAGAAAAAATCCAGGATCGTGGTGAAAAAAGGGATCGAATTCCAAAGCATCCCGCTCGATGACGTAGCTTATTTTTTTACCGAACAGAAGATCAGCTTCCTGATCACGCGCGACGGCCGGAAATACCTGGTAGATAAAAACCTGAAAGAACTGGAAGAAGAACTCGATGCCCGCAGGTTCTACCGGGCCAATCGCAAATACATCATCAATATCAACTATGTAAAATCTTACAAGCCTTACGACAAGATCAAGATACAGGTGGAATTGACAGTGCCTGTTTCCGAGGAGATCATCGTAAGCCAGGAAAGTGCGGTGGATTTCCGGAAATGGATCGCGAATCTCTGATGGGAGTTACTCTCGTTTGCCGCGTTCTGCGGGTATCGGGATCAAGGTCCCTTCCCGCACAGGCATACCGAAATCCGGCGAACCATCTGCTTTCCAGCCAAACTTTTGCGCCCTCGGCGAACGGAATCCGCCGCAGCCCTGTGCCGGCTTACTGTTGGCATGATACAGGATCCAGTTCTCCTTGCCGTTGGGTGATACGAAGAAAGAATTATGACCCGGCGCATACACACTGCTGTCTGTGTTCTGCGTGAAAACCGGTTCAGGAGATTTTTTCCACGAACCCGGATCCATCAGGTTATCGGATGCAGAAGCGGTAAGCATGCCGAGCGCATAAAAATCCGTCCAGCAGCCGCTGGCAGAATAGATCAGGAAAAGTTTGTGATCATGCGAAAGCACTTCCGGCCCTTCATTCACGTTAACATGGGGTGGATTGTTACGGTCATGCAGATCTCCGTGCGTTTCCCAGGGAAATTCCGGGCTGGATATTTTCGCGCGGGCTCCGTCGATGGTCCAGGGGTTCTTCATTCTGGCGATATAGATGTTCTGCTGGCCATTCACATCACCCTCCCAACCGCTCCAGATAAAATACAGTTTCTTTTTATGCTCGAATAAAGACCCGTCGATCGACCATTTGTCGTCGGGTG
Organism: Chitinophagaceae bacterium; assembly: GCA_019247775.1. GTDB lineage: Bacteria > Bacteroidota > Bacteroidia > Chitinophagales > Chitinophagaceae > Sediminibacterium. The sequence continues at coordinate 1,565 of JAFBAN010000158.1, read as the reverse complement.
TAACGAGTTTACCTTTCATCTTCCATTCGCCGGTTAAGGGATCGGCGGCATCGTTTTCCAGCACCCAGAGCCGGTGAAACTGGTTGCTGCCACTGTCCGCCGCAAAATAGATATACCATTTATTCTGCAGGAAATGTATCTCCGGAGCCCAGAGTTCTTTGGAATAGGGCCCTGTAGCCGGCGGTGTAAATACAATTTTCTTTTCGGCAGTTCTCAAACCGGAAATGCTGCGCGTTTTCCAGAGTGTGATGTTCCGTCCGGTGGTATGGGTATAGTAATAAGATCCGTTATGGTACACGCACCAGGGATCGGCTCCCGCCGGCAGCAGGGGGTTACTGAATGTCTGGGCATCCTGAGCGGTAACGCCGGCGCAACCGAAACAGACAATTGCGAGGATACAGAGTTGCCGTTTAATATTCATGCAGATCATTTTATGGCTGGCAGGATCAGGAATTTTGTACAACGCTCCACACCGATACCTCATCGCCTTCGAATGGACCCGAAGCCTGTATTTTCAGGGTTGCCATCGCTGCACCGAATTTACCTGACTCAGAAATAGTTTTTCCTTTTAGCCGCTGGTAGAGATAACCGGCCATGTAGGTATCGCCGCAACCGGTAGCGTCTACAACTGCTTTGGGGCGATAAGCGGGGATTTCGGTAAATACACCGTCAGCATATACCAGCGAGCCCTTGCTGCCAAGGGTAATGACCACTTCCGTTACACCCCATGCTGCGAGTACCGTTGCCGCTTTGTGGATATCTTTTTCCCCGGTTAAAACGGCCGCTTCCTCATCGTTTGCTTTCAGCACCTGCACATGAGGCAACAGTTCTTTTTTTGCCGGCCAGTCGGCAGGCACCACATTCTCCCCCGAAAGCTTCCTCAAAAATCCCTGTACATCCAGCGAAACCTTCGCACGTCTGGCAAGCTGGATGATCAATTCGGCAGGAATATCTCCGATCAGCAATGGACCTAAATGAAAGATGGTCGCATTAACCGTCTGCAGGCTGGCAGCATCGAAAGGATCTGCCGTCTGCGATACTCTCTGTACCCGGCGATCCTGATCAGCTTCATATATGTTCTCAAAACAGAGCGTATGTTCTGTCGGCTGCATCGCCATTGAGATGTCCGCGCTTTTCAATGAGGACAAAAGGTGGCCATCTTTTTCGGCAACAGCAGTTACCAGCAGGTAACGGAGATCGAAATGCCTTAGTGCACTGGAAAAATACAGCGCTGTGCCCCCAGGCATATTCACTACCGACCGGGGCGTAACGATCTTATCGGAAGTGATATGGCCGATGCAGCAGATATCGTAGATCAATGGTGAAATAATTTCCGGATCAATGCAACGAATATACGGGAGCGCAGCTTCAGTTCCTGAATTCCTGCGAGATCATCAGGCCATGCCGCCCGCCGTCGATGATGCCGATACCAACGCGGCCGTAGAGCCTGTTGAGGATATTGGCGCGATGCCCGGGAGAATTCATCAGCCCGGTATGCGCCATGGGCGGGGTGCGGGCCAGGGCCAGGTTCTCGCCGGCTGCCATATAGCGGATATGGGCCGCTT
>JAFBAN010000102.1 GCA_019247775.1 Chitinophagaceae bacterium | reverse complement strand
CTGCAGGGTACCGAATATGCGATCCCAGATGTTCAGCAGGTTGCAGAAATTGGTATCCATATAAAGCGGGTTGCGCGCATGATGTACGCGATGGTGCGAGGGAGTGAGTATCCATTTATTGAAAACGCCCAGTCTTGCATCCTTCATCACACCTTCGCCGATATGGATAAAAGTTCCCCAGGTGCCGTCGATGAACATGATCAGGAACAGCAATGCAGGATTTATGCCTGCTAAAATGCAGATGGAAGTCCGGATCGCATCCGCATACGGCGCTTCCAGAAAAAAATGTGCATAGGAAACGCTCAGGTTCATACTTTCCGGGGCATGGTGCGTGGAGTGCAGGCACCAGAACAACCTGATCTTATGCGCCAGAAAATGATAGATGAAATGCGCGAACTCCCAGATGATATAGCCGTAGATCAGCCAGTACCAAGTGAATGAGGTATTGATCAGCGCATATTTTTCAAACAGGCCAATGCATAACGACACCATCGCAATGGACAGGTAGCGCGAAACAAAACGGTTGAAAACGAAAATAAAGAATGGCTGCCGGTAGTCTTCGAGCTTAAACCGCTTGTACACGACGGCCCGGCCGATCTCTATCAGCAGCAGAAAGGGGATAAGCGGAGAAATGAACGCCTGGATACCGCCCAGGGTCAGCAGCTTATCGTACTCTCCGTTACGAAGGATATCGAGCGCCCCATCCAGCTGCCAGAAGGAAAGGAAATCGTGGTACACAGCGCGAAAAAAGTCTGCAAGCATCGCGTTCGTTTAGGGTTGGAATAAAAAAAAGAAGACCTGAGGCCTTCTCTTTCTGTTGCGGAACAATTATCAGTTATCGCTGATCTCCGGATTATGATCCTCCGTTCTTGGGGGTTCGCTTGTGCCGGATGGCGCTACATAAATGGTCTGGTGGTAAAATTTGGTGGAAGGCCTTACCTCGTTCAGCTTTTCATGGAAGATAGCGAGGTAGTTATTGTCTTTATTGTTCTTGCCGAATACATCCTTCAGCTGCGCAAACAGATCGGTGGATGTGGCTTCGAACACCGATGTTTCAAGACTTAACAATTTGATATTCGCTTCCACGAACTGGTTCATCTCGGTATTGATGATGGTACAATGCACATTGCCTTTCACGATAGAATCCTTACAAAGATTTACCCGCAGGCTGTACACCGAGCCTTCAAATTCGCCCTCTATTTTGATATCGTTGCAGATGACCACGCCTTTGATAACGCCGGTAGGAGTGATATGGATGGTCTTCTTGCTGTACAACACGCCGTTAAAATTGCCATCCAGTACGATGTCGTTCTCCGAATCCAGCACACCCGAAATATTGGTAGAGCTGGTAATGAACAGCTGCTTTTCGTCCTGCTGCGTCTGCGTGGAGAAGCTCGAATTGGGATCGTGCAATAACTGCTCCCTGAATTTGTTCATGGTTAAAAATTTGAGTGATCAGTTGCCAATAATAAATGGAATTGCGCAGAAAAGTTAGGTATTTCCACTGAAATCCATGTAGTTGAATCTTCATTTTTTTGTGAATTCCGCAAACAACGCCCCTGTTTTTGAGAAAAAACCTGCATTATTGGTTATATTGAACCCGGTATCTATTGCCAAAATCCGCACTATGATTTTTAACAAAAAGACCGAGACTCCCACCGAAATGCTGCCGGCCGTGCAGGTAGTATCAGGGGGTGTGTATTTTGGTATCATCAAAACAGCATCGCCGATCCGGATCGAAGGAGATTTCAAGGGCATTATTTTCTGCACCAATAAAGTGATCATCGATAAAAAGGCCTCGGTAAATGGCGATATCCTCTGCCACGAGATCGTGATCGGGGGCATCATCGAGGGCAACGTGATCTGCAAGAACAAATGTGTGCTTAATGAAGATGCCATCGTGAACGGGATCGTACGCACATCAAAATTCGAGAATGGCGAGAACAGTTCCGTTACCGGGCCGGTGTATGTGAACAAAGAGAATGTGAATATCGACGTGGATGAGTATTACGAATTGTTCAATAAAAAGGAGACCCTTGAAAAGATCAAATCGGAATATTTCTCCCTGCCCCAAAAACTGATCCTTATCAATTAAGCTATGCCAGTTCTCCCGATCATCGGGCTGCAATGTTCGCAACTGATGGAACGGAACCATTGCCTCAATGGCGATGATAAAGCATACAGGGTACTCACGATATTATTTTTTTCATTTTTATTTCTCCGGCCTTGCGCGCAGTGCCCCGTCAATCTCGGTTTTGAGAGCGGCAATTTCAGCAACTGGACCTGCCTTGCCGGCGCCATCGATTCGGTAACGCAGCTACGCACCGCATTTCCGGTACCGCCCATCCCTAACCGTCACACTATCTACCAGAAAGGAGATCAGACCAAGGATCCTTATGGCGGATTTCCGGTGGTTTGCCCCAACGGCAGCAATTATTCCATCCGTCTCGGTAACGATTCTGCTTTCAGCCAGGTAGATGGCGTGAGTTATTATGTAACCATTCCCGCCGGCAAGGATGTGTACAGCATCATTTATAATTACGCTGTGGTATTGCAGAATCCCAATCACCGCGAAAACGAGCAGCCCAAGTTCACCGCCAAAGTGCTGGACCTGGCAACCAACCAATACCTCGAATGTTCTTCTTTCGATTTTGCGGCTTCATCCAACCTGCCCGGATTCAAACTGTCGCCGAGGATCAAGAATGCCAGTATTTATTACAAGCCCTGGGCGCCGGTAACGATCAAGCTGCTTGGTTATGCCGGCAAAACAGTGAAGATCGAATTTGTGGTGAGCGATTGTACGCTGGGCGCACATTTCGGTTATGCCTATCTCGATATCAATGAGGATTGCTCCACGCCGATCAGCGGGAACAAGGTTTGCCTCGGCGCCGGTTCCACCACTCTGATCGCGCCCTTCGGATTCAGGGAGTACCATTGGTTCAATGCCGATTTTACACGAGAACTCGGTACAGGCAACACCCTTAAGCTGGATCCGATCCCAGCGGTGAATACAGCTTTTGCGGTGCAGGTATTGCCTTTTCCCGGTTCGGGTTGCATAGATACGCTGTATACTTCCATCGAACGTTCACCCACGCCATTCCATATAAGCATCGCCGATTCGGTGGGCGTTTGTACGCCGGCTACTGTAGATCTTACCAGTCCGGCAGTGTCTTCGGGCAGTACGGGCGGACTCAGTTTCAATTATTTTACCGATTCAACGCTCAATGAATACCTCGCGCAGCCGGAAGCTGTGGATAGTTCGGGCAGGTATTTTATCAGGACGGCCAATGCGGAGGGTTGTATCGATCTGCGGCCCGTGAATGTGATCATCGATACCGTACCCTCGATGGAAATACACGATCCGCCGGGCGCTTATTATCCTGCGGTGGTCGATATCACCCAGCCTTCCCTGGTTAGTTTGGCAGCCGGCGGTCATCCGGTGTTCAGTTTCTGGAAAGATGCTGCGGCCACCATTCCGGTGCCCGATCCGAAAGCCATCAATGTGGCAGGTATCTACTATATCCGCGCTACTACAAAATATGGCTGCAATGCAACCATGCCCGTTACCGTAGCGATCCAGATCCCGCCGCCGCCGAATGCTTTCTCACCCAATAGCGACGGCATCAACGATACCTGGAACATACCGGCACTCGGCGCATTTCCGCAATGCACGGTGGATATCTACGAACGCAGCGGGAGGCTGGTATTTCATTCCCTGGGTTACAGCAAGTCATGGGATGGCAGGTTCAATGGCCGCGCTTTGCCGGTGGCCACTTATTATTATGTGATCAAAGTCTCTGAAAAACTGGTTCCGCTTACCGGAAGCATAACGCTTATCAGGTAGGCTGGGATCAATCAACTATTTTTGCGCGACGATAAATATCCCAGACTTTCATGAACCGCGAACTGCAGCAGCTTTCAACTCAACTCGACGGGGAATTCTATTTCGATACCACTATGCGCACGCTGTATGCTACCGATGCATCCGCTTACCGCGAGCTGCCATTGGCGGTGGCTATCCCGCGAAATGAGACCGATCTGAAAAAGCTGATCGCTTTCGCGCGACAGCACAGAACATCCTTGATACCGCGCGCAGCCGGCACTTCGCTGGCGGGACAGGTAGTAGGAAAGGGTATTGTTACCGATGTATCGAAATATTTCACAAAGATCCTGGAGTTGAATGTTGCTGAGAAATGGGTGCGGGTACAGCCCGGTGTGATCCGTGACGAACTGAATATGTTTTTGCGGCCGCATGGATTGATGTTCGGGCCGGAAACATCTACTGCCAACCGGGCGATGATCGGCGGAATGGTCGGCAACAACTCCTGCGGATCCAATTCTGTGGTGTACCGCAGTACCCGTGAACATTTGCTGGAAGTAAAAGCATTGCTCAGCGATGGCAGTGAAGTTGTGTTCGGCGAGCTTGATATAGATGCATTCCATAAAAAATGCGAACTGCCCACGCTCGAAGGGACCATCTATAAAAATACCAGAAGCCTGCTCAGCCGGTACGAGAACCAGGAGGAGATCCGCCGCGAATTTCCCAAGAAATCCGTAGAGCGGCGGAATACGGGTTATGCGATAGATATACTGGTGGATAGCGCTCCTTTCACGGCAGGCGGGGATGATTTTAATTTCTGTTCGCTGATCGCCGGATCGGAAGGAACGCTGGCGCTGATAACCGAGATCAAACTTCAACTGGTGCCGTTGCCGCCCAAGGAAACGGGACTGCTCTGTGTGCATTTCAGTACCATCGACGAGTCATTGCGCGCCAACCTGATCGGGCTCAGATACCGGCCCAGCGCCAGCGAGCTGATCGATCATTATATCCTCGAATGCACAAAGGAAAACATCGAGCAGCGCAAGAACCGTTTTTTCGTGCAGGGCGATCCGGGCGCGATACTGGTGATCGAATTCATCCGCAATACACGCGAAGAAGTACTGGCGATCACCGCGCAGGTGGAAGCGGAGATGCGCGCGGCCGGACTGGGTTATCATTTTCCCGTGCTGTTCGGCGAGGATACCAAAAAGATCTGGACCCTGCGCAAAGCCGGATTGGGCCTGCTCGGCAATCTTCCGGGTAATGAGAAAGCGGTACCGGTGATCGAGGACACAGCGGTGGATGTGCAGGATCTGCCCGCCTATATCCGCGAGTTTAACGGGGTACTCAAAAAATACGGATTGCATTCTGTGCACTATGCCCATGCCGGCTCAGGTGAAATCCACCTGCGGCCCATTCTAGACCTGAAGACCAAAGCAGGCAATGAATTGTTCCGCACGATAGCGATGGAAGTGGCTGTGC
>JAFBAN010000056.1 GCA_019247775.1 Chitinophagaceae bacterium | reverse complement strand
TAAATATGAGACCCTGGTCAACCCCCACCAGCCTATTCCCCCGTTCGTTGCCAATATGACCGGTATTTCCGATGCGATGGTGTCGGTAGCCCCGTCTTTTCATGAAGTGGCGCCGCAGATCTATAACCTGCTTAAAGACAGGGTCTTCGTGGCCCATAATGTCAATTTCGATTTCAGCTTTGTGAAATACCACCTGCAGCAGGCAGGCTTCCAGTTGCAGTCGCACAAGCTCTGCACCATCCGGCTCAGCCGGAAAGTGTTCCCGGGTTACCGGAAATATGGGCTGGGACATCTGTGCCGCGAACTGGGTATCAGCATCGAGAACCGGCACCGCGCCGGGGGCGATGCCATGGCCACCACAAAAGTGCTGGACCTTGTACTGCAGAACAATGGCCACCTGCTGGTGAAGGAAATGCTCAAAAAGGAGAACCGGAACCAGACCCTGCCATGCAACCTGCCGGAAGACCAGGTGCAGTTGCTGCCTTCACAACCCGGCGTCTATTATTTTCACGATAACAAGAATAAAGTGATCTATGTGGGCAAGGCCAAGAACCTGCGCAAGCGGGTGGCCAGCCATTTTACCGGCCTGGATATCTCGCAGAAAAGACAGGAGTTCCTGCGCAAGATCCATACGATCACACATTCCGTTTGTCCTACGGAGTTCATTGCCTGCCTGCTGGAGAGCGTGGAGATCAAAAGACTATGGCCCGAACACAACAAGAGCCAGAAACGGTATGAACAACTCTGGGGTATTTACCAGTTCGAAGACAGCCGGGGCTACCTGCGTCTCGCTATCGATAAAAAAAGAAAATATTCTTCACCGGTAGCCAGTTTTGCGATGCTGGTGGATGCACACCGGCAGTTATGGAAAATGGTGAAAGAATTCAAACTGCATCCGGGACTCTGTTTTCTGGACAGTAACAGTCAGGCTGAATTGCTGCCGGTAGAAGAATATAATCAACAGGTTGTCGACGCGCTTCACTGGATCCAGTCGCAGAAGGAAACCTTCCTGATCCGCGACCGGGACGGCTGTGTACTGGTGGAGGAGGGAAAATTTTATGGCATGGGCCGCATTGACGAAGCGACTTCCCTTTCACTGGATACACTCAAAACGAAATTGGTGGAATATCCCGAAAACGAAGTGATCAAATCCATGATCCGCAATTTCGCCGACCGGCATCCGGGGAAAGTGGTGCGGATTGCGGGGTGAGGCGTGAGACGTGAAACGTGAGGCGTGAAACGTGAGACGGAATACATGTGAACCTCAAACCCCAAACCCCAAACCCCAAACTCCAAACCCCAAACCAACCCATATCCAATCTAACATCATGAAACAAATCTTCACTATCTGTGTGCTTCTTGTGAGTGCAACGCTGAATGCTCAGAATAAGGTCAATCCTGTGATCAAGAACTTCGGCACGGTGAGCGAGATCCCGTACGCGGTGGAGAAGCCTGATCCGAAACTGGATTATAAGATCGTGGTGGAGATCAATTCGGACAATCCAAAGCCTGAAACCGTGCATGAATTTTTCGAGAAGACTGCAGCGGTGGTGAACCTGCATGCACTGGGCGGCGTTCCGAAGGAGAAACTGCATGTGGTGATGGTGGTGCATGGCCCAGCGGCACAATTCATCGTGAACAATGAGGCTTACCGTAAAAAGTTCGGGGTGGATAATCCCAATCTGCCGCTGTTCACTGCCTTGCAGCAGGCAGGCGTACAATTGTTCATATGCGGCCAATCCGTTGTAAAACGGAATATCGATCCGGCGACCATTGCGCCCGAGGTAAAAGTGTCTTTATCCGCAATTACTGCGCTTACTACCTACCAGTTGAAGGGCTACGCTTTGTTGAAGTACTAACCAATCTGCGAATCTGCGGCTGAAGTTTGCCGCAGATTCGCAGATTAGTTTAGTAAGTCCTTGATCTCCGAATTTTCATAGATCATTTTCGGGCCACCATTAAATCCTGCCTGGATCATTGCAGCAGCCAGTTGCTCTGATGTGATCGTGGCCCAGGGGAACAGATTGCTGAGTACCGGTTTGTACAGGGCGCGGAATATCCTGTAGCTGAAATTTGGTTCCTTTCGGCGCGTAACCGGGTAGATATAGCCCGGCCTGAAAATAGAAAGCTGCTTAAATCCCAGGTTGACCAGCATATTTTCGGCGATGCCTTTGTCTTTCGCGAACATGATCCTGCTTTTTTCCGAGCGGTCGGCCCCCTGGCCGCTGAGGAAACAGAAAGCGGCATCGGGACTTCTTTCTTTCAAAGTGCGGGCGAAAGCCGCTGTTACATCTACTGTGATCTTGCGGAATTCTTCACGCGATACCTGGCCGGTATACACGCCGATGCAGAAAAAGCAGAGATCCTGGTTTTCGAAATGCGGGGCTATCGCTGAAAAATTCAGGAAATCATCATGCAGTACTTCCAGCAGTTTAGGATGACTGATGCCGGTCTTTTTCCGGCCAATGGAAACAATGCGGGATACATCATTCCGCTCCAGACAATGCCGGAGTATGATCCCCCCGATCATGCCATTGGCTCCGGTGATGATGACCTTCTTCATGCTTTATCCCTTCGGACCTTGCGGGAGAACAACCACTGGCCCAGGGCCCAAACCAAAATAGTAATGCCGGTGTAGAGCCAGGCGGTAGAAGGGGTTCTTTCGAATGTGTAGAGAAACACTGCGTACAAAGGCACCGTCATTACCAGTACCATAACGATGAGTGCAATGCTTTTTTTCATAGGAAAAACATTTCCAGAAAAATAATCATTTTTTTCAATAATCCATATTAACGCCGGTATAGTTGGCCGGGGTAATGGCTTTCAGCTCTTTTTTGATGGAATTGCTGAGCTTCAGCTTGTCTATAAAGCCATGGATCGTTTTTTTGTCGATCGCGTGGTTGCCGCGGGTCAGGTCTTTGAGGGCCTCATAGGGGTTCGGATAGTTTTCCCGGCGCAGGATGGTCTGGATGGCTTCGGCCACCACCGCCCAGTTATTCTCCAGGTGTTCCCTGATCCTGGCTTCGTGCAGCACTAGTTTTTCCAGGCCTTTCTGGAGCGATTTAACGGCGATCACCGTATGCGCCACCGGCACCCCCAGGTTGCGCAGCACGGTAGAATCTGTAAGGTCGCGCTGCAGCCTGCTGATCGGTAATTTAGCGGCGAAATGTTCGAGCAAGGCATTGGCCACGCCCAGGTTGCCTTCTGCGTTCTCAAAGTCGATGGGATTCACTTTATGCGGCATGGCCGAAGAGCCCACTTCGCCTTTTTTTGTTTTCTGCTTGAAATAATCCATGCTGATATAGGTCCATACATCGCGGCAGCAGTCGATCAGGATATTGTTGATGCGTTTGATGGCATCGCAATGCGCGGCGAGACTATCATAATGTTCTATCTGGGTGCTGAACTGCATCCGTTGCAACCCGAGGGTATTTTCCACGAACTGGTTACCCAGTCCTACCCAGTCCTTTTTAGGGAAAGCAATATGATGCGCATTGAAATTACCGGTGGCCCCGCCAAACTTGGCGGCATAGGGAATGCCCGAGAACTGTTCTACCTGGTTATTGATCCTTTCCACGAATACCATCAGTTCCTTGCCCAGCCGGGTGGGAGAGGCCGGCTGTCCATGCGTATGCGCGAGCATCGGGACGTTCTTCCACTGAACGGCAAGCTGATGCAGTTTATTCCGCAGGTTGATGATGGCCGGCAGGTATTCATGCTCCATGCAATGCTTCCAGCTCAGCGGTACGGCCGTATTGTTGATATCCTGCGATGTGAGGCCGAAATGGATCCATTCTTTCAATTGCCCGGCCCCTGTTTTATCCAGCGATTCTTTCAGGAAATATTCGACGGCTTTTACATCGTGGTTGGTGATGGCTTCGATCTGTTTGATCTGCTGCGCATCGTCTATGCTGAAATCATCCATCATTTTTTTCAAGTGCGTCCTGACTTTCTGGGGCAGCTTAAAGAATTTATGATCCGCCAGAAAGAAAAAATATTCGATCTCTACCAGTACGCGGTATTTGATCAGGGCATATTCCGAGAAAAAATCGTCCAGGTGGCTAACCTGTTTACGGTAACGACCGTCTATTGGCGAGATGGCGGTGAGATGGGTAAGCTCCATGTGAGGTAATTAATGATTAGTAATTAATAATTAATAATTAAGAAAAAGCAAATCAATAATGAGATGGCGGCGGATCGCCTGATGTTTTAATTATTAATTGCTAATTATTAATTCTTAATTACCACTACTTTCGCACAAATTTAATCGAATTGGACAAGATACGGGTAGGAGCTGTGAGTTATTTGAACACCAGGCCATTGCTGTATGGCGTAGAACGTTCGGGATTGGCAGACAGGACTGTTCTGGTAGAGGACTACCCGGCCAGAATAGCGGCGATGCTGCTGAACGACGAGATAGACGTGGGATTGGTGCCGGTGGTGATCATCCCCCGGCTGAAAGAAGCGCATATAATTACGGACTATTGCATCGGCGCCGAAGGCGAAGTGGCATCCGTGGCGATATTCAGCGAAACCCCGATCGGATCTGTTGAGAAAGTATTGATGGATTACCAGAGCCGCACCTCGGTACAGCTGGCCGAACTGCTGCTGAAAGAATACTGGAAAAAAGACGTGACGATCGAAGATGGCGGCGAAAATTTCCGTTCGAAGATCGCCGGTACCACTGCGGGCGTAGTGATCGGCGATCGTGCCCTGGAGCAGCGCCGGATCTCAGCCTTCACTTACGATCTGGGCGCGGCCTGGAAAGCGCATACAGGACTGCCTTTTGTTTTTGCCGCCTGGGTGGCCAATAAAAAGCTCGATGAAGCATTTGAAGATGCTTTCAACAGGGCTAACGGATATGGGGTTTCGCATATAGACGAAGTAGTGGCGCAGCATCCATATGATGTATATGATCTTCATACTTATTACACGAAAAATATCAGCTACCAGCTAACGGCAGCGAAAAGAAAAGGCCTTGAGCTGTTCCTGCAAAAAATATCGGCTGGCTCATAAAGCCGGTGAGTTTTATTGCTCTTTTTTGCTTATAATGCTTACCAATCGGAACCAGTGCCAACGAAATTGAAACTGTTCATACTTACTGCTGTATTTGCAATAATCCATATCAGCGTTGCCGGCCAGGTAACGGCTTCCTTCTCCATGCCCGATACGGTTTGTGTGAATTCGCCCATCGCCATTACAAACACTTCGGCGAACGCTTCCACTTATTTATGGAGTTTCTGCACACCTTCTTCTTCGCAGGTGCCGCAGGTGAAGGCTTTTGGCAACATCGGCAATACGATGGCGCTGCCGCACTATATCGACTATGTGCTGGACAATGGCAACTATTACGGTTTTTTGATCAACAATACACCCGGTGGTCTGGTGCGGCTCGATTTCGGGAACAGTTTGCTGAACACCCCGGTTGCTGTTTCGCTTGGGGATTTTGGAGGCAACCTTGCCAAGAGTGCGCAGGGCATCCAGGTGGTAAAAGCGAACGGGCGCTGGTATGCGATCGTGGTTTGCGGTGATGACCGCGTTTTTTCACCAACAAGTCCGCGAATATTGAAGCTGGATTTTGGGGCAAGCATTACCAATACATCTCCCGTGCCTACCAATTGGGGTAATATCGGCAACCTCGCTTATTCGCATGAGCTCTTCTTATTCCAGGATGCAGCCACTACCAACTGGTTTGGCTTTACTGTAAGTTATTACAATAATACCCTGACTCGTTTTAGCTTTGGAAAGGATTTTGCCCTCCCGCCTACGGCAGCCGTTTTTAACAACCTCAGCCTGAATGGGCCAACGGGTATGTTCCCGGTAAACGACAATGGGAGCTGGCGGATTTTTGTCACCAATTTTGATGGCAATACGCTCAGCAGACTCGATTTCGGCGGTTCCCTGCTCAACACACCCACCGGCGTCAATATCGGTAATCCGGGAAACCTGCTCAGTCAGCCAAGGGATCTTCAACTATTCGGTTATTGCGGCGGGTATATCGGTTATGTTGCGAATAACAACGGCACAATGGCCGGCATCGATCTTACAAGTGTTACAGCCACCCCAACTGGCGGAGCGCTGCTAAAGCCAGGCGTTTCGAATATCACTTCCATCTCGAAAGTATTTACTGCAGGCACCGATCACTATGCGTTCATCCCAAGCGCCATACCTGCCGAACTTAACAGGATACAGTTCCCATCCTGCAGCGGTATAGCGGGTGGCAATTCAACGGCACAGACACCGGCCTCGTACAGCTACCCAAAACCCGGCAGCTACACGGTGAACCTGGTGGTAGACGAGGGTCTTCCCACCCAGACAACTGCCTGTAAGCAGATAGTCGTTAATGCCCCTGCCACCGTTACTATCAGTGCTGATACCACCATATGCAAGGGCGATTCGGCGCAACTAAACATCACAAACATCAAAAGCGCTGTATGGACGCCTGCCACAGGATTGAACTCAGCTACGGCACTGAGTCCCCACAGCTCTCCTCCGGCAAACACTGTTTATTCCGTGGCCGTTAATGATAAGAACAGCTGCCCTCAACAATTGGGGGTAAAAGTTTCGGTAAGCACTCCGGCTATCAATATTTCCAAATCGGGAGATATAGATTGCGCAACTGCCAGCGTGCAATTAAGTGCTTCCGGCGGGGTTAAATATGACTGGACGCCCGCAACCGGGCTGTCGTCGACCACTATTCCCAATCCGATCGTTCAGATCTCGCAAACGACGCTTTACTCCGTAACGGTTACAAACAATATCGGCTGTAAAGCAAGTGATACGATCCGGGTATTTTTTTATGGTACTCCTGATCCTTCAGGTTACCAGTTGCCCTCCGCTTTCACGCCCAACCACGACGGAAGAAATGACTGTTTCGGAATTTCGAAATGGGCAGCGGTAAAAAACCTCCAGTTCTATATCTACAACCGCTGGGGTCAACTGATCTTTTTTACACAGGATGCTTCCAAATGCTGGGATGGAAATTTCAAAGGCATACCGCAAGGCCCGGGGACTTATGTGTACCGGATCCATGCCACCACGCTCTGCCAGGATATCGACAGGTCCGGCACCGTGGTATTGATCCGCTAATGCACAGAATATCGTTATTTTGTCCGATGCCCGGTATTTCTGTGATCACTATATGCTTCAATAACCTGTCCGACGTACAAAGGACCTGCGCCTCGGTTGATGCCCAGTCGCGCTTGCCGGAGGAGCATTGGATCATTAACGGTTCCACTACAAAAGAGATCGAAGACTGGCTGAACACTACCGGCCAACCAGCCTATCGCAAATGGCTGAATGAACCGGATAGGGGTATTTCCGATGCGTTTGGTAAAGGCATTAGCAGGGCTGCCGGTCCGATCATCCATCTGCTGAATTCGGGAGATACCTATGCATCTGAAGATGTGCTTGAAACCGTGGATCATTTCTTTGAAAGTAATCCTGCGGTGCAATGGATCAGCGGCAATATCCGGTTAATGCGTGGAGGACAATCAGTGGTTGTAGGAAAGCCGTTCGAAAA
>JAFBAN010000033.1 GCA_019247775.1 Chitinophagaceae bacterium | reverse complement strand
AAAGCGGTGTTCATATACAGTGCAACGGTTGTCGGACAAAAAATGGCAGGGCATACGGTTGATCACCATCAGTTCATGCCCGCCTTTTTCCAGGTAAGCCGCATCGAATTCCGCGCGCGACTGCCGGAGATGGTCAGACAATCTGCCAGCTTCCTCATCCGTAACTACGATCATCAGGCTTTTACAACAATTGCCACATGCGGTGCAATCCACGCGGGGCGTTATCTCCGCATCCAGTTGCTGTACGATCTTATCAAGCTCGGGTCCGTCGCTGCCTTTTAGGAATTCCCGAAAACGATCGTTTTCCCCGATTTTCTGCCGGCTGACGGCGTTGATCTTTTCAAGGCTGGTTTCGATATGGGCGTCTTTCGCACTGATGCCGCAAAATTAAGATTTGCCAATGAATGGCTGATTTTTGATTTCAGCACCCTGCAGGTGGAACAGTGGTCGCTCGGGCCGCTGGGCCTCGTACCTGCTACCGGGCTACTTTTCTTCCGAAAAAAATGTGCTTCGCATCATTTTTTTTGCCACGCTTCGCGGGCACTGGAAGAAAAGAGGCCCGTCCGCAGGTACTGCTTAGATGTGCGGAGGTAAGGATCTAGCATGTTATGCAGACAAATGCTTTTTTCGCTTTCTGCATTTAGCCTTCGGCTTCTGCTTTTTTATTCTATACAGTCCTTGTGGAGCGGCCTCTTTGTCTGCGGTGGCGAGCGCAGCGATGCCAATCGAAACCATGCGAAGCTGGTTTCGATAGCAGAGAAAGTAGCCGCGGAACAAGGACGGGGCCCAGCGGCCCCGGAGCGCAAATGCGTCACATAGTGGCGCCTAAGTAAAGCGTCGAAAGCGTCAGAAAACGCGGCACCCCACCGTTTTTAACGGTTTATCCACATTTAACGGCGATTTGTAGAAAAGTAAACTTTGGCTGCGTGCTGAGACAGGTAGATTTGCGGGTTAGAACAATTTCAGACGGGAGATTGCAGATTGGAGATTTTCAGTCGAATTCTCCAAATCTGAATCTCAAATTCCAAATTTCGAATCCAATATGGCAGAGACGAAGAATATGTTTGAGTATACGGAAGATTCGATCAAATCGCTCGACTGGAAAGAGCATATCCGGCTGCGGCCCGGCATGTATATCGGGAAATTGGGTGACGGATCTGCGCCTGACGATGGTATTTATGTGCTGATCAAGGAAGTGATCGATAACTGCATCGATGAATATACCATGGGTTATGGCAAGCAGGTGGAGCTCACCATCGAAGGGAAAACCGTTTCCGTGCGGGATTATGGCCGCGGCATTCCGCTGGGTAAAGTGGTGGATGTAGTGAGCAAGATCAATACCGGCGCCAAATACGATAGCAAGGCATTCCAGAAAAGTGTGGGCCTGAACGGCGTAGGTACAAAAGCCGTAAACGCCCTCAGCCAGTATTTTAAAGTAACCGCATTCCGGGACGGGAAAGAAAAGACCGCCGAATTCGCAAAAGGAGTGCTGGTTAAAGAACATAAGGAGGCCAGGACATCGGAGAGCAATGGAACACTTGTGGTGTTCGAGCCTGATGAAACCGTATTCAGGCATTTCCATTATATCCATGAATACCTCGACAACCAGCTCTGGAATTATTGCTACCTGAACGCCGGACTGGCCATGTATTTCAATGGCAAGAAATATGTAAGCAAGAATGGATTGCTGGACCTGCTGCAGCGCAAGACCAATCCTGATGAACTCCGTTACCCGATCATTCATCTCAAGGGTGAGGATATTGAAGTGGCGATCTCCCATAACAATGATTACGGCGAGGATATTTTTTCTTTCGTGAACGGGCAGTACACTACCCAGGGCGGCACGCATCAGCAGGCATTCCGCGAAGCGTATATTAAAGTGATCCGGGATTTCTTTAAGAAGGACTACGATGCGGCGGATATCAGAACGAGTATCGTAGCGGCAATCTCGGTACGCGTGCAGGAGCCGGTATTCGAAAGCCAGACGAAAACCAAGCTGGGGTCGCAGAATGTATACGAAGGCGGGCCGAGCATGAAGAATTTCGTGCTGGATTTCCTGAGCAAAGAGCTGGATAATTTCCTGCACCGCAATCCATCTGTATCCGATGCGCTGAAAAAGCGCATCGAACAGAATGAGCGCGAGCGAAAGGAACTGGCCGGTATCAAGAAACTGGCGAACGAACGGGCCAAGAAAGCCAACCTGCACAACAAGAAACTCCGCGATTGCCGGGTGCACCTGAACGATGATGCTCCTGCAAAGAATAAAAATGAGTTTATTGAACTGCAGAATGCGTCCACCATTTTCATCACCGAAGGGGATAGCGCCAGCGGCAGCATCACGAAATCGCGCAATGTGGATTCGCAGGCGGTGTTCAGCCTGAGGGGTAAACCGCTCAATAGTTTCGGTCTTACCAAAAAAGTGGTGTATGAAAACGAGGAGTTCAACCTGTTGCAGCATGCGCTGAATATCGAAGAGGGCCTGGAGGGTCTGCGGTATAACAATATCGTGATCGCCACCGATGCCGATGTGGACGGGATGCATATCCGCTTGCTGATGATGACCTTTTTTTTACAGTTTTTTCCGGATCTAGTGAAGCGGGGGCATGTTTATATACTCGAAACGCCGCTGTTCAGGGTGCGGAATAAACAGGAGACGATCTATTGTTACGATGAGCAGGAGAAACAGGCCGCGATGAAAAAATTGGGCGCCAAACCGGAGATCACCCGATTCAAAGGGCTTGGTGAGATTTCGCCGGAGGAATTCGGCCGTTTCATCGGGCAGGATATCCGTCTCCAGCCCGTGATCCTGGAGCAGGGCGATCATATCCAGAACCTGCTTGAGTATTATATGGGCAAGAATACCATGGAAAGACAGGAGTTCATCATCAACAACCTGAAACTCGACCTCGACCTCGTTGAAAGCAATTAAAAGATGCTTTCAATTATTAATTACTAATTATTACCTCCTTATGACCCATATTGTTTTTGAACAATCCAATGTAGAAGCGCTGCAGAAAGCCATTGACCTGGACGAGAGCCTGCAGGGCGAGATCGTAGAGATCAAGGATGATTTTGCGGTAGGACCGCTTGAAAATATTTACGAAACGGAAGGTTACCAGCAACGCCGCGATTGGTGGAAAAAACTGCTGGAGTTTTCGCCCTATACCGGCAGCATCGATATCGTAGATGATAAACTCACCGTGCATAACCTGCTGAAAAAGCTGGACGAACAGCCCGAAGAGAAGGTATGGATCTGGATGGGTCAGAATGTGCACGATGTCTGCGGATACTACTGGCTGATGAGCCAGTTGAAGGATTACCAGGGCCGCATAGAAGTACTTTATCTCAACAATCTTCCTTTTATCAACGACAAAGGCAATATTTTTTATCCCACCAGCCTGTTCGAGATCCAGCCGAAAGAATTCCTGAAAGCAAAAAAACTGGCCCGGCCGATCACGCTGAGCGAGTTTGAAGTGGATCCGGACGAGTGGAAAAAACTATGTGCGGAGAATGCAATGGTCCGCTTTCTTGAGGGCGGAAAAAAAGTAATCAGCAAGGAAGTTGATTTCTATGACAGGGATATTCTGCCGCACCTGACCGCCGAGCCTCAGAAAGTGTGGAAATTGCTGGGCACCACGCTAAACAAAATGAAAGTGCGTACGGGCGATGTGTTTCTTGCCTGGCGGATCAGAGAGCTGGTGGCGCAAGGTAAACTGGAGGCGATCGGCGACTGGAACAAGGGCTGGAAAGAAGTAACCGTAAAACGCGCCGGCGCAGGCGAGCCGGTGGCAGCAGAGGAGCAGGTACAATGATCGAGATCATCCCTATAAAAAAGATTGCCGAAGACCAGCGCGGGGCGACGCACTATTTCGATACTGACCGTACAGGCCAGTTCATCATCGGCTACAGGAAAGCCGGCAGTGTGAGTGCGCGGCATTATCATAAAGGCATTATGCCGGGCAAGAATCCGGAGCAGGTGATCATTATGAGCGGGCAGGCTACCGTGAACTGGTTCGACCTGAACGGCGATGCCAAAGGCAGCGATAAACTGGTTGCTCCGGCTATGCTCGTCGTATATCCCTTCACCTGGCATGAGGTGATCGCCGACACCGATATTGTGATGTTTGAACTGAATGCACTGGAAGACGGGCGCCAGGACGTTTTCCAACTTGAAGAAAAATAAACAGAACCGACTGCTAGCTATGGCTAAAGAAAAACAGGAGAACAGGATATTCGAAAATGAGACAGGTGTTCAGGGCCAGTATAAGAACTGGTTCCTGGATTATGCTTCTTATGTGATACTGGAAAGAGCAGTGCCCGCCATTGAGGATGGGCTCAAACCGGTTCAGCGCAGGATACTGCATGCGATGAAGGAGATGGACGACGGCCGGTTTAACAAAGTGGCGAATATTATCGGCCAGAGCATGCAATACCATCCGCATGGAGATGCGAGCATTGGGGATGCACTGGTGAATATCGGGCAGAAAGATATCCTCGTTGAAACGCAGGGTAACTGGGGCGATGTGCGTACCGGTGATGAAGCTGCCGCTTCGAGGTATATCGAAGCAAGACTTTCGAAATTTGCACTGGAAGTCGCTTTCAACAGCAAGACCACCGAATGGCAGTTGAGTTATGATGGTCGCAAGAATGAACCGGTGACCCTGCCGATGAAATTTCCCTTGCTGCTGGCGCAGGGTGCAGATGGTATTGCTGTGGGCCTGTCTACCAAAATACTTCCTCATAATTTCTGCGAGCTGATAGAAGCGTCGATCAAGGCATTGCGGGGGAAAAGGTTCGAACTCTATCCCGATTTCCAGACAGGGGGTATGATCGATGTGACGAACTACAATGAAGGCCGGCGCGGCGGGAAGGTGCGGATCAGATCGAGGGTGGAGGAACTGGATAAAAAGACGCTTGTGATCAGGGATGTTCCCTACGGCGTTACCACCACGCAGCTGATGGAGAGCATTACCAAAGCCAACGATCAGGGTAAGATCAAGATCAGAAAAGTGACCGATGTTACCGCTGCGGAAGTGGAGATACAGATCGATCTGGCGCCCGGCATATCGCCCGATATCACCATCGATGCCCTTTACGCGTTTACCGATTGCGAAGTAAGCATTTCACCCAATGCCTGCGTGATCGTTGCCCAGAAGCCGCAATTCCTCGGCGTAAAGGAGCTGCTGAGCACTTCGGCGGAAAATACGAAGGAACTGCTGCGGCGTGAACTGGAAATAAAGCTGGCGGAGCTGGAAGACAAATGGCATTATACCTCGCTGGAGAAAATATTCTTTGAAGAAAAGATCTACAAGGAACTGGAGCAGAAGCACGCTACCTGGGATGCGGTGATCGCGGCCATCGATAAAGCTTTCACACCATTCAAGAAAAAACTGAAACGGGCAATAGAGCGCGAGGACATATTGAAACTGACCGAAAAGCCTGTGCGCAGGATCTACCGGCTCGATATCAATGAGCTCATCGAGCAGATCAAGGGAATTGAAGCCGATATCAAACAGGTAAAGCATGACCTGGCCAATCTTACCGACTACGCCGTGGCCTATTATGAGGGACTGCTGAAAAAATACGGCAAGGGCCGTGAACGTAAAACGGAGATCAGGGAATTCGATACCATCCAGGTGAAGCATGTGGCCATCGCCAATACCAAGCTGTACATGAACCGGGCCGAAGGCTTTATTGGTACCGGCCTGAAGAAAGATGAATTCCTCTGCGAATGTTCCGACTACGACGACATCATCGCTTTCACCAAATCGGGAACGATGAAAGTGGTTAAAGTGTCGGATAAAACATTTATCGGCAAGGATATCCTGCATGCAGCCGTTTTCCAGAAGAATGATGAACGCACCACCTACAATATGATCTATGTGGACGGGAAATCGGGCGTGAGTTATGCCAAGCGCTTCAATGTAACCGGGGTAACGCGCGACAAGGAATATGATCTCACCCGCGGAACTGAAAAAACCAGGGTTCATTACCTCACTGCCAATCCAAATGGCGAGGCGGAATCGGTGAAAGTGGTGCTCAGTCCAAATTGCAGCGCCCGTAATAAGGAATTCGATTTCTATTTCGAAGAATTGGAGATCAAAGGCCGGGGAAGCATGGGCAACCAGGTAACCAAGTATCCCATCAAAACAGTAAAACTCAAGGAGGCGGGCAGGAGCACACTGGCCGGAAGAAAACTCTGGTTCGATGATAAGTTCGGCAGACTGAACACGGAGGAAAAAGGCCAGTATCTTGGGAGTTTCGAAGATGAAAAGATCATCCTGTTCTACGATGACGGCAGTTACGAACTGACCGATACCGAACTTACCCAGCGTTTTGAGCCCGAGAAGATCGTACTGATCGAGAAGTTCGACCCGGAAAAGATCGTGAGCGCGGTGTATCTCGACAATGATAAACTGCAGTACAATGTAAAACGTTTCCGCATTGAAACAACGACGCTGAAGACCCAGTTCTCATTCATTAAAGAGGGAGCAGGTAACAGACTCGAAGCCGTTACAACAGATGCAGAACCGATCCTGGCCGTGCAGACAGGTCGCGGTCAGCAGGTACGTAAGGCCAAATTCAAGATAGCGAAGATGGTGGAAGTGATGGGATGGAAAGCGGTGGGAGCCAAGCTTACAGATTACGGCAAGACCATCGAAATGGAATGGGAACAGAAGCCGAAGGATGCAAATGCGCAACCCGAACTGTTCGGCTAAACCATCGCGGGCTGTTTAACGTATATTGGTGAAACCCTGCTTATGGCTACACAATATGCTTTTGTTACACGCTGGCAGATCAGAGCCCCGCTGCCGGCTGTATGGGATGCGATCCACGATTCACTGACCTGGCCATCCTGGTGGAAAGGTGTGCTGAAGGTAACGGAACTGGAAAAAGGCGATGCCGACGGCGTTGGCGGCGTTCGTGAATATACCTGGAAAAGCATTCTGCCCTATAAACTCGCATTCAACATGCGCCTCACCGAACTGGAGAAATATAAGCGCATGAAGGGGATCGCTTTCGGCGAACTGGAAGGCGAGGGCGAATGGTTGTTCGAAGAACGCGAAGGCATCAGTTATATACAATACAACTGGACAGTGTTCACCAATAAAGCCTGGATGAATTATCTGTCATTCCTGCTCAAACCGGCATTTAACTATAACCACGATGTGGTGATGCGCTGGGGCGCTGAAGGGCTAGCCCGGAAACTAAAGGCAGAGCTGGTCAGCAGCAGTTAACCCTTCTTTCGCCTGATCCGGATAGACGCATTCTTGCTGAAATCGCTGGATAAAAAGGTTTCATATCTGGTCTTGCCATCGTAAATGATCAGGGCTGCGGTATTGGGAGGTATCATGCCGAGGTTTTCGGCGAACATGCTGAGCTCATTGAATTCGAGTGATTCATCGAGCTGCACGGTTAACCTGATAGCGCGATGATCGAGTTTTGTTTTAGGCAGTATCAATTTGTCGTTGAAGATAAGCGATACCGAATCGTAGTCGATCTGCCCGTTATCGTATAGCTCCAGGCGCAGCGTTGGTCCTGTCAGTTCCAATTCTTTGGTGAATACTTTCGTACGCTTTCCGAATTCTTCCATGGTCTGCACTTCCTGCCGCGCCGGTGGCGTCGCAACCGCCAGTGCAACGGTATCCTGCTTCGGTTCGGGTTCATCCACTTTTACCCAGTCGAGCGTATCGTTCGATCTTTTGAGCCGGAAATTGATGCTCGGCACCGTGTATCTGTGATCCGCATCTCCCGAAAGAGTTCCAGCCAATACCGATTCTGTTTTAGATGCTACCAGCGTAAAATCGCCGGAGACAAAGCAGTCGATACTGTTCTCCACGGAAGGAGACTGATAATAAATAACCGGAAATGGTTTGATCCGCAGCCTGCGCGATCCCTCATCGAATACGCCGCTGAGTTTTACTTTCACCAGGCTATCCCTGAAATAATAGTGCAGGGTACCGGCCACGGTTTTTCCTTTCTGCTGCAGCACCATTTCGGACAGGTAATTCTGGTAGGTAAGAGAGGTTTGCAGCATCCCCACGCCGTACCAGTGTCCGTTCACGTTCTGGGAAATGCCGGAATGGAGGATCAGGCAACCGATCAGTGTTGCAGTCAGTTTCTTCAGCTTCAGCATGCCGCAAAATATCAAATGCTTTTATGCCTGATCTGCTAAAGTTGCTAACATATAAACATTCCCGTTCGATAGGAAGCCCGGAATTCCATCGCTAAAACACCGATCCCGGACTGTACCTTTGCAACTTAAGCGAAAAAAATGGCTACGGTACAGGTAGGGCAGTTCAATACACTTAAAGTAAGCCGGAAAGTGGATTTCGGTTTCTATCTCGACGATGAGGCAGAAGGCATCTTATTACCCAAACGTTTCGCTCCGCGTACCCTGCGCATCGGGGATGAGCTCAAAGTATTCATCTACCATGATTCGGATAACCGGCTGGTGGCTACCACGCAGCAGCCGAAAGCGGTAGTGGGGGAGATCGTACGAATGAAAGCGGTGGCAGTAACAAAACAGGGCGCCTTCCTCGACTGGGGACTGATGAAAGACCTGTTCGTTCCCAAATCGCAACAACTGGGCGGCATGCGTGAAGGAGTTGAATACCTGGTGAAACTCTATATCGATGAAATGACCGGGAGGGTGGCAGCCACCGAAAAAATCGAATCGCAGCTAAGCAATGATGAACTTACGGTAAAGGAAAAAGATATCGTTGATCTTGTGGCCTATCGCCCGACGGAGCTGGGATATATGATGATCGTCAATGGCAGGCATACCGGCCTGCTTCATAACAATGAGATCTTCACCCAACTGCAGCCCGGCGACCGGCATACGGGTTTTGTAAAGACCATACTCGCGGGCAATAAGATCGATCTGGTGCTTGGCAAACCCGGTTTTCAGAAGGTGGAAGATGAAGCAGGCAAGATCCTCCGCCTGCTGCAGGAAAACAACGGCTACCTGCCTTACCACGATAAATCGGACCCGCAGGAGATCTACGATTTCTTCGGCATGAGCAAGAAAACCTTCAAGATGACCACGGGAAATTTATACAAGCAAAAAAAGATCGCGTTTACAAAAACCGGGATTCAGCAGATAGAGGACTAAGGGGTTTAATTTTGGAACTGGGAAATTTCGAAATTTTGGATTACGCGTTAACCCCAAACCCCAAACTCCAGACTCCTAACTCCTAACTCCAGACTCTACTCTCACTGCTTCTTATCCGCTTTAAACGTACTGTTATCAACGTCTTTCAGGAAACGGATCAGCTCGCGGAAATAATTCTGCTGGTCGTCGTACATGGCCATATGCGAACCATCGGGACAGAGATAGAGCCGGCTATTGGGTAAAAGCGCAGCTTCACGTTTCATGTCG
Organism: Chitinophagaceae bacterium; assembly: GCA_019247775.1. Classification (GTDB taxonomy): domain Bacteria; phylum Bacteroidota; class Bacteroidia; order Chitinophagales; family Chitinophagaceae; genus Sediminibacterium. The sequence continues at coordinate 3,077 of JAFBAN010000033.1, read as the reverse complement.
GCAGGATTCATTTCATCGTTTTGTCCGCCTAACACCAGTGCTGGCACGGTAATATCCTTCAGCCTGTCCCACATGTCCCAGTTTTTGAAGTTGCCGGTCACATGGAATTCATCCACGCCCTGCATCTGGATATAAATGTTCATGTTCGCTTTCTTGAAAGCGCGCAGGATAGGCTCGGGCCATGGATTTAAACGGCAGATCACTTTACTGTATAATTTATTCATCAGCAGATCCTGGAATTCGGGGCTCTCGTATTTTTTTAATTGATCCAGGGAATCATATTTTTTGATATCGGCGGGGCTGAAGAATTTCTGTTTGAGTTGCTGTGCATATACCATATAACTGGATATACCGGCGGTCATATTCGATAACACGGCTCCTTTCACATGCGACTGGTATTTGTGCAGGTATTCCATCGCCAGCATGCCGCCCCATGAGTGACCGAGCAGGTAAAAATTATCCAGTCCCAATCCTTTCCGCACCTGTTCCACTTCCTCCACAAACCGAGGGATTCGCCAGAGTGAAGTATCGGTGGGGATATCCGAATTGCCGCAGCCCAGCTGATCGTAGTAATAGAATTCGATCCCTTCCTTGGGCAGGAAGTCTTCGAAACATTCCATGTAATCATGGGTGAAGCCGGGCCCGCCATGCAGCAGCAATACTTTTATTTTTCCGTCGCCTACCTTCTTTGTCCATACATTGTATTTTCCATCTACCTGTATCAGCCGGGTGCCGCCGGTCTTAACGCCCGATACCTGGGTAGCGGTGGAATTTGCTGAATTGGATTGCGTGGTGGGTTGGTTGCAGGCGAAACACACCATGCAACAGCCGATAAATGCAGCGATGTTTTTCATAACAGTTTTTGAAGTGGGAGGGGATCAGCTAAGATAACTTTATTTCGGTATTTCTAAAAGCTACCCAGGCTGGGGGTACTGGTACAGTTTGAATTAACCGCGAAGACGCTGAGGCGCAAAGCAACGCGAAGGAAATCCGCGATGAAAGCCCCCCTTGCGTATCATTGCGTCTTGGCGCCTTTGCGGTCAATCTGGTCTCAGTATTCAACCTGTACCATTACTAGGCTGGGAGATTTAGCTGATCAGCAATTGGAACTGAATATATCGATTTTATTGCGGTAATGGGACGGAGCGATTGTGGATTTCCGGTTTCTGATTGTGACCGAAACAAATATAACAGTCGGCCAAGCTCAAAATTCAAAATCCGAGATCAAAAAAAACTACAAATCATTTATACAGGAACTGCTGGGAAAATACCACTCCATTCAATTGGGTGCCCTGTGCAGTAACCGGATAGCCGGCATCATTATAAGTATAAACAAAATCAACCCGGTCTGTGGTTATCGTACCATTTGGAGCGGTAATGGTTTTTTTAATGCCTGTCAATTCATTTGAAGCGAACAGGGTAACATATTGGGTGGTTGACGACTGCAATGGAGCATCATCCGGGTTAAGAAGATATTTGATCTTCGAATCAAGTAACGGGCTTTTTTTGGAGCCCCATGTGTATTCGAGATCGATCATGTTTCCACCGGTATTCACAATATGGATTTTGTACGGATTGTCATTGACATAACTGATCGTTACCCGAACGGTGGTATCTGTAGAGAATGTATTGCCGCCCGGAGCGAACGAACTGCGCCTGTGATTACAGGTAATTGCTTCTGTTATCTTTCCGTTTTCCACTTTGTAGATAACACTGTCGCTGGTAGTGTATTCAGAGCCACCGGTGGCGCCATAAAAGGAGTAGTTTTTTTTGGCCCCCACAGGCAGCCGCGAAGCATCGTATTTAAAAACCTGCCCTGTTGCAGAAGTCCCACCTGTAAAATATATCTCGGTAAGCAGAAGCGAAACGGTATCATACTTGTAATTGTCATACGCGTAGGTCACAAACTGCGGAAAGTTGAGATAGTAATGTGTCCACATGGCTGTAACGGGAGTACCGCCGGCTGGTGTAGTGGTGATTTCTTTCAAATAGTAAGGACCTGAAGGAACCACCGGCGTGGGAACAGGCATAGGATCCGGGCGGCAGCCAGGGACTGCCATTAACAGACACAGGATAAGGATCAAATTCCGATTCATAGCTTATTGTTGGTGCAGTTGCCTGCCTGAACAATACATGATCCATCGGGGGTATATAAAAATACGTCGATTTGCGCTGTGTTCTCGAAAAGCCCATCAACCCCACGGTTTTTTTCACCTGCGGCCTCGGATTCCGCATCAGAGCATCTTACGGATCAGTTTCCCGATCAGCATCATTCCATATTCCGTGTCTTCATTGAAAGGCCGGCCGAAACTGAGCCGGATACAGTTGCTGTAGTTATTGCTTACCGCAAAGATCCGGCCGGGCATGATGGATACTTTATGCTTCATCGCCTCCGTTCGCAGCTGGAAAGTATTGACCTTTTTATTCAGTTCCACCCATAACACAAAACCACCCTGCGGTCTCGACACTTTGCTGTCGGGCGGAAAATGATCGATCACGGCCTGGATATACCGCAGGCTCTGGGTATACAAAGCCTTGCGCAGGTTCTTCAAATGATATTCATACCTGCCATGCTGCAGGAAATGCGCCATGGCGGTTTGCGTAAGCGTTGGACAACTGATATTATGAATGCGCTTCACCTGTTTTACCTCGTCGATAAACCTTCCGGGAATGGCCCAGCCGATGCGGTAACCCGGGCTCAGCGATTTGGTGAGCGAAGAACAATGCATCACCAGTCCTTTGGTATCATAATATTTACAGGTACGCGGCCGGTCTTTGCCGAAATACAGTTCACCATAGATATCGTCTTCGATCAGCGGGATATTATGCCTGGTAATAAGCTGCACCAGTTCCTTTTTCTTTTATCCGGGATGCAGCTTCCCACAGGATTATTGTAATTGGGAATGCAGACAAAAGCTTTGATCGAAAATTTCTCGATCGCTTTTTCCAGGCAGGGGAGATCTGCGCCGGTAAGGGGATCCGAAGATATCTCCACTACTTTGAGGCCCAGGTTTTCGATCGCCTGGTAGATCCCGAAATAGCAGGGAGATTCCACAGCCACGGTATCGCCATATTTT
>JAFBAN010000029.1 GCA_019247775.1 Chitinophagaceae bacterium | reverse complement strand
GCAAAGTGCCTGATCGGCCCCTGCATTGGCAGTGGTCACGGCCTGCAGTACGGTAATGCTTACGATATTGGAATAGAGTGCAGGACAAATGGCATTCTGCACATAAGCCCTGTATTTGGTAGAAGCGCTGAGGTTATTGTAGTTCTGCGCAGCAGTGGGATTGGCGATATTGTTCCAGGTAGTACCGTTATCGGTAGAAGATTCCCAGCGCAGGATATTGGTGAGGTACCCGGTTAGACTAAGCGTGCCGCTGTTGGCAGTAGCGCAGACAGTAGCATTTGCAGAGAGCGTGCCCGGAACACTTACCGGATAAACGATCACCTGCACAGTATCTTTCGAATCTGCACAAACGCCATTTGAAACCGTCCACACGAACTGGTAAGTACCTACTGTCAATCCGTTCACTGTAGTGGCTGCACTTGCTGCATTGGTGAATGTAACAGCAGTAGGATTGCCTGCAACAGCAGTCCATGTTCCTGTTCCTGAACTGGGTGTATTGGCAGCCATGGTAGCGGAGCTAACATTACACAACTGCTGATCGGGCCCGGCATTGGCGGCTGATACGGCCTGTAGTACCGTAACCGTGGCAATATTCGAATACACGATCGTGCAATTGCCGCTCTGTACCGCAACACGGTATTTCGTGGTGGTGCTGAGATTGGTATAATTCTGCGAAGCGCTGGTATTGGCGATATTGTTCCAGCTGCTTCCATTATCGGTAGAAAATTCCCAGCGAACGATATTGCCCGAATAGCCGCCGAGGGTGAGCGTGCCGCTGTTGGATCCGGCGCATACGGTAGCATTGGCGGTAACCGTGCCCGGCACAGCTGCCGGGTACACGATCACCTGTATTGAATCTTTTGAATCGGCACAGATCCCGTTTGAAACTGTCCACTCAAACTGATAAGTGCCGGGAACCAGGCCGTTCACTGTTGTGGAGGCACTGGCTGCGTTGGTAAATGTTACCGCTGTTGGATTACCGGCCACAGCAGCCCAATGCCCCGTACCCGAAACAGGCGTATTCGCAGCCATGGTAGCCGATGTTACGTTGCAAAGCGCCTGGTCCGTTCCTGCATTGGCAACGGTTACCGCCTGCAGCACAGTTATCGTAACGTTATTCGTATAAGCGCTGCTGCAGGCCCCGCTCTGCACCAGCGCGCGGTAAATAGTGGTAGCAACAAGATTCGAGTAGCTGAGTGCATTTGTGGTATTGGCGATATTGCTCCAGGTGGTACCGTTATCGGTAGAAGATTCCCAACGCAGCACCGATCCGGTATTGCCGCTCAGGTTCAAGGTGCCGCTGTTACCGCCGGCACACACCGTAGCAGTGCCGTTGACACTGCCTGGCACAGTAACGGGCGTTACCGCGATGGTAGCATTGTTCGAATTCAAAGCGCCGCAGACGCCATTCTGCACCACAGCACGGAATAAAGTGGTGGCTGTAAGATTAGTGTAGGAATAAGCTGTAGTAGTATTGGCGATATTATTCCAGGTAGAGCCGTTGTTCGTTGAAGATTCCCAGCGAATGATATTGCCGGTATTGCCAGACAGATTAAGCGTACCGCTGTTGCTCGCCGAACAAACCGTGGCATCGGCAGAAACAATACCAGCTACGGTAGCGCCATTTACGGTAATGGTGGCCGGCGTAGCATTGGTCACCGCACAATTTCCATTCTGTACCACCGCGCGGAATAAAGTTGTCGTCGCGAGATTGCTGAACGAATAGCTGCTGGTGGTATTGTTGATCACCGTAGGCCAGCTGCTGCCGCCATCGGTAGAAGATTCCCATCGCAGGATGCTTCCGGTATAGCCCCCCAGGTTCAATGTGCCGCTGTTGGTGCCTGCGCAAACAGCGCTGCTGGTCGTAACACTTCCCGCAACCGTATTCGAATTGTTCACCAGCTTCACGGTATCGCGGGAAGCTGCGCAGGAGCCATTGGTCACTGTCCATTGCAACAGGTAAGTTCCGGGCACCAGCCCCGTTACGCCGCTGGTTACGGAGTTCGCGTTGGTGAAACTCACAGCTGAGGGCCCGGAAACAAAAGTCCAGGTGCCGCTGCCGCTTGTAGGGAGACTTGCAGCCAGCACCGTACTCGATGCATTACATACTGCAAGGTCAACGCCCGCATTGGCGGCGGAAGGCAATGCATAAACCAGCACATCGGTTGAGTCGGTCTTGACGCAACTGCTGGTAGAAGTGGAAGTGATATAATAACGCACAGTTGCGTTCACCGCTGCAGGGTTGCTCAGCGTATTCGTGATGGAATTGGTTGCGGTAGCAGAAGACTGAGTTGAATTGCCGCTGGCCGACCCGGAAACCACCGCCGATGTCCAGGTATACAACGACCCGCTCAGCGAACTGGTGAACTGGATATTCGTGGCCGAGCCGGTACAGATCGCCGGCGCATTATTGGTGATGGTGATCCCCGGTTTCGGTTTTACCGTAACGGTGCGGGTAAACGGTGTGCCGGTACAGGTCTTGTTGCTCGGCGTAAACGTAAGCGGTGTGATCGTATACACTACTACCGCATCGACCGTATTGGATGGATTCACCAGCGAGTCGGTGATATTGCCCGTTCCCGTAGCGCTGTTGCCGGAGGCTGAACCGGATGATACGGCCGACGACCACGAAAAAGTACTGCCCGGTATCGCCGACACCGGGGTAAAATTCAAAGCCTGGTTGGAACAGATGGTCTGGGTAGAATTGCTTGCCGTATTATCGGGATAGATCCGCAATATCATCGAATCCTTGGCCACACTCGATCCGCAGTTGCCGTTGGCATTAAAGGTTGAAGAGCCGGAGAGGTATAACTTGATGGTGCCCGCAACTTTGTCCGCAGCACTCGGCGTATATGTTGTATTAAGCGTATTGGCAGGAGAAAAACTGCCCGTGCCCGAACTTGTCCAGGCGAAACTGTTGGTCACCGCAGATGCTGTAGCGCTTATGCTGATCGGCCCTGTATTAAAACACACCGTGGTATCCTTCGAACCCTGGATGGTATCTGCCGCCACCACGTTCTTGTACACCATCTGCGTGTCGCTGCAGGTAAATCCGCCGCTGGTGAACTGAACGATGGTCTTATAGGAATAGCCGGTCTGGAACTGCATGTTCGGATACTGCGAACTTGCCGATGAAGATCCCTGGAAACTGAAAGGCCCGCCGCTGACGATCCAGTTATAGGTATTGCCCGCATTGCTGTTGCTGTAGGTAACGCCATAAAAAAGATCCGTCGCATCGAAATGCAGTACGCCGTTGTTACACTCGATCACATCGCTGTGCAGCGCTACACTGATACCGGTAATGGTCGTTGTAACCGAATTGGAGCAGGTACCGTTCGTAACTGTATAGGAGATCAATGCGCTGCCCCCTGTTTTGATCGTTACAGTACCCGATGAATTAACGGAGGCTACCGCAGGATTACTGCTGTTCCAGGTACCGCCGGGTGTGGCATTACTCAGGTTGATCACGGTACCAACACATCCGCCCGTACTGCCGCCCGAAATGGCCGTAACCACAGGCGTCTGGTTAACCGTTACCGCCGTGGTAGCAGTTGCTGAACAACCCTTGCTATCTGTTACCGTATAAGAATAGGTTCCCGTAGCGGCTGTTGTTGTATTTGCGATAGACGGATTCTGCGTGGTGGACGAAAAACTGTTGGGACCGGACCATGCGTGTGTATACGGCGTGGTGCCGCCAGACGGTATTGCGGTAAGACTTAGTGAATTACCGGAGCACAGCGGTGAACTGCTGCTGACGGTAGCGGCCGGCGACGGATTAACTGTAAGCGTGATCGAGTTCGAAGCCGTGATACAGGTATTGCTCGATAAGCTCGATACATCAGGCCCCACCACTACGCGGTACATCGCTCCATCGGCAATAACAGCGCTGGCAATAGGATAACTGGCAGCGCTTGTTCCGGGTGTGCCGATATTGCTCCAGTTGGTACCGCCATCCGTGCTTTTCTGCCACTGGTATGCAGGATTCGTATACGGACTGTTCACCAGGCTGCAGCTCATGGTGGTGGATGTTCCTGCGCAAATGGTTGAAGAAGTGCTCAGCGCCGCAGTGGCAGTGGGTGTACAGGCCGAGAACAGGATATCGTCCAGCGCCAGATCATTACCGCACTGTGGCTGGCCGCCATAATAATCCTTCATTTCAAGGATCAGTGAAGTAGTACCCGAAGGAAGAGAGAACTGGAAACCGTATTGCTTCCAGTTTGGCGATACAACCCTGTTGGTAGTCAAGGGCAGGGTATCGGTGGTATAGGTAGCGAGAATAGTACCCGATGTGTTTTTGATGTTGAATGTTACTTTAGGCCATACCAGCCCCGAACCGCAGATCGATTTTGTATTTGAGATCGTATTCACATTCGCCAGCCAGGCAGAAAAGCTGTAAACAGAACCCGGACAAAGATTATCTACCTGCTGATAGAAAAAAGTGGAAGCGCCGGTGCCCGCATTTACCAGGAACATATTGCCATTGGTATTGCCGGTATGGTCGCCGCCCTTTGCCCAATCGGTATTGGATGAATTCTGTACCAGCGGGGTAACCATGTACTGCCCATCCTGCAGCGATGAGCTTCCGTTGAATGTGTAATTGGTAACGAAGCCGGAGGGAACGGTGTTCTTTTTGGAGGAAGTTGTACTGGTCCCGAAAGTCTGCGTGTACACCGGCGCCAGCGCACTGCTTGAACAAACGCCCTGGCCTTTCAGCTGGAAACATGCGCCGACAAAGCACACGAACAGATAGAAATATCTGCGGGGGGACCTCATGGATATTGGATATTTGACCTCGGCAGAACACTTCCTGGAAAGCAATTCAGCCTTGGTTAACTAAATGTAGGGTGAAAAAATAACCTCTAAAGCAGCGGTCGCAAAATTCCGTGTAAACACCGGAAATGCGCATTAGGATTTGGAAATCTTTTGTCAATTCTTAGAGGAGGAGCGTTGTCCAATTTTATTGTTTTCTTTGTAGTGTTTAATCTATTAATTGTTTTTATGTGGTATAAAGCGGGCCGGTTCATATTAAAGCAGCGATTGGTTTTGTTAATAGGGTTGTTTTTGGTCACAATTTTCATGGCATGGGAAGGTTCCAGGGTGCAATTGAGCTACGATTTTACCCGCGCGGTGCCGGTCGACAATCCCAAATACATCGAGTACCAGGCCTTCCTCAAAAAGTTCGGGGCCGATAATAATACCATGGTTGCGGGCATCGAAACCGATAAATTTTATTCGCTCAAAACATTCAACGCGGTAGCCGAACTTCATAACCGCCTCAAACAGGTGATAGGCGTAACGGAAGTGCTAAGCATACCCGAAGCGGTAAACCTGAAAAAAGATTCTGCCGCGCAGCGCCTGGTGCCGGTTAAAATATTTCAGTATCCATATACATCCCAGACCGCGCTGGACAGCGCAAGACATGTTTTCGAAAACCTTCCGTTCTATCGCGGCCTTCTGTATAACCCCAAATCCCAAACGCCAGACGCCGAACCGGCCTACCTTCTGGGCATCAGCGTAAACAAAGACACTATTAACAGCAAGAGCCGCACCCGTCTTATCAACGATATCATGCGCGAGATAAACGCGTTTCAAAGCAAATACGGCGGAAAAGTATATGCAAGCGGATTGCCCTTTATCCGCACTACCATGAGTAATCGGATCAAGGATGAAATGAACTGGTTCCTGATCGGGTCACTGGTACTTTCTGCGATTACGCTGCTGCTTTTTTTCCGCTCTTTCAGTGCCATGCTCATGAGTCTGGCGGTAGTGGGTATGGGTGTGATCTGGAGCCTCGGTACGCTCGTACTGTTCGGGTATAAGATCACATTGCTCACTGCACTGATACCGCCGCTGGTAGTGGTGATCGGCGTACCCAACTGCATTTATTTCCTCAATAAATATCATAGCAGCTATCGTGAAACAGGCGATAAGCATAAAGCGCTGGTCAATATGGTAGGAAGGATGGGCATTGTTACCCTGTTCTGCAATATCGCTGCCGCCATCGGTTTTGCCGTTTTCGCCTTAACCCGCAGTGATCTGCTGCGCGAGTTCGGCGCAGTGGCCGGTCTCAATATCATGGCGCTGTTCGTGATCTCGCTGGTATTCATCCCGCCTGTGCTGAGTTATCTGCCCGCACCGAAATCCAGGCAAACACGCTATCTCGACAATAAAGTACTCGAGAAAATACTTGTGCGGATCGAAAGATGGGCTTTCGTCCGCGCACGCTGGGTGTTCGGCATCACCGTAGTGCTTACCGCGATGGCCGTGGTCGGCATTTTCCGGCTGAAAAGCGAGGGTTTTATTGTGGATGATCTGCCCAAGACCGATCGTATCTACACAGATCTGAAATGGTTCGAAAAGAATTTCGGCGGCGTGATGCCGCTCGAGATCGTGGTCGATACTAAAAAGAGAAAAGGTATTTTCCGCAGCGCACCCATTGGTAAAATAGATGAGCTCTCGGCCTATATCGACTCCAATGCCGCTACGGCCCGGCCGCTCTCCTTCGTGGAAGGATTGAAATTTGCAAAGCAGGCTTATTTCGATGGAGACAGCCTCAGCTATGCCGTACCCTATGATGCAGACCTGCTGTTCATGGCGCCCTATCTTCAGTCTAGAGGCGATACAACGGCGGCAAAAAAAGGATTCGCGAAGCTGATGAATAATTTTATGGACAGCAACCAGCAGGTGGCCCGGATCAGTGTGAACATGAAAGACGTGGGCAGCGCCCAATTGCCTTTATTGCTCGCCGACTTTGAGAAGAAAGCGCATGAGATCTTCGATACTGCTTCTTACCATATCAGTCTCACCGGCAGCAGCGTCAGTTTCCTGGAAGGATCGGGTTTTATTATCAAGGGATTAAAAGAAAGTATTTTCTGGGCTTTCCTGCTCATCACGCTCTGCATGTTCTACCTGTTCCGCTCGTTCAGGATATTGATCTGTTCGCTTATCCCCAACCTGGTTCCCCTGGTGATCACCGCAGGGGTTATGGGCTGCGCCGGAATTTCGCTGAAACCTTCTACAGTACTCGTATTCAGCGTGGCGCTGGGTATAGCCATCGATGTCACCATCCGTTTCCTGGTAAATTATAAACAGGAATTGCCGCACTATAATAAGCAGGTGAAACAGACCCTGGTGCAAACCATCCGCCATACCGGCATCAGTATTATTTATACCTCGCTGGTGCTGATCGCCGGCTTCGTGATCTTCTGTTTCAGCGATTTTGGCGGAACCAAGGCCCTGGGCTGGCTTACTTCACTTACGCTGGTCGTAGGCACGCTCACCAACCTGGTGCTTCTGCCGGTACTGATCTATGCGGTGTCTCCGAAAGGCGGGAAGGGGTAGGGAAGTCTGGAGTTGGGAGTCTGGAGTCTGGAGTAGGTAATCAACCCAAAACCTCAAACCCTACTCCAGACTCTTTTATCCCCTTACATTAAGAAAAATACTATATCAAGTCGATTGTCATTTTTTGGTCTTAAAAATAATCCGACCGTCTTGGTAGACTTTAAAGTTATATACAACACGCTGAATATCAGCGTCTATAATTTAGAGTTAGTGTATATAACCATCTATTTACCAAAAATGCAGCACAATGACACGAACCACTGTCATTAGTTGTTCAATGTTTAGACGTTTTACCTAATTTGCACCCCCGCAATCTAAAAAAAACTGAATTATGAGAAAATTAGTCACCATGCTATTGTGCATTGTACTGGCAGCTTCCCAACTGGCAGCCCAGACCCGCACGATAAAAGGAAAAGTTACTGATTCCAAAAGTAGCCCGGTTTCCAACGCATCAGTGGTAGTTAAAGGTTCAACTACCGGTACCACTACCGATGCAAATGGAGATTTCAGCATCTCCGTACCGGCCTCGGCCAAGGCCCTGGTTATTTCTTCGCTGAACTTTGCAAGCCAGGAAGTATCTATCGTGAACAGGAACAGTGTGTTAGTATCGCTGGTTTCAACAACCCAGGATCTGCAGGAAGTAGTGGTTGTTGGTTATGGTACCCAGCGTAAGACCAACGTAACAGGTTCTGTTGCCACGGTAAAAGCCGCTGAGATCGAGAACAAACCATTTTCATCTGTTGATAAGGCCCTGCAGGGCGCTGTAGCTGGTCTGCAGTCTGTAGCCAGTTCGGGTGCTCCGGGTTCTGCACAGAACATCCGGATCCGTGGGGTAAGCTCCATAAACGCGAGTAACGCTCCGCTTTGGGTTATCGATGGTGTGCCTGTAAACTCTGGTGATGCTTCCCGTCTGACCACCACAGCTAACCTGCTCAGCACCATGAATTCTGACGATATCGAAAGTGTTACCGTACTGAAAGATGCAGCTTCTACTGCGATCTACGGTAGCCGCGGTGCTAACGGCGTTATCCTGGTTACTACCAAAAAAGGACGTGCCGGCAACACCAAGTTCACTTTCAGTACCGAAATAGGTACAAGCGATATCGCCTACAAGAGCGAGGCTTATCGTCCCCTGACTGCAACTGAATATCTTGCCATTACCAAAGAAGGCCTGATCAATGCCGGAGCTACTCAGGCGCAGATCGATGCAAACCTCGCTTCTTTGGGCTTGGGAAATAATACTGATTTCAACTGGCTGGATAATGTAACCCGCAAAGGAACGCAGCAGCAGTACAATCTCAGCGCAAGCGGCGGTAATGAAAAAACAACGTTCTACATGTCTGGCGGTTACTTCAAACAGGAAGGTACCACTATCGCAACCGATATGGATCGTGTGAACGCAGCAATGCGCGTTACCAACAGAGCAACGGATAAGCTGACGCTGAACATGAACGTTCAGGTAGGCTCTACCAGGCAGAATACACCTCTCAATGGCGGTGCATTCGGTAACCCGGTGCTGAGCTCTTATTTTATCCTGCCAACACGCTCTGCGTACAAAGCCGACGGTTCTTATAACATCCTTACCAGTGATTTCCCGACAAACAACACTTTCAATACCATTTATCTTGCTTATACAGATAAAAGATACCTGAAAGAGCTTGGTCTGCGTGGTTCCGGTTCTGCCGAGTACAAGATCCTCGATAACCTGCGCTTTAAATCGGCGATCGGTATCGATTATAACAGCCTCGAAGAAACACAGTACAATAACCCATTCTACGGCGACGGTGCCGTACTGGCAACAGGAAGCCCTGTTTCTGGCCCGAATGTGCAGTATAACACTGGAACCACCGGCCGGATCTTCGAATACTTTACACGTTATACGAACTATGACTGGACAAACACGCTGGACTACAACGGTAAGATCAGCAGGTCTGGGGATTTCACTTTTAATGCCCAGGTTGGTTATGAAGCCCAGCTCTCCAAGTTGTATTCGATTTCATCGCAGGGAACAGGTTTCCCGCTTACAACGCTGTTGGTTACGGGTCAATCAACTGCCACGCCTAAGACAGCATCTTCAACATTTTCTGATTATGCGTTTACCTCACAGTTTGCGTCTGGCGGTCTGAACTATAAAGACAGGTACGTTGTTTCAGGTACGTTCCGCCGGGATGCTTCATCCAGGTTCGGTATCAATAACAGGTACGGTAACTTCTGGTCTGTAGGTGCATCATGGAACGTGAGCAACGAAGGATTCATGCAGAACATTAGTGCTATCAACCTGCTGAAACTGCGCGCTTCTTATGGCGTTACAGGTAACGCAGGTATTGGTAACTACGACTGGATTGCAGGTGATGTGTCAGGCGCCAATTACAACCAGTCGCCAGGTTATGCACCAGGCGCGGTTGGAAACAACGACCTGACCTGGGAATTGAACAAGCCGCTGAATATCGGCGTAGATCTGTCGATGTTCAAGAACAGACTGTCAATAACGTTCGACTGGTATAAGCGCAAATCTGAAGATCTGCTGCTTGCCGTACAGTTGTCAAGGACTTCCGGCTTTACTTCTGCTACCCAGAACATCGGCGCATTATACAACAAGGGTATTGAACTTACCGTAGATGTGGTTCCCGTACAATCACGCGACTTCAAGTGGAATGTTAACTTCAATTTCGCGGCTAACAAGAATGTAGTAACCGATCTTCCAAACCATGCAGACATCGCAAGCCCGACCAGCAGCCTGTATAACCTGCGTGAGGGTTACAGTGTTCAGACCTATTTCCTTCGCCAATACGCAGGGGTAGATCCTGCAAACGGAGATCCGCTCTGGTATACAGACGCTACGCTTAAGACAACTACCAATGTTTATCCTGTTGCTTCTGCAAGGGTAATGGACCAAAGCGGTCTGCCTACCTTTTTTGGCGGTTTCACAAACACTTTCAATTTCAAAGGTTTCAGTCTCTCTGCTCAGTTCTACTACAGCGGCGGAAACTGGGTGTTTGATAATTTTGGTTCTTATTATACTGGTGCGGGATTCAGCCCAACTTTCAACAAAGTGGCCCGTGTACTCGATCGCTGGCAGAAGCCTGGCGATGTTACCGATATGCCTAAGTATATATATGGCGGTAACAAGAGCTTCCAGAGCACTTCATCTTTCTATATCCAGAAGGGTGATTACATCCGCCTGCGCAACATTCAGGTGGGTTACGATATTCCGAAATCAGTCCTGGCCAAGGCCCATATTACCAACGCAGTATTCTATGTAAGGGGTACCAACCTGTGGACATGGGTTAAAGACAAAAAACTGGCATTCGATCCGGAGCAGGGTACAAGCAACGTGAACAACCTGGATGTGCTGATCCCGAAAACAGTTACTGTTGGCTTAACACTTGGTTTCTAACCTCAAAATTTCAGAAAAAATGAAACGAATAAATTATAGAATTCTCTGCCTGATTGCCGTTGTGGCAATGGCTGCGACCTCCTGTAAAAAGGAATTCCTGGACCGCAAGCCGCCAAATATCATCCCTTTCGCTGATGCGGTTGCTACCGAATCGGATATGGCTTCATCGCTCCGCGGTGCATATGCCGGTCTCAGGGCTGGTGATTACTACGGCCGGTCTTTCCCGGTATTTGGTGACCTGGTAGCCGACAATGGCTATGTACACACAACTAATACCGGTCGCTACATCCAGTTCAACACATTGCTGTATAACTCAGGTGATGGAAACATTTCGGGCTTCTGGAATGCCGCTTATTCAGTGATCCTGCGTTGTAACAACATCATCAATGCCCCTTTGAATGGGGGAGTGAATGTGGCGCAATACAAAGGCGAAGCGTATGCGATCAGGGCATTAGCTTATTTCGACCTGGTTCGTTATTTCGCGAAGCCTTATACCGATGACCCGAATGCGCTCGGCGTTCCGCTCGTACTTACTTATGATCCTGCCGCAAAACCGGGCAGGGCAAAAGTATCTGAGGTTTATGCCCAGATCATCAGCGACCTGACAGCAGCGTATGGCATGATGACCCTGTATACGAACTCTACCCAGTTCAGCAAATACGCGGCACGCGGCCTTCAGGCGAAAGTGTATCTGTACATGAACGACAAGGCAAATGCAAAAACTGCTGCCCTTGACGTGATCAACAACGGTGGCTTTACGCTGGTGACCACGTCCAACTTCTCTACTTACTGGAATGGTACGCTGCCGCGCACAGACAAACTGGAAACGCTGATGGAAGTTTCTGCGGATGCAATTGCCAATAACGGCTTTGACGGCCTGCCCAATATTTACAGCCAGGCTGGTTATGGCGACATCGTTGTATCGAGTGACCTGAACGCTTTGTTCCTGCCGACCGATATCCGTAAACAGGTATTGTATCCTGCCGGTACACACCAAGGGTTCCCGGTGGTAGTGGTTAACAAATACCCGAACGTTTATGGTACGGAAGAAAGCGACCGCAAGGTGCTTCGACTCAGCGAGATGTACCTGATCGCCGCTGAAGCCTCACTGCCTGCCGACGAACCAGGCGCCAGAACCTATGTGAACGCGATCACCAGCCGCAGAAATGCTGATCCGATCGTTTCATCCGGCGCTCAGTTGTTCGAAGACATCATTACTGAAAGAAGGAAAGAACTTGCTTTCGAAGGCGACAGGTTCCAGGACCTGAATCGTCTGAAGCGCGATATCATACGTAGCCCGCAGTACCCTAATACTGCACTTACGCTGCCTTACTCAAACTTCAGAAGGCTGTTCCCGATCCCGGTTGGCGAAACAGACGCTAACGCAACGATCAAACCTCAGCAGAACCCTGGCTACTAAGCATAACCTGAATATTTAGAAAGAGGCCGCTAGCAATAGCGGCCTCTTTCATTTTGCCGAAGCTGATTTTTGAGTATATTGTAAATAAAACTGCAGCTAATGAAACAAGCAAATATTCTTTTAGCCATTGTGATCGCTACAGTCATGAATGCGCAGGCACAGGTTGACAAGCCGCCGTTGCTGATGGGGGATATGCTGTATACATTCAGGTATGAGAATATTCAGGGTACGCCCTTTATGAAGGAGAACTGGATGAAGGGGAAAGTAACTGTGCAAAGTAAAAAGCCACTTGCGGAGATCGATCTTAAACTGGATCTCGTGCAGAACAATTTTTTATTCAGCCGCGATGGAAATGATTATGTTCTTACCCCGGATGTGACAGAGGTTGAACTCTATGATCCTGCCAAAGACGAGAAGCTCCTGTTCAGGCGGGGATACACCATCGGTAAGTATATCAATCGCTCGGCGTTCGTGCAGGTACTGGAGGATGGCAATCTTGCATTGCTGAAGTTCACGAAAAAAGTGCCGGAAGAATTCACCCAGTATGGCGATGCTGCCAAGTACAAGCGTTTCAAACTGGTGGAGGAGTATTATATCGCCACCGGCGGCCAGTTCACGCAGATCAACCCCAACCGCAAAGCAATGGAAGCCGCATTCGGCTCTAAATGGCCGCAGGTGGAAGCATATGTGAAACAGAACAATCTCTCATCGCGCGATGAAAGCGGGTGGATAAAAGCCGTCCGTTATTTCAATAGCCTTTAACTGCTGGCTGCGCTGCAAAATACGTTTCGCTAAGAGTGGATAGGAGCAAAGAAGTTTAGGAGGAATCTCTTGTTACACCCTTTTCCTCCTGTCCACTCTTAGCGAAACATCCCTTAGCGCTGATCAATCCCTGATGAATCTTTTTTCTTAGCGCTGCGTTCGGTATTGGCATCCTCAGTGGATTTGGTTTTAACCGGCTTCTGTGCCGTAGTCTTTGGTAGTACTTCGGCCAGCTTTTTATCCAAGGCCTCGCCCCGCAGTTCCGAAGCAATGACCTTGCCCTGCGGATCTACCAGTACATTGAAAGGTATGCCGTCGAAATGGTACAGTGCTACCGCGGCGCTCTCCCAGTATTTCAGGTCGCTTACCTGCTTCCAGGCAAGACCATCGTCTTTGATCGCCTGCAGCCAGTTCTCTTTTTCTTTATCGAGCGAAACACCAAGGATCGTAAAATTCCTGTCCCTGAATTTTTTGTACGCTGCTACTACATTGGGGTTTTCCTTGCGGCAGGGGCCGCACCAACTGGCCCAGAAATCTACGAGTACATATTTTCCTTTCAGGCTGCTGAGCAGAAAGGGCTTTCCATCCTCATCCGGCATATTGATCTCAGGCGCAGGCTGGTTCAGCAAAGCATACCTGGGCGCAGCGGGCGGCGCTTTCGGCTGTGCAACCACCAGCAGGCTCTTCAATCGCGCCAGGCCGCTGTGCTCCTTGAATTTATCGGCAGAGGCAGTAGCCAGTTTTGCCACTTCTTCCTGCGGCATCGTACGCATAGCCATACTAAGTGCATAGTAACGTGCGGCGGGACTGTTGGATTGATTGATAAAACCCGTAACCATGGTATTCATCTGCTTCAGTAACTCATCGCGACGGGCACGCGCGGGCTCGATCAGACTGTCGGGGGTGTTTTTCGACTGCAATGTATCGATATGTAAAAAAGCCGCAGTGAGCAGCGAATCTTTCTGCCGGTATTCCTCAAACAAATGATGCATAGCTTCCGTAGCAGGCGAGTTTTCGGTGGTATAGGATCGATAATGATCCACATCCAGGTCTACTTTGATATTGTTGTTGTCGTTGATCAGCAATACATCCGGGCCATCTTCGATCACGAGCCGGTACAGACCTTCCTCACGCGCTACGGCACGCAGGGTAAAGCTCCCATTGGCTGCGATGGAACCTGAATCCAGGATCACGGGCTGGGCGCCGGTAAAGGGCAATTCCTGCAAAAATATCTTTGGCGAGGGAGCATGCTGGATACGACCGCTGACGGTGAACCCGCCGGAACCTTTCTGTCTGCAGGCTACCATTGCCGCTGCGGTGCAAAGAATAAGAATGAGTTTTTTCATAATGCTTACGCGTTTAATTTTTCTTCCAGCAATTGCGTAACGATCCTCGGATCGGCTTTACCCTTGCTGCGTTTTTTTACTTCGCCTACGAATAATCCTATCAGGCCTTTTTTCCCTTTTCGGTATTCGGTTACTTTATCCGGCATGGCAGCCAGTGCCTCGCTTACCCAGCTTTCAAGCTCTGCACCGTCGGATACCTGTAGCAGGTTCATTTTTTCCGCCAATGCTTCCGGGTTTCCGGGTGTTACTATCAGTGCCGGAAATAATTTGGCGGAGGCGGCCGAGAAACCGATCCGGCCGCTATCAACCAGGTTGATCAATGCTGCCAGCACAGAGGCGGGAAGCGAAAATGTTTCAAACGATCCGCCGCTCTCATTCAGGTATTGCCTGATGGGCCCCGAGATCCAGTTTACGGCTGCCTTGTATTGCTGGGTATGACGGATCAGATCACAGAAATAATCGGCTGTTGCTTTTTCATCGCAAAGCTGCTGTGCGTCGTATTCGCTGAGCCCGTAGTCTGATTGAAATCTTGCAACGAGCTGATCCGGCAAAGCGGGTACCGCCGAACGCATCTCCTCTATGAACGCATCGGTGAGATGAAATGGCGCAAGATCAGGATCGGGAAAATACCGGTAGTCATTCGCTTCTTCTTTATCACGGATCGCAAAAGTGGTATCGGTGGATGCGTCAAAACTCCGGGTCTGCTGCTGCACTTTATCGCCTGCTTCTACCAGTTCCGTCATTCGGGCGATCTCGAATTCGATCGCCTTGCGCACATTGCGGATAGAGTTCAGGTTCTTTACTTCTACTTTAGTGCCCAGTTTTTTTTCACCTCTCAGTCTTATGGATATATTGGCATCGCAGCGCAGGCTGCCTTCTTCCATATTGCCGTCACATACCCCGATCCAGCGTACCAGACGTCGGATCTCGGTCACATATTGCCAGGCTTCCTCGGCCGAAAACAGGTCCGGCTCGGTCACGATCTCTATCAGCGGAGTCCCCGCGCGGTTCAGGTCTATACAGGTGAAATGATCGTCCAGGTCATGAATACTTTTGCCGGCATCCTCTTCAAGATGGATACGGTTCAGTTGTACCCGGCGTTCGCCGCTTCCGGTTTTGATGCTTATATAACCGCCTTTACAGATAGGCGTGGTATGCTGCGAGATCTGGTAGCCTTTGGGCAGATCGGGGTAGAAATAATTCTTTCGCGCGAAATAATTATCCTTCTCGATCTCGCAGTGACAAGCCAGACCCATCCTGATCGCATATTCCACCGCTTTTTTATTGGTCTTCGGCAGGGTGCCCGGATGCCCCATCGTGATAGGGCTGATATGCGTATTCGGCGCCGCACCAAAAGCAGTGCTGTCGCCGCAAAACAACTTGCTGTTCGTAGCCAGTTGCGCATGTACTTCGAGGCCGATCACCGCTTCGTATTTATCCTGTAGCGACATGGGGCAAAAATAGACTTTTCAGAGTGAACGGAGGCGCAGAGCTTTACCACGGAGGCACAGAATACACAGAGGTTCACGGAGAATTACAGATTGAGGATCTGTTGAAGCTCCTGGGCAGATACATTGAGGAGTTTGACCGGCGGCAGCCTCCGGGTGAGCTCTTTCCAGTTTTTGTCTTTCGCGAAAATGCTTTTCAGCATCGGCAAAGCTTTTGCTACCTGGTGGTTATTGGCGAGGGTGATGGCTGTCCAGTATTGCATCTCAAGGTTGGCGGGAAATAATTTCATGGCAGCGTTATACTCGCTCATGGCAAGCGGCATATTGTTCTTTTCTACCGCCAGGTCGCCACTGTTCATGTGTTCGTACGCCAGATGCACATTGTACAGTCTGCGCAGTTCCTGCAGCGGTTGCGGCGCATCGTCTACCCGAAGGTTTACGGTTGTGTTGTTCCAGCTTTCCGTTTTTTTGCCGGGTACCACGATCAGTGCGGCTGCCTGCATGCCGCGGATATCGCCGCCTGCCTGCTGTGCGGCTTCCAGCGCCAGCAATACCCGTTCGGCCAGCGGCTTGCCCCTGGTCTGATCAAAAGAGCGCATCATGTATTCGCAGACCTGGCTTCCCAGCATCATATTGCTTTGAACACTCACGTTCAGGCCTTTAATATGTTTGGCGTACTGGATGCAGTTCTTTCCGGTATGCGCTGCCACATTTCCTTTTGTATCGATAATGGCCACCTGCCTCACATCCCTTCCCGGATCGGCTTTCGTAAGCTCGTCGAGCGCCTGTTGGGAACTATATCCTTTTTTTAGCAGGGCCAGGGCTTTGGGTCCATACGATTTGTCGACGAACGACTGGGTGGCCACCGCACCCACACCGGCTTCGGCCCAGGGAACGGAAGTGCCCACGCTGAACCAATGACTCTGCACGCCCACAGCCATTTCGCCGGTAACAGCATCGCGGGCAACAATGGAAAATGTATGCACAAGCGGCTCGCGGGAAGAATAGACCTGAGCAACGGCCAACAGTACGATCAGGTTAAGCAGTAAGGGAAGGATCTTTTTCATAACTGGATTGTTGAAGCTAAAGTTAATTAATGCCGGCTGAAACAGCCATTCAGGTAAGGTGCAGACCCGCACAAAAAAATACCGCACCAGGAATGGTGCGGTGTACAACATGAGAAAAAAATCGAGAGAAAGCTATTATGCTAGAGTTCTGCAGTTTTTAATTTTTTAGGAAAAGACACGGTAGCGGTCTGGGTTTTGCCAGCGCGCTGGTAAGTAATCTTTACGCTATCGCCCTCTTTCAGTTCGCGGACTTTGCTCCGGAGCTCGTCAACAGAACTGATGGCTTTGCCGTCTATTTCTGTGATAACATCGTCCTTCTGCAGACCGGCTTTTGCAGATGCAGACTCGTCGTCCACATCCAGGATCTTCACGCCTTTACCGTCTGACTGATCCTGGATCTCCAGTCCCAGTCTGGGCTTGCGGTTGAAGGAGAACTCCATCCCATCCATTCTCGGCATTGAAGGCATCCTGAAGTTGCGGAAATTGTCACCGAGATCTTCGCTGTTGAAGCGGAATGACCTGGCAAAAGTGTTGGATTTACCCAGTGTGGCAGTTGCATGCATTTCCTTGCCGTCGCGGAGATAGGTGATATTCACTTTGTCCTCGGGCTTGTATTTTCCGATGGCATCGTACAGATCATCGCTGCCTTCTATTTTGCTGTCGCCGATACGGGTAATGATATCATCTTTTTTGAGGCCGGCTTTTTCGGCTGCGCTTTCTTTTTCAACAGAATTCACTTTAGCGCCTTTATCATCTTTAGCGGAGGACACGCCAAGGAAAGCGCGGTCGCTGTTGAAAGGGAATGCATCGCCGAACATTTTAACACCACCCATCGGAGCTACACGGCTGCGCAGCCTCACCAGCGGTTCAAAACTGCGGTTGCGCAAAACTTCAATATCACCATCCTTCAGGTCTTCCAGCGGTTTGCCGTTCACTGTGATCTGATCGCCATCGATCACGATCGTCGTTTTTTCTTTACTGTCGCCTTTTTTGCGAATGGTAATACTTTCCTGTTTCTTGTTTTCAGACTTCTCGGCCTTTTCCCTGGTCTGGGCATTGATCCCTGTTGCCGTACCCAGGGTCAGCAGCAGAAGGGGTAAGATTTTCGTATTCATAACCGTCAGATTTTAGTTGTACGAACAATTTAGTAGATCAAATCTAAACGATTTTGCAAATACGAAATCGTTCGGAAATGTTAAAAAAGGTTAATGAATTTGGGATTTGAGGCGTCGGATGAGATTAGCCATCCCGGCAAGGCGCCGCAGAAATTGCATTCTGGCAGGAGTCAAAGCGCTTGGAAGGGGCTGCCGGGGATTTCTATTCAGAGCTGAAATGCCAAACCTCAAATCTCCAATCACCCCAGCAGCGCTCTGACGGCTTCGATCACCCGGGGCAGATTGCTGGCATCCTGGCCGCCGGCCGAAGCAAGGGTTTTCTGGCCGCCGCCTCCGCCTTTGATAAGCGGGGCAATATGTTCTTTAATGATCTTAGGCGCTTCGAGCGATCTGGATACGCTGATCTTTTCGTCGATCAGGATAGCTACCTGGGGTTTGCCTTCCACATTGGCGGCGAGCACCACCAGGTAATCTTTCAGCTCGTTTTTTAATTCAAAACAGATTTTTTTCAGGGCATCCGCAGAATTGACTTCCACGATAGCGCCGAGGAATTGTACGCCGTTCAGCTGCTCTGTCTTATTGAGCAGTTCATTCCTGATAGCTACCAATTGCCGGGCTTCCAGGCTTTCGATGCGCTTCCGGAATTCATTGTTTTCAGCGGCGAGTGATTCAATCGTTTTCAGCAGGTCTTTAGGTCCTTTCAGCATGTCGCGGATCTGCCGTACCTGATCACCCTGTTCCTGTATAAACTGTTCAGCAGCCGCTCCGCTGATGGCTTCGATCCGGCGCACACCCGCTGCAACTGCAGATTCCTGCCTGATGAGGAACAGGCCCAGTTCGCCGGTAGAGCCCACATGCGTACCGCCGCATAGTTCGATGGAATAACCGGGGTCGATGATCACAACACGTACCAGGTCTCCGTATTTCTCGCCGAACAAAGCCATGGCGCCCATCGCCACCGCTTCGTCCTTACCCATTTCTTTGATATAGACCGGGATATTTTCCCTGATCTTTTCGTTCACCATCGATTGCACGCGTGCGATCTCCTCTTCGGTCATCTTTGCAAAATGGGAGAAGTCGAAGCGCAGGTATTCATCGTTCACCAGGCTGCCTTTCTGCGTTACATGGGTACCCAGCACCTTGCGTAATGCTGCGTGCAGCAGGTGGGTGGCGCTATGGTGGACCGCCGTCGACTGGCGTTTGGCGGCATTTACCCGGGCCATCACCGGCGCATGCAGATCGGCGGGCAGACTATCTGTGAAATGAATGATGAGATTGTTCTCTTTTTTGGTATCGGTTACCGCAATGTGCTCGCCATTGAATTCGAGCGTACCGGTATCGCCGGCCTGGCCGCCGCTTTCGGCATAGAAAGGAGTAGCTTCAAGTACCAGTTGATAAGCTTCTTTTCCTTTGGCTTTGGTTTTACGGTACCGGACCAGCCTGCTGCGCAGTTCCAGCGAATCGTAGCCGACAAACTCATTCAGACCGGTTTCGTGCAGGGTGATCCAGTCTTCCGTGTCCACCGTTCCTGCGGCGCGGCTTCGTGTTTTCTGCTGCTGCATCTCTGCCTCGAATCCTTTTTCGTCGATGCCGATGCCTTTTTCACCCGCGATCAAACGTGTAAGATCCAGCGGAAAACCGAATGTATCGAAGAGCTCAAAAGCAGCTTTGCCTTCTATCTGCTGCCGGGATCCTGCAATGATATCGTCTATGCGCTTCAGGCCTTTGTCAAGTGTTTTCAGGAATGCATCCTCCTCTTCTTTCACTACTCTCGCAACAAATTCCTGTTGTTTATGCAGTTCGGGGAATACATGTCCGAATTGCCCGGCCAGCAGCGGAATGAGCTGATACAATAAAGGTTGTTTGTAATCGAGGTATGTATAGTAATACCGCACTGCACGCCGCAATATCCGGCGTATCACATAACCCGCGCCGGTATTGGATGGCAACTGTCCGTCTGCGATCGTAAAAGCAATGGCCCGGAGATGGTCAGACAAGACCCTGAATGCGATCGCCTCCTTGCTGTCGTCCTGTGCATATTTTTTTCCGCTGATCTTTTCAATGGCTGCGATGGTGCCGCTGAATACATCGGTATCGTAATTGCTTTGTTTGTTCTGCAGCACGCGCACCAGTCGTTCGAGTCCCATACCTGTGTCTACATGTCGCGCAGGCAGCGGCTCCAGCGATCCGTCTTTCAAGCGGTTGAACTGGATGAATACATTGTTCCAGATCTCGATCACCTGCGGATCATCGCCATTGACCAGCGATCTGCCGGGTATGTTTTTCCGGTCTGCATCATTGCGGCAATCGACATGGATCTCGGTGCAGGGGCCGCAGGGACCGGTATCGCCCATTTCCCAGAAATTATCTTTCTTGCCAAAAGGCAGGATACGGTCTTCGGGTATCAGTTTCTTCCATTCATCGAATGCTTCATCATCGCGGGGCAGCCCTTCTTTATCGTCGCCGGCAAAAATGCTTACGTATAAGCGGTCTTTATCGATCTTATAAACCTCCGTCAGCAGCTCCCAGCTCCAGGCGATCGCTTCTTTTTTGAAATAGTCGCCGAAACTCCAGTTGCCCAGCATCTCGAACATGGTGTGATGATAGGTATCCACTCCCACTTCTTCCAGGTCGTTGTGTTTACCGCTCACCCGCAGGCATTTCTGCGTATCGGCTACGCGCGGGAATTCCGGTTTCCGGTTGCCCAGAAAATAATCCTTGAACTGGTTCATGCCTGCATTGGTGAAGAGCAGGGTAGGATCATTCTTGACTACGATGGGGGCCGAAGACACGATCTGATGCTGTTTGGAAGCAAAAAAATCCAGGAATTGCTGTCGTATCTCCGCGCTGGTCATCATTGCCGAAATTTTAAGAAGATTGTTAGGGGGTTAGAAACTATATTTGAGCCGTTTTTAAGGGCATCAAAGGTAATCAATCCGGGCGAAACCTGGGGCAATTGTGAGGCGTGGATCGTGAGGCGTGAGACGTGAGTCGTCAGACCTAAGCGGCTTGCTGGGGCAGATGGTTCCAGCCAAAGCAACCATTCACC
>JAFBAN010000247.1 GCA_019247775.1 Chitinophagaceae bacterium | reverse complement strand
CAAAATAATACTCAGATTCTGCTGAAATCGATATAGTCCGTCTTCGGAATACTCTCCACTCCTACCTGCCTTAACATTGTGACCAGTTGGCCGCGGTGATAAGTGCCGTGATTAGATAAGTGTAGGATAATGTATTTAACCGGCTGGATAAAAGCTTCTCCTTTGATATTCTTGTATGGGAGTTCTCTTTCAAGGTCTGCTTCCGTTGCATTTTCAACCCATTCTTTCCAGGTTGTATTCTGTGCCAGCAGGCCGTTGGCGATATCGTTCATGGAAGGATGGAAACTGAGGCTGGGGATCACCATCTGCTCATGCATGTGCAGCCGTTGCCACCATACACTCGATGCGTCCCACATATGCAGGCAGGTCTTCTGGATAGACGGAAAACTGCTTTTGATCTCCTGCTCCTGCAGCACCGGGCCCAGGTTGAGGATCACATCGAACAATTTTCGGTTGGCCCAGTATTCAAACGCGGAATAAGAGGTTAATAATTGTTTCATGTTCAAGTTATTTTTGGAGACTGTTATTTACAAAACCTTTTCGCATGAACTAAAACCTCATCGTAGCCAGCGTCTGGCATCCCTGTCTGTGAGAACGAAAGCAAACCTGGATTGGATTTTATAGCTTGTAAATAGGGATCATATTTTGCAAGGATCATCAACTGACTAAGAATTAATGCCGACGTTGATCTGGAAGAGCCAAATATCGACGGATAATTTAATTGTATAGAAAATTTATCCAGAACAACTCTTGCAAATACAAGCTTTTGTTCGTTATCCAATTGGTTAAGTATTTTTTCCTGCGTGCATATCATATCAAAAAGATGCCAATCATTTGCAAATTTTCCTTTTAGAATATCCGTTGAAAGTCCTTCTGCACAGCAGGGTTGTTTTTGATTATAGTAGTTCACCAATGCCGCACCGGCATCAGTTCTTTTTAATAATTCTGTATTGACATTGAGCCTGGGGAGCACTTCATTTCTTCCTTGAAATTTGCCATCCCGCAAAAACATATTTATCAGGCAGGGATTAGTCTCCAGGGTTTGAATAAGCCCTAACGTACTCATGCTTTTCAACGTATTGTCCGGCACCTGGCAAATAGAATAGATCGAATCCAATCCGCCCGCAAGCCCTGCCTGGTTCCAGGCAGTGGTACCTGGTAAAAAGGGGTATGTGTATTTATCCGCTGCATTCACAACCGCTGCGCATGAACAACTGGCATTAGGCTGATATTCATTGGTTTTCTCACAACCAGGACTTACCAATACAACTATCATGCAGGCGAAAAAAATATTCTTCATCTAAATGAGTTTTTTGATATCGGACAGTTTCCGGTGTAGGCCTGATTCAAATGCAGGATAAGAGGTTAATAATTGTTTCATGATTCATGTTACTTTTGGAACAATTAACCCGGCGCTCCGTTCAGGCGCTCAATCCAAAAATAATGAAAAAGTTCCCGCTTACCGGTGTCAGTTCGGTGGCCATGCATGCTGCCGGGCACGAAAATGCAGAGTACTCGCATCTCACCCCCATCTTCGCCACATCCACTTTTACTTTCGATTCTGCAAAGCAGGGATCGGATCGTTTTGCTGGCGCAGACAAAAGCAGGATCTACAGCCGCTGGGGCAATCCTACTTTCACTACCGCAGAACAAACCATCGCCGCGCTGGAAACATTCGGCCTTACCAATGCCGACGGAACTCCCATGCAGGCCAAAGCGCTGTTGCATGCCAGCGGGCAGGCTGCGATGACAACTTTATTCCTCGGCACGCTGAAAGCAGGTGATACCATACTCACCCACTATTCACTCTACGGCGGTACGTATGAACTGATGAACAAAGTGCTGCCGGCTACCGGCATTAATACAAGGATCATCGACATGCACGATCTTAACCTGGTAGAACAGGCTCTGAGATCGGATGCCACCATTAAACTGCTGCACATTGAAACACCGGCAAATCCGACCATTCAATGCGTCGACATCGAAGAGATCACGGTACTGGCGAAGCAGTTCAATAAACTGGTATCGGTAGACAACACTTTTGCCTCGCCATATCTGCAGCAGCCATTCAAATACGGGGTGGATTTTGTGTTCCATTCCACCACCAAATTCCTGAACGGCCATGGAACGGCCATCGGCGGCATACTGCTGGGCCGCGACCTGGAACTGATGAATGGTGCCATGTGGAAATGGCATATCCTGCTCGGGGGTAACAGCAATCCTTTCGATGCTTTCCTGCTCACGCAGGGATTAAAGACCCTGGAGCTGCGCATGGAACGTCACTGTCATAACGCAATGGAAGTGGCGGGCTATCTGGCAGATCATTCAGCCGTTGCGCTCGTTAATTACACGGGTCTGGCATCGCATCCCGATCATCATATCGCCGCGAAACAGATGCGGCATCCCGGCGCCGTGATGAGTTTTGAATTGAAAGGCGGACTCGATGCCGGCAGAAAATTCGTCGACGCACTGCAGATGTGTGTGAGGGCAGTATCGCTGGGCACGGTGGATACATTGTTATCGCACCCCGCTACGATGAGCCATATGTCGATGCCAAAAGAGGAAAGACTTAAATACGGGATCACAGATGGCCTTATCCGCCTGAGCGTTGGCATTGAAAATATCGCCGATATATTAGCCGATTTTGAGCAGGCGCTGGCTAGGTATCCGTTTCCTTAGAACCCAATCTGACCGCAAAGGCGCCAAGGCGCAAAGCCACGCGGGGGATGGTTGTCTATACCTTCCTCG
The DNA here is from genome assembly GCA_019247775.1 of Chitinophagaceae bacterium. GTDB lineage: Bacteria > Bacteroidota > Bacteroidia > Chitinophagales > Chitinophagaceae > Sediminibacterium. Next base: position 23,910 of record JAFBAN010000247.1, on the reverse strand, counting down.
TTCAGCTTCGCGCCCTGGCGTCTTTGCGGTTAGATTTACCGAGCACCTAACCCCCGCAACACAATAAAATTTAGCCGCCAATTTACTTTTGCCCGGTAAGTGTTTACATTTATCAGGCTTTTCATCCAAAATCAACGACATGAGAAAACTTTACCTGGCCGTAGCCTTGTTTGCTATTATGGTTGCTGCAATTGCACAGCGAAAAAATACCGTTACGGCACCTGATCGTTTTGCAGGACTGGATACCGCTTTTGAAAGAGTGCTGAAAGACTGGAACGCGGCCGGTTTTGCAGTAGCGGTGGTAGAAAAAGACAAGATCGTTTACGCTAAAGGTTTCGGTTATCGGGATTTCGAGAACAGGATACCGGTTACGCCGGCCACCATGTTCGCCATCGGCAGCTGCACCAAAGCATTTACCGCCGGCATGATAGGTCTGCTTGCCAAACAGGGCAAACTCGATATCGATAAACCTGTTCGCAACTACCTGCCCGACCTGAAATTCTACAACGAATCCATGAACAACAGCATTATTCTGCGGGATATGATGAGCCATCGCACAGGTCTGCCGCGACATGATTTTTCCTGGTACAGTTTCCCCAGTCATTCGCGCGACAGTCTTATGCAACGCATCCAGTACATGGAGCCTACTTATCCTGTAAGGGAAAGATGGCAGTATAATAATTTCATGTTCCTGTTGCAGGGAACAGTAATCGAAAAACTCACCGGCAAAAGTTGGGAAGATAATATCCGCGACAATATTTTCCGTCCGCTGAATATGAGCAGTTCCAATTTTTCCATCGAGGATCTGGAACGGACAGCCGAGCCCGCACTGCCTTATGGATTGAAAAAAGACAGCGTCATAAAAAAGCTGGACTATTATCATATCGATGCCATGGGGCCGGCCGGCAGTATCAACAGCAATGTGCTGGAGATGAGCAACTGGGTAAGTGTCTGGATCAATGGTGGCAAATTTCAGGGCAAAGAAATCCTGCCTGCGTCCTATGTTACGGACGCGATGAGCTCGCAGATGGTCATCGGCGCCGGCCTGCCCTCGAAAGAGCAGCCTGATATCCATTTTGCTAATTATGGTTTTGGCTGGATGCTCGCTTCCTACAAGGGCCATTACCGAGTAGAACACGGGGGTAATATCGATGGGTTCTCTGCGAGTACCTGCTTTTTTCCGACAGACAGTATCGGCATCATCGTGCTCACCAATCAGAATAGTTCACCGGTACCATCGATCGTTCGCAACCTGATAGCCGACAGATTGCTCAAACTGCCTTATTTCGACTGGAGCACCGATCTGAAGCGCAATGCAGAAAAAGCAAAAGCTGCCGCAAAAGATACCGAGAGATCAAAAACAAGTAATCGCAAACTTCATACTTCGCCATCGCATCCCCTGGCAGACTACGAAGGACTGTACAGTAACCCCGGTTATGGCAGCATCGATATCAGTCTGATCAACGATTCATTGTTCGCCAGAATGGGTAGAGACCTGACATGGCTGAGGCATTATCATTACGATATTTTCGAACCTTTCAGCAGCGATCCGAAAGACGGGATCGACACTACAGACAAAAGTAACCTGCGCTACCAGTTCCAGATGAATACTTCCGGTGAGATCGACGCCGTAATGGTACCACTCGAAGGAAGTCTGGCTCCGCTAAAGTTCACCAGGAGCCCCAAAGCGAAAGAGCTCACAAGTAATGAACTTGCTAAATATATCGGCGACTACGAGATCAGTGGGGTTACGGCAAATATTTATACGAAAGGCGGAAAAAGCCTGTACCTGCTCGTGCCCGGGCAACCTGAATATGAACTCGCAGCGCTGGGCGCCGATAAATTTTCCATCAAGGCAGCGAGCGGCTTTTATCTTCAATTCGCGCTAAATGAGAAGGGTGAGGTGACAGGCCTCACATTCATGCAGCCCAACGGCAATTTCAAAGCCAAAAAGAAATAGCATGCGGAAAATTATCCTGGTATCCTTCGCTTTTGTGGGCCTGGTTGCCTGCAGGCGTTATGATTATGACACCATCATCCGCAACGGAACGGTGTACGATGGAAATGGCGGCGTGCCTTATAAAGCGGATATCGGTATAAAGGGAGACATGATCGCTTTTATCGGCGACTTATCCAAAGCAACCGCAAAAGACACCGTAGATGCCAGCGGTAAAGCGGTGGCACCGGGTTTTATCAATATGCTCAGCTGGTCGCCGGTATCGCTGATCGAAGACTATCGTTCGATGGGCGAACTCAAAGAAGGTGTTACGCTCGAGGTGTTCGGCGAGGGCGAAAGCATGGGTCCGCTGAATGAGCGGATGAAAAAAGATATGCAGGATGATCAGCCGATCTTCAAATACAAGGTCGACTGGACCAGTCTCGGGGGCTATATGCGGTCTATGGAAAAACGCGGCATCAGCGTTAATATCGCTTCTTATGTTGGCGCCACTACTATCCGCACCAATGTGGTAGGCGAAGATGACCGCGCTCCCACCGCTGCTGAGCTCGACAGTATGAAATTGCTGGTGCGTGAAGCCATGGAAGAAGGCGCATTGGGCGTAGGTAGTTCACTGATCTATCCGCCCGCTTTTTTTGCCAAAACAAATGAACTGATCGAACTCTGCAAGGCGGCTGCGCCCTATGGCGGCGGCTATATCTCGCATATGCGCAGTGAAGGCAATAAACTGAATGAGGCCGTGGAAGAGCTGATCACGATAGCAAGGGAAGCAAAAGTGCATGGCGAGATCTATCACCTGAAAGCCGCAGGTATAAGCAATTGGGGCAAGATGGACAGCGTGATCAGGCGGGTGGAGCGGGCAAGGAAAGAAGGTATCGATATTGCAGCCAACATGTATACCTATACCGCCGGCGCCACCGGAATGACTGCCGCATTTCCACCTTCATTGCAGGACGGCGGATTTGGAAAACTCTGGCAACGCCTGCAGGATCCGAAGACCAGGGAAGAAACAAAAAAAGCAATGAAGACAAATGCGCCCGACTGGGAAAACCTGTACTATGGCGCCGGCTCTGCTGATAAAGTTTTACTACTGGGTTTTCGGCGCGATTCACTGTTCAAATATGCCGGCAAATCACTGGCCGAAGTGGCCCGGATCCGGAACACCAGCCCTGAAGACGCCGCTATCGATCTGATCATCCAGGATAGCAGCCGCGTGGAAGTTGCTTATTTTTTAATGAGCGAGGAAAATGTAAAAAAGCAGCTCGTATTGCCCTGGGTCAGCTTTGGTTCGGATGCGGCATCGATGGCTCCGGAAGGTAAATTCCTGAAACAAAGCGCGCATCCCAGGGCTTACGGAAATTTTACCCGGGTGATCGGGCATTACTCGAGAGATGAAAAACTTCTTTCCCTGCAGGAAGCCATCCGGAAACTGACTAAACTTGCAGCGTCCAGTTTGCATATCAGCAAGCGCGGTGAGCTTAAGCCTGGGTATTTTGCGGATATCATTGTGTTCGATCCCGCAACCGTGAATGATAAAGCTACTTATGAAAGACCACACCAGTATTCGGAAGGCATGCTGCATGTTTGGGTGAACGGGGTGCAGGTTTTGAAGAACGGTAATCATACGCTGGCCAAACCCGGTAGATTTGTGAAAGGTCCGGGTTATAAAAATTAAAACATGAGCATCAAGATCAGGAAAGCAGAAAGAAAAGATTGCGCAAGACTATTGGAATTGATACAGGAACTGGCCGAATACGAACGCGCGCCGCAGGAAGTAACCGTTACGCTGGAGCATTTTGAAGAAAGCGGTTTTGGTGACAAACCTGTATGGTGGGCTTTTGTGGCCGAAGTGGATGGAAAAGTAGAAGGATTTGCCCTATACTATATCCGCTACAGCACCTGGAAAGGACAACGCATGTACCTCGAAGACCTGCTGGTGACCGAAAAAATGCGCGGGCAGCAGATCGGCAAAATGCTCGTGGATCGTTTGATCGAAGAAGCAAGAGAAAAAAAATACGGCGCCATCGTATGGCAGGTGCTCGACTGGAACGAACCCGCGATCAATTTTTATAAAAAATACGATACGAAGTTTGACGCCGAGTGGGTCAACTGCACGCTGGCGATTAACAATTACTAATTGCTAATTATTAATTACTAATTGCGACCTCAATGGTTTGTCTTTAGGAGCAAGTGACACCCCTAAACTAAGCCCCCCACCCTGAGGAACATAATAGGGCGCAAAAGAAACCCTTGCGTCGCGGGCTTTGCGCTTGAATAATTCAGGCACCAATATCCCTGAAGTACTGCCGGCGATCATTCCCACGATCACATCCGTTTTGAAATGTCGGCCTGACTGGATCCGGAAATAGCCGGTGAGCAAAGGTGGAATGGCAGCCAATGTATAAAGTCCGATGCGCGGCCAGCCTTTGATATCATGGTAATCCGTAAATACCTTAACGGCGAAGAATGTAGCGGTTGCACTGAATGATACATGCCCGCTGAAAAATGATTTTGTCATCCCTACCCCCGACCGCGCTACCGAATCGAGATACGGATTATAGGCGAGCGGTCTTGGGCGGCGTACCGCGAGAATGGCGCCGAAATACAGCATATTGTCGAATGCCTGCGATGCCATATATAAAGTAAGCAGGTCTACCCAGTCTTTACGGGTATGCTTGTCCAGAGCGAGCAGTACAGGACTCGCCACAGAAAAATTCAGGAAAAAATCTCCGGCACTGGCGGCGGCAGGAAAGCCCGAAGGATTGCGCAGTGCAGTTGGCCGGTCGAACGAATTAATATCGTTGGGGTTTAACTTGAGCGCATCGGAAGGTGTGAGCCTTGCGTTCTCATCCAATGCCTTGAATGCCATCGAAGATCCTACTACAGCAGCTGCAGCCAGCGGTAACTGGTACTTGGGATGCATGTTATACACCTTGCTCTTGTATAGGTAATCGGGTGATTTGCTGCTGACAGGAGCTGGGGGAATACCAACAGGCACGGCGGCAATAACCAGGCTATCGCTCTGTGAAAAGCTCTGGATGGCGAAAAAAAGAAGGCATAGTACGGCAGTAACGATTCGCTTCATGCCCGAAAAAGAAAAAAACCGTGCCAGCGAAACGCTATACGACCTATGTCTCTATGTTCCTATGTGTTGAAAATCCGCGGGCTGGTAACAGCCTGAAGTTGCTATCACGCGGACATTTAACACATAGGGAACATAGGAATTATAGGCACATAGAACTGAACTAGCTTATACCATTGACCTCTGCTTCTTTGTGGATCTTCTGAACAAGGCCCTGCAGTACTTTGCCCGGACCCACTTCCGTAAATTCGTTAGCGCCGTCTGCTACCATGGCCTGTACGCTTTGTGTCCAGCGCACCGCACCGGTCAACTGGTCTATCAGGTTCTTCCTGATCTCGGACGGATCAGCGACTGCCCTGGCCACCACGTTCTGGCATACCGGACATATAGGGTCATTGAAAATAATAGCTTCTATCGCCGCAGCGAGTTCCTGCCTGGCCGGGGCCATCAGGGGTGAATGGAATGCGCCGCCTACAGGCAGCACCAGCGCCCGTTTGGCGCCCGCAGCTTTCATTCGTTCACAGGCGATCTCGATACCTTTGATAGAACCGCTTATCACCAGCTGCCCCGGACAATTGTAATTGGCGGGAACCACCACTTCGCCTGTTTCGGCACTTACCTCGGCACATACCTGTTCTACTTTTTCATCGGCCAGCGCCAGTACCGCAGCCATCGTGGAGGGTTGTATCTCGCAGGCTTTCTGCATGGCCTTTGCCCGGATGCTCACCAGTTGCAGCGCATCTTCAAAATTCAAAGCCTTATTGGCCACCAGTGCGGAAAATTCGCCGAGCGAGTGACCTGCTACCATATCGGGCCGTACATCGCCGATGGTTTCGTAAGCGATCACCGAATGCAGGAACACGGCGGGCTGGGTAATATCTGTGCGTTTGAGGTCATCGTCCGTGCCGGCGAACATAGTATCGCTGATGCGGAAGCCGAGTATATCATTGGCATTCTCGAAATATTCTTTTGCAAGGGAATTATTGTCATACAGGGCTTTTCCCATTCCCGGGAACTGAGAACCCTGGCCGGGGAAAATATAGGCATGCTTCATCGTTCGGAATTTGAACGAAAATAAATAAAATCCTGTGGCCCAGGCTCAGCCTAATTTTGCACTGATCAGTTTCAGAAATTCACTTCGCGTCGTATTCTTCAGGAATTCACCGTCGAATGCCGAAGTAGTGGTCACCGAATTCTGTTTCTGTACGCCGCGCATCATCATGCAGAGATGTTTGGCTTCTATCACTACCGCCACGCCCACCGGGTTAAGGGATTCTTTAATGGCTCCCAGGATCTGCGTTGTCAGTCTTTCCTGTACCTGCAGCCGGCGCGAATACACATCCACCACCCTGGCTATCTTGCTCAGTCCGGTGATCCAGCCATTGGGGATATAAGCGATATGCGCCTTACCGAAAAAAGGCAGCATATGGTGCTCGCACATGGAATACAGCTCGATATCCTTTACAATGATCATCTCGCTCACGTCTTCATGGAATTTCGCCGAATTAATGATCGCCGCGGCATTCTGCGAATAACCCTGTGTCATATACTGCATGGCTTTGGCTACACGCTCCGGCGTTTTCAGCAAGCCTTCACGCTCCGGGTCTTCACCCAATGCGCTCAGTACTTCTTGATAATTCCTGATCAGTCCGGATGTAGACTGTTCATCATAGCGTTCGGTCTTTGAATATGACATAAGATCGGTTTGATCTGCCCGTTCAGGCAGGGTATTCAACAAAATTCCTTTCAGTTTCGTACAGCCTCACGGTCAGCTCCAGTTTACTGTCGATCCGGGGGCGCAGCAGATCATGGATCACTTTTACGATATTTTCCGCCGTAGGATTCAACTCGGCAAATTCAACAGTATCCAGGTTCAGGTTCTTGTGATCGAAGCGGGCGATCACTTCTTCTTTCACGATATCGCTCAGGACCTTCAGGTCGATCACATACCCGGTAGCCGGATCGGGCTCGCCTACAAGCTTGACGATCAACTCATAGTTATGACCATGGTAATTGGGATTGTTGCAGAGGCCGAACACCGCATCGTTCTGCGCGTCGGTCCAGCCCTTGTTGTATAGACGATGAGCTGCATTGAAATGCTCTTTCCTGAAAACCGCTACTTTATGGGCCATCCTGCTGTTTTATGATCGATCGTATCGGTGCACTGCATCAGAAGTGTGCTGATCAAGTGCCAGGCAACGGGAAGCCTGCGTTGATAACGAGCCAACCCGAAGTTAGTCTGTTTTGGTAAGGATCGGGGGAGCAAATATTCGAAAGCCGGAAATTATCTGCCGAAATATTCTACATAAATGCGGGGCGTTTCGTAGAGTTTGATGCAATGCAGCTGTACCCCTTCAGGCAAATGCGGCTCCAGCTGTTGCCAGATAGCTATCGCAAGATTTTCCGTGCTGCACATCTTATCCCGCATAAAATCCACATCCAGGTTGAGATTCTTGTGATCGAGCCGGTCTACCGCCCACTGTTTGATCAGCTTGCTGAGCTTTTTCACATCATACAAAAACCCCGTGTCCGGATCGGGCTCGCCCTTGATCGTCACAAACAGGTCATAATTATGCCCATGCCAGTTCTCATTGGCGCAAATCCCGAATACCTCCTCGTTCCGCTCCCTACTCCAGGCCGGGTTGAAAAGCTTATGGGCCGCATTGAAATGTTCCTGTCTGGTCAGATATACCATCCGGTCGAAAATTTTCGCAAAGGTAAAGGATAAATGGAGTCTGGAGGTAGGAGTCTGGAGGTAGGAGTCTGGAGTCTGGAGTTGGGGTTTGGGGTTTGGGGTTTGGAGTTTGGAAAAGAAATTACTCCAGACTCCAGACTCCAAACTCCAGACTATTTTATCACCTTTGCTTCATGCGCGTTATCATCACCGCGGCTACGGTAGCCGAATGGATGCCTTCTTTTCTGGAGATGAACAACCTGTACACCAGCGAGAGCCAGCGGCTGCGCGTTAGGTTTCACCAGAGCGGGGTGGGTATGCTGGCTACGGCGGTATCCCTCACAAAACTGCTGGCCGAAGAGAAGCCCGACCTGGTCATACAGGCCGGTATCGCCGGTTGCTTTGATGAATCTGTGAGCCTGGGAAAAGTAATGGCGGTGGCAGATGAAGCGCTGGCCGATATGGGTGTGGAAGAAGATGGCAAATGGAAGGATATCTTCGACCTGAAACTGGAAAAAAGCAGCTATCACCCTTTTGAGCGCAGACGGCTGCCCAATCCCTGGCTGCCCACGTTCAACCTGCTCAAACTGCCCGAAGTGAGCGCGGTTACCATCAATTCCATTACCACGGGTAAGGACCGGATCCAGCAGCTGATCAGGAAATACGATCCTATAACCGAAAGTATGGAAGGCGCCGCCCTGCATTATACCTGCCGGGAAGCTGGCATTCCTTTTTTACAGTTACGTTCGGTATCTAACTATATCGGCGAACGGAACAAAGCGAACTGGAAGATCAGGGAGGCGATCGACAATCTTAACCAGGTACTGGTGAAATACGTCGATAAGCTTTACCGGATCCAATAAGCTGCAGCAACCCTACCATGAAACCACTATCAAAAATCAGGAAATTCACATTGGGATTTTCGCCCTGTCCCAACGATACCTTCATCTTCGATGCCCTGGTCAATCATAAATTCGATACCCACGGTTTCGAATTCGAGGCCCATCTCGAAGATGTGCAGACCCTGAACGAATGGGCAATGGATGGCAAACTGGATTTTTCGAAGATCAGTTACGGGGTGTTGCCCCTGGTGTCGGAGCAGTACGCGGTACTGGAAAGCGGCGGCGCACTGGGCAAAGGTGTAGGCCCTTTGCTGATCACCAAAGATGCAAAGGCAAGGCAGGAAGATGTTCCCAAAATGCGGATAGCCATACCGGGCGTTAACACCACCGCCCATATGCTCTTTTCAATGGCTTTCCCCGAAGCTCATCATAAAGAATTCATGGTGTTCAATGAAATAGAGGATGCGGTACTGAACGGAACCGTAGATGCCGGCGTGATCATCCATGAAAACAGGTTCACCTACAAGGAAAAAGGTTTACACAAGCTGATCGATCTCGGCGACTACTGGGAAAAACAGACCAGGCTGCCCATACCCCTGGGCGGCATTATCGCGCATCGCCGCATCGGAAAGGAATTGGCCATGGAAGTAGACCAGCTCATCAAAAAAAGCGTCGAATATGCTTTTTCCCATTACCCCCAGCTTTCGCCCTATGTGAAGATCCATGCGCAGGAAATGAGTCCCCATGTGATGAAACAGCATATCGATCTGTATGTAAACGATTTCTCGCTCTGGCTGGGTGAAGACGGCAAAACCGCAGTATCCAAACTGCTATCGGTATACCAGCATATCTATCCCGAACGCGCATTCAGCACGGATACGGTTTTCCTGGGCGAATGATAGGATCCACTTCGATCAATGCTTTCTTTTTAATGCGTCGCCATACGCTTCCAGTGCACGCTTTCTTGCCATTCCGTGATCCACCATCGGCGGCGGATAGGTCTGGTCCTGCCATTCGGGTACCCATTGCTTCACATAGGTTAGATCAGGATCGAATTTCTCTGCCTGCAGCCATGGATTGAATACCCGGAAATAAGGCGCAGCATCACATCCGCTGCCACTGGCCCACTGCCAGCCGCCATTGTTCGAAGCCAGCTCATAATCAAGCAGTTTCTGCGCAAACCAGGCTTCGCCCCAGCGCCAGTCGATCAGGAGATGCTTCGTGAGAAAGGATGCTACGATCATACGCACCCTGTTGTGCATAAAACCCGTGGCATTCAGCTCGCGCATGCCCGCATCCACGATGGGATAACCGGTGGCGCCGGCACACCAGCGCGCGAATTCTTCCTCATTGTTCCGCCATTTGACCAGGTCGTATTCAGGACGGAAACTTGCGCCTTTGCCTACCTGCGGAAAATGCCAGAGGATCATCTGGTAAAATTCGCGCCAGATCAGTTCATTCAGATAGGTGTCGCTGTGCCGCAGGGCCCTTGCTGCCAGGTCACGGATACTGAGCGTACCAAAACGCAGGTGCACACCCAACCGCGAAGTGCCCTGCGGCAATGAAGGAATATCCCGTGTTTCACGATATTGCTCCAGTTGCATGTCGGCTACAAATGGCTGCGGAAAATCAATGCCTTTTTTCCTGAATCCGATATCCTCCAATGAAGGCATCCCCGTCGGCGCCCGCCTGTAAAATCCATCAAAAAGATCCTTCGTTGCATACGGCTGCAGGCTTTCGGGATTCAGGCAGGCTTTCCAGCGCTTCGAGTAAGGGGTGAAAACGGTGTAAGGCCTTCCATCGTCTTTTATGATCTCGCTCTTTTCAAAAACCACCTGGTCTTTGAAGGTATGGAACGCAATATTTTTTGATTGAAGGATACCGGCAATATTTTCATCGCGCTGCCGGGCATAAGGTTCATAATCATGGTTGGCATATACGGCAGCCAGCTCATAGCGGGAGATCAATTGACCGAACACTTCGGCCGGATAGCCATAAAAAACTTCGAGACCGCTGTTCAGTTCCAGCAGCTGAGATTGCATCGACGCGATCGCCTGGTGGATGAATTCTACCCGCGCATCCTGCTTCTCTTCAAGCTGGTCGAGAATACGACGATCGAAAATGAAAATGGGAACTACAGGCGTACCGCTTTTCAGCGCATGGTGCAGCGCTGCATTGTCGTGCAGGCGCAGGTCCCGCCTGAACCACATAATACTTACCCGCATGTATCGGCTTTACTTTAAAACAAGCGACGGCTAAAAAAGTTTACCCTGCGTCAAAATAAGCCCTCGAGAAACTGCTTGTGCAGCACAGAAGCGGTCTGGTTGGTATAATGGCTGTTGCCGAGCTGTTTTACCCAGCGTATGCCGTAGATGGAATTAGTGAGGAAAATTTCGGACGCCTGCAGCAGTTCATCGGGATGCAGAGGTGATACTTCGTGAGGCAGGTCCGCTTCGCGGATCTTTTTCAGCAGGTAACGGCGCATCACTCCATTAACGGGGCCTTCCGAGAGGGGCGGCGTACGGATCAGGCCATCCTTCACCATAAAAATATTTGCGATGGTTGCTTCGGCCACGCGATCGAACGGGTTGAGCAGGATCACATCATTCCATTTGTGTTGCCGGGCCCACAGAGCGCCCATTACCGAAGCCAGGTAATTGTTTGTTTTGATCGCGGAGAACTCATCGCAGCCTTTGCGGGCATCCCTGTAAAAATCGAGCACCAGGCCGTTTTCGTTGAGCGAGCGGTAACTGTTATCGAGCGGCCAGGTCTGGATAAGATGATGCGGGAAATGATTGTTCACATCATACAGTCCGCCATCGCCGCGGAAGATTGTGAGACGGATACGGGCAAGCTTGTCGTGGTAATTTTTTTTTGCGAGGGCCAGCACATGTTCCCTTACATAAGCCGGCGTGAAATAATCCGGCAGCTGAAACTGCATCCGCTCCAGCGAACTGAACAGGCGCTCCATATGCAGTTCTTCCAGGATGATCTTTCCGTTGACCAGTTTCATGGTCTCGAAAAATCCGTCCCCGTACCGGAATGACCGGTTATCGGGCGAAATGATCAGCTTTCCTGTTTTGGTGATGCTCCCGTTATAGAAAAGGTAATTCGCAGACATTCCCGCAAATATAAACCCTCTGCGCAACCTCCGCTGCCTCATGTTCTCTGCGGTAAATCCCCTTCGCATTGCCGCGGTCTGATGTTTGGGCCTATTTTACCGCGAGGACGCAATGGCGCAAAGGATCGCCAGGCTAAGTATTCTTCGCGTGCCCTGGCGTCTTTGCGCCTTCGCGGTGACCTAACCGCATTTTGCCTGCTTCCAGAACAGACAGATTTCTACCGCAGAGAACATGAGGCAGCGGAGTTTACGCGGAGATGTACTATTTTAGAAAAATGATGAAGATCAGCGAGATCATACAGGCACTGGAGGCAAAAGCCCCGCCGGCTTTGCAGGAATCTTACGACAACGCAGGATTGCTTACCGGTCAATCAGGCTGGGAATGCACAGGCGTACTCTGCACCCTGGATGCCACCGAAGAAGTGATACTCGAAGCCAAAGCAAAAGGCTGCAACCTGGTGGTGGCGCATCATCCCATTATTTTCAGCGGGCTGAAAAAGATCAACGGCAAAAATTATGTGGAGAGGACCGTGATCGCAGCCATCAAGAACGATATTGCCATTTATGCGATCCATACCAACCTGGACAATGTGCTGGATGGCGTAAACCGGGCGATGGCGGATAAACTCGGACTGGTGAACAGAACGGTGCTGGCGCCCAGGCCCGGCCAGCTGATGAAGCTGTTCACTTTTGTGCCGCTGGCCCAGGCAGAGCAGGTGCGGGCGGCCTTGTTTGCCGCGGGGGCCGGGCAGATCGGGGAATACAGTGAAACGAGTTTCAATGCAGAAGGTACAGGTACTTTCAAAGGTTCGGAGAATACCAATCCTTTTGCGGGTGAGCCGGGCAAAAGACATGAGGAAAAGGAGATCAAGATGGAACTGATCCTGCCTGCGCATGCCCGGCAGGCAGTGGTGCAGGCGCTGCTGGCCGCCCATCCCTATGAGGAGGTGGCTTATGACCTGGTGAGCTTGGCCAATGATAATCAATCGGTTGGATCGGGTTTGCTGGGCGAATTGCCGGCAGAGACGACCGAAAACGGGTTTTTGCAGCTGCTGAAAGCCTCATTCGGGCTGGAATTGGTGCGTCATACCCCGCTTTTGGGCAAAAAAGTGAGGAAAATCGCGCTTTGCGGGGGCGCCGGCAGCTTTCTGACCGGCAAAGCCCTGGCCGCGGGGGCCGATTTTTATGTGTCGGCCGATATCAAATACCACGAGTTCTTCGATGCGGACCAGCGGCTGGTGATTGCCGATATCGGGCATTGGGAAAGCGAGCAGTTCACGACGGAGCTATTGTTGGCGTATTTACAGGCGAAATTCCCTACCTTTGCCGTCCTCAAATCAGGGGTAAAAACCAACCCGGTGCATTATTTCCTGGGCTGATCATGGCCCCGAACCCTGAAGCGAGTGACACAACAGGCGATGCCAGCTGTACCAAAGCCGGGACCCATGGCATCAACACAATAAATACAAACGACAACCTCTATGGCAGCAGTTAAAGATTTCTCCGTTGAAGAAAAACTGGTTTCCCTTTTACGTTTACAGAAGATCGACAGCAAACTGGATGAGATCCAGATCCTGAAAGGTGAGCTCCCGATGGAAGTAAGCGATCTGGAAGACGAGATCCTGGGCCTGACAGCACGCCAGACCAGGGTGGAAGAAGAGATCAATGGCATCACCGAATTCATGGAGAGCAAGAAAGCGGCGATCAAGGAAAGCGAGAGCATGATCGCTAAATACGAGAAGCAGAGCGAGAACGTAAAGAACAACCGCGAGTTCGAAGCCATCAACAAAGAGATCGAGATGCAGCAGCTCGAGATCAAACTGGCTGAGAAGCATATCCGCGACGCCAATGAAGAACTGGCGGAAAAAGTAAAAGCGCTGGAAGCCGCCAAAAAGCAGGTAGCTGTGAAAGAGGGCGTGCTGAACCATAAAAAAGGCGAGCTACAGAAGATCATTGCAGATACGGAAAAGGAAGAGAACTATTTCAATAAGCAGAGCGCCGATGCCCGCAGTCATATTGATGAGCGCCTGCTCTACAGTTATGACCGCATCCGCAAGAGCTACCGCAATGGCCTGGCCGTGGTGCCGGTTGAGCGCGATGCCTGCGGCGGTTGTTTCAACTCCATTCCGCCTCAGCGCCAGAGCGAGATCCGCCTGCACAAGAAGATCATCGTGTGCGAGAACTGCGGCCGGATACTGGTAGACGCTACGCTGAACGACAGCGTTGAAGCGAAATAGTATTTCACTCAAATAGTATTTGGAAAGGGTAACGTTTGGTTACCCTTTCTTATTTTCGGCTATGAAGCGGATCGCGGTGTTTATGGTATTGCTGCTGCTTTGCGGCAGGATCGCTGCGCAGAAAGCGTATGAGTTCAACAGTATATGCCAGCAGGCTTACCAGGAGATCACCAAACTGAGGATCGAACCTGGGCTGGCATTGGTAGAGAAAGCGCGGCAGCAGAACCCGGATAACCTGATCCCTATCCTGCTCGAAAGCTATGCGGATTTTTATATCCTTTTTTTGAATGAGGACCCTGCCGAATACCAGGCCCGGTATCCTAAATTCCTGGAACGCATCGATCGGTTGAGTGAGGGCCCGAAGAGTTCTCCTTTCTATTATTATTGCCTGAGCATGGTGAGGATGCAGCGCGCTGCAGTTTCCATTAAGTTCGGCAAGTTCTGGGATGCGGGCTGGGACTGTCGCCGGGCTTATAACCTGATCAAGGATAACCGTAAGCAATTCCCCACTTTCTCGCCCAATGATCTTACTTACGGGGCGCTGCAGGCGATCACAGGCACCATTCCCAAGGGCTATAAATGGCTGGCTGCTATTTTCGGCATGCGGGGTTCACAGACTGAGGGTATGCGCATTGTGAAAGGGTTTATCAACAGCAATGATCCCTGGTCAAAGTTGTTCTTCAACGAAGCGGCTTTCATGTATCCTTATCTGCTGTTTTACCTCGAGAATAAAAAGGATGAGGCGCTGGCATTTACGCAACAGCGCAGGCTGGACCTGGTGAACAATCATCTGCACGCTTATATGGCGGCCAACCTGGGCATCAATAAACAGCAGTCGGAATTTGCGAAGAATATCATTCTGAACCGCAACAGGTCGGGCGAGTACCTGAAGACCAGTGTATGGGATCTTGAACTGGGTTATACCAGGATTTATCATCTGGAAACGCAGGAAGCAGCCAGGAGCCTGGAATATTTTCTCGCGAATTTCAAAGGCAAATTCTATGTGAAAGATGCTTTGCAGAAGCTGAGCTGGTGTTATTACCTCCAGGGCAACCTGCCGAAAGCCGAAGAGATCCGGAAACGCATCCTGGTGAAAGGCGCCACAGATTCGGAAGCGGATAAACAGGCTTTGCGCGATGCGAAGACCGGGCGCTGGCCGAATATCCTGTTGCTGAAAGCGCGGTTATTGAATGATGGCGGTTATCATAGCGATGCGGCCGCGCTGTTACAGGGCAAGACGGAAAATGATTTCAGCACGGAAGAAGACAAACTGGAGTTTGTTTACCGCATGGGCCGCATCGATGATGATATGGGCCGGGATGAGGAAGCCATCCGCAATTACCAGAATGCCATTCGCAAAGGCGAGCATCGCACCGAATACTATGCCGCACGGGCAGCATTGCAGATCGGCCAGATCTATGAAAAGAAAGGACAAAAAGCGCTTGCCATCCAGTATTACCAGCGCTGCATCGATATGGACGATCATGAATTCAAGAATTCACTGGACCAGAGAGCGAAGTCGGGGATTGCGAGGTGCAAGGGGGAGTGAGAGCTTCGCTAGTCTGGAGTCTGGAGTTTGGAGTCTGGAGTTTGTGGGGTTAAGTATTTGCCGCAAGTGTTTGCTGGCTGCGGTTTGGCGGCCTATCTTAGAGTTACTATTTACGTGAGACGTGAGACGTGAGACGTGAGACGTGAGACGTGAGACGTGAGACGTGAGACGTGAAATCAGAAATCGGAAATTAGAAATCCAAATGCTTAAGAAGCTTTCCATACAGAACTACGCCATTATTGATGAGATCGTGATCGATTTTTCGGCGCGGTTGAATATTATTACAGGGGAGACCGGCGCAGGTAAAAGTATCCTGATGGGCGCTTTGAGTCTGATCCTGGGAGAGCGGGCGGATAGTTCGGTGCTGGTGAATACGCAGAAAAAATGTTTTATTGAAGGCGTGTTTACGGTGGATAAAAAACAGGCGGTGCTGGATTTCCTGACAGCGAATGATCTGGATGCGGAAGAAGAACTGGTACTGCGTCGGGAGATAGCCGCCAATGGGAAATCACGGGCTTTCGTCAACGATACGCCGGCAACACTGCAGCAATTGAAAGCGCTGGCGTCCCTGCTGGTTGACCTGCACCAGCAATTCGATACGCTGGAACTGGGCGACAGCGATTTCCAGCGCGAGGTGCTTGATGCGCTTGCCGGTAATGAAGGGGCTCTTGCCGCCTATCGGGCAAAATATTCGGAATGGCAGCAGGCAGCGCGTGCACTGGCGGCGCTGCAGCAGCAAAAATTGTTGTTCAACAAGGAGCTCGACTATAACCAGTTCCTGTTCGATGAACTGGCGGAACTGGGACTGCAAGAAAATGAACTGGAAGAGCTGGATGCGGAATTGAAATTGCTGAGTAATGCCGAGGGCATCAAAAGCAGTCTTACAAAAGCGTATTTCGAGCTGCGCGAATCGGAGCAGCCGGTGGCACAGCAGTTGAAACAGCTGCTGAACCAGTTACAGGGCTATGCTTCCTATCATCCCGAACTGCCGGGTATTCTGCAACGCCTGCAGAGTGCACAGATAGAAGTGCAGGATATCGCAGATGAGATCGACCGGGTGAACGACTCGGTGAACTACGATGAAAAGCGCATTGAATGGATCAATGAGCGGCTGATGGCGGGGTATAAGCTATTAAAAAAACATGGCGTTCAGCAGTCGGGAGAACTGTTGGCGATACAGGCTGAGCTGGAGAAAAAGCTGAAAGCGGTACTGGATATGGACGATACCATCATCGCCAAAGAAAAAGAAGTGGCCGCTGCCCTCACAGAAGCCAACAGGCTGGCAGCACAGCTATCCAAAGCCCGCCATAAGATCGCCAAACCACTGGAGCAGCAGGTGAATGCATTGCTGGCACAGGTGGGCATGCCCAATGCGCGGTTAAAAGTAGAACTGAAGGATACGGAGCTGAATGAATGGGGTAGCGACGGGATCGATTTTTTATTCGACGCCAACAAAGGCAACCGGTATGAGCCCATCCGCAAAGTGGCCAGCGGCGGCGAACTGAGCAGGTTGATGCTTTGTATCAAATCGCTGGTAGCGCAATCGGTAGATCTTCCAACCATGATCTTCGACGAGATCGATACCGGCATTTCGGGAGAAGCAGCGAGACAGGTGGGACTGATCATGAAGGGGCTCGCTGCCAGCCGGCAGATCATCTGCATCACCCATCAGCCACAGATCGCAGGCAAAGCCAATGCACATTTCTTCGTGTACAAGGAGATCCAGGGCGATGCGATCAAGACAAATATCCGCCTACTGGGCGAGGATGAGCGGATCACCGCCATTGCCCGCATGCTCAGTGGCGAAAAACCCACCGCCGCGGCCCTTGAGAATGCCCGCGAAATGATCATGAACTAACAGAGATGATGGCGAACGCGGAGATCTTACCACAGAGGCCCAAAGCAATAATGGTACAGGTTGAATTTAACCGCAAAGACGCCAGGACGCAATGAAACGCAAGGGGTGCTGTCCTCGCAGGTTTTCTTTGCGTTGCTTCGTGCCTCAGCGTCTTCGCGGTTAAATTCAACCTGCGCTATTACCCATAAAGCACACAGAGGTTCACAGAGTTTGAAGGAGTTTATATACTTTTAGGCCCTCAACAATTTCATGAGATTATGGCTTACAACTTACTTAAAGGAAAACGAGGCATTATTACCGGGGCATTGGACGAAAATTCGATCGCGTGGAAAGTGGCGGAGAAAGCGCACGAAGAAGGCGCAACTTTCGTGCTCACGAACGCGCCTATCGCCATGCGTATGGGTGAGATCAAGAAACTCGCTGAGAAAACAGGTTCCGAGATCGTACCGGCCGATGCTACCAGTGTTGAGGAACTGACCACGCTGTTCACCAGGTCGCAGGAGATACTGGGCGGCAAGATCGATTTTGTGTTGCATTCCATTGGTATGAGCGTGAATATCCGCAAGAACATTCCGTATACCGAGTCTAACTATGATTATTTCATGAAAGGAATCGATGTATCGGCCATGTCGTTCCACAAAATGCTTTCTGTTGCACGTAAGCTGGATGCCATTAACGAATGGGGCAGCGTAGTGGCCCTCACGTATATGGCTGCACAGCGGACCTTCCCCTTCTATACCGATATGGCGGATATTAAAGCGATGCTCGAATCCATTGCGCGCAGCTTCGGATATCATTACGGACTGGAGAAGAAAGTGCGGATCAATACCGTATCGCAGTCGCCAACCAAAACCACTGCGGGAACCGGTATCAAAGGTTTCGGCGATTTCTTCGACTATGCCAATGCGATCGCCCCGCTGGGTAATGCTACGGCCGAAGACTGCGCCAACTATTGTATCACCCTGTTTTCCGACCTTACCAAAATGGTAACCATGCAGAACCTGTTCCACGACGGAGGTTATTCAACAACAGGGGTGAGCAATGATGTGATGCAGAAGCTGGGAATAAGCTAAAGGCTCAACGCTGAAAGCTCAACGCTAAACGCTTAGAGCTGAAGGCAAAGAAAAAAGCATTAAGCGTTTGGCCTTCGGCGTTAAGCATTAACCGGATCAAGGCTCAACGCTGAAAGCTCAACGCTAAAGGCTTAGGGCATTAAGCGCTCGGCCTTCGGCGTTAAGCATTAAGCCTTCGGCATTAAGCGTTGCGCGTTCACCATTAACCACTCTATGAATATTCCCGACAATATCATTCCCTACATCGGCTATTTCGGTTCATTCCTGACGGCCATTACTTTTATTCCGCAGGTGTATAAATCCTGGCAGTCTAAAAGTGTGGGCGATCTGAGCGGATGGATGATCGCCATCGTGATCACCAGCGCCTGCGTATGGCTGGTCTATGCAATGGCCATCGGCAGCGGCCCCGTAATCGTTGCCAATACGGTAGTACTGGTACTTACACTGGTACTTGTTTATTTTAAGTATACGTTCGGCAGGCGTAACTAACCCCTCTGTGAATCTCCGTGCATTCTGTGCCTCTGTGGTGAATCCTCTATACCTCTGCCTTGAGGTAACAGAGACGCGGAGACTTTACCACAGAGGCACAGAGTACACAGAGTTCCACGGAGACAAATAAAAAAGCCATCAGGAGATGATGGCCTACTAATTTAAAACGAATGCGAAATTAATATTCGTCTTCGTTGAACATGAAATCTTCCTGGCTTGGATAATCGGGCCAGATATCCTCAATGCTTTCATACACTTCACCCTCGTCTTCGAGTTCCTGGAGATTCTCCACCACTTCAAGCGGGGCGCCGCTCCGGATGGAATAGTCGATCAGCTCATCCTTGGTTGCGGGCCAGGGAGCTTCTTCCAGGTAGCTTGCCAATTCTAAGGTCCAGAACATAGGTCAGCTTTTAATTTTTTGCAAATGTAGCCGTATAAATGACACTACCAAATGGGAGTGTCTACCTTTATGTAAACAATTGTTCAAAATTTGGGCCTGAATTGTAGGTTTGTGGCCTGATTTTAATCTTTTCCATGCTCCAGGCAGAAAATATCACCAAAAAATACGGCAGTTTAGAGGTTTTGAAAGGAGTGGATATCCAGATCCATACCGGCGAGATCGTTAGTATCGTCGGCTCTTCCGGGGCGGGCAAAAGTACCCTGCTTCATATCCTGGGCACGCTCGACAAGGCCGATTCGGGTTCTATCCAGCTTCAGGGCGAGCGGGTTGACCTGCTGACCGGCAAAAAACTGGCCGCTTTCCGTAACAGCCATATCGGCTTTGTGTTCCAGTTCCACCACCTGCTGCCGGAATTCAGTGCGGTTGAAAATGTGTCCATTCCCGGTTGGATAGCGGGCCGGGGCAAAAAGGAAGTGAATACCAGGGCCGTTGAGCTGCTGGACATACTTGGACTGGGCGAGAGACTGGAAAATAAGCCCCAGCAGCTATCCGGGGGCGAACAGCAGCGCGTGGCCGTGGCCCGGGCCCTGATCAATAATCCCGATATCGTATTCGCCGACGAGCCCACCGGCAACCTCGACAGCGCCAATGCCCGTGAGCTGCATGAGCTATTCCTAAAACTCCGCGATCAGTTCAGCCAGACCTTTCTTATCGTTACCCATAACGAAGAGCTGGCCGGCATGAGCGACCGCAACCTGCATATGAAAGACGGCAGGATCGTGAAATAGCCCGGCCCTGCTTATATTTAAGCAACCAAACATTGCTGCATGAAAAATCCCGGCATCCGCTACGGCATCATTGCCTTTATCATTACCGTGATCTGGACCATTGCAGAACATTTCCTGGGCTGGAATACCACCAACCACGAAACCGGCCAGTATGCACGGCTGATGGGAAGTTTTATTTTTTATTTCCTGGTGATCGTAGCCATTTACCAGCGTCGGAAACAGCAGGGCGGAAGAATGAGTTTTGGCGAAGGCTTTTCAACCGGCGCCACGGTATCGGTGATCTATGCAGCGGGATGTGTGCTTTTGTATTCGGTGTATGGAGAACTCATCAACACACAATACAAGCCCACGCTGATGGCATTCGAACGCTCCAAACTCGAAGCCGCTCATGCAAGTCCGGATGCGATCGCCGCGAAGATGAAGCAGGTCGATCTGTCCTCAGGAGGTTCCGTCTTGTCCTATCTCCTGCTGTTCGTATTCATGTTCATTTTCGGCGCTGTTATCGCGGTGATCGTATCATTGATCCTGAAACGAAACAAAGTTTCAACAAACAAAAACTAGCCCTCCATCCGCGAAAACTCCGCTGACTCATGTTCTCTGCGGTGAAGACGTTGTGGAATGCAGGATGCCTGCTATTCGAGCCAGTTTTACCGCAGAGAACATGAGTCAGCAGAGCTTTCGCAGAGATGTTTTATGAGGTTTTGTCCAGCCTCGGTTTCCAGGGAATTTCCGGCACCTGCAAAAGATGTCCGGCATAGCGGGCCAGCACGAAAAGATAGTCACTGAGGCGGTTGATGTATTTGATGACCAGCGGTTCAACAAACACGTCCTGCTGCTGCATATTAACGCAGCAGCGTTCAGCGCGACGGCAGATGCATCGCGCCACATGTGCATGCGAGACTGCAGGATGGCCGCCGGGCAACAGGAAAAATTTCATCGGGGGCAATACCTCGTTCATCTGGTCTATCTCCTTCTCCAGCACAGTGATATCTGCTTCGCGCAGATCGGGGATCTTCATGAGAGGTTCCTTCTCGGGATCGCAGGCAAGTGAAGAGCCGATGGTGAATAGCCTGTCCTGGATATCGTTGAGCGTAGCCCGGGCATGCGGATCGTCGAAATGATCGCTTACCAGGCCCAGGTAAGAATTCAATTCATCCACCGTACCATATGCTTCGATGCGGATATGGCTTTTGGGGACCTTGGTACCGCCTATCAGGGAGGTCTTGCCCTGGTCGCCGGTCTTGGTATATATCTTGGTGGCCATTGTTGATTGTTTGCTCCTGCGCTGTTAATGGCTCATCGCCATCGTTCTGCTTCGGTCGCTTTCTACCAGACCGTCGCGCAGGCGCACCACGCGATGGGCATAAGCGGCAATATCTTCTTCGTGCGTAACGAGTACCACGGTATTTCCTGCATCCCGGATCTTGCCGAAGATCTCCATCACTTCCACCGAGGTTTTGGAATCCAGGTTGCCGGTGGGCTCATCGGCCAGCAACAGGGCCGGGTTATTTACCAGCGCCCTTGCGATGGCTACCCGCTGGATCTGTCCGCCGCTGAGCTCATTGGATTTATGATGACTGCGGTCTGCAAGACCTACCTTATGCAATGCTTCGAGCGCCCTTTCCATTCTTTCTTTTTTGCCAACGCCGGCGTAGATCAGGGGCAGCGCTACATTTTCTGCTGCCGATAACCTGGGCAACAGGTTGAACTGCTGGAACACGAACCCTATTTCGGTATTGCGCACTTCGGCGAGGTCATCATCGGGCATCTTGCTCACGTCTTTCCCGTTCAGGATATATCTTCCGCCGGTGGGAGAATCGAGACATCCCAGTATATTCATCAGCGTACTCTTACCGCTGCCGGATGGCCCCATCAGCGCTACATATTCATTCCGGAATATATCGAGCGAAATACCTTTCAGCACCGGGATAGCCTGGCTGCCCATAAAATAACTTTTACGGATCTCTTCCAGCCTGATGATCGAGTCGCTCATAATAGTCAGTTTCGGTTGCTCCCGGGTGAAATTACTTTTTTATCACTTTGGGCACTTTAAAAAAAGCCGTGTCGGCTGCGGGTGCGTTCCGAAGGGCTTCTTCGCGGCTGACCGAACCCCTCACCTCATCCTCTCTCAACACATTGGCCGCATCACCGATATGCAGCAGGGGTTCAACGCCTGTGGTGTCCACTTCTTTCAATTTCTCTACAAACGCCACCATCTTTTGCAGGTCCTGGCGGATGGATTCTTTTTCCGCGTCATCAAAACGCAGTCTTGCGAGATGCGCAAGCTGATCCACCATGTTCCCATCGATCTCCATGCAAACAAAAATAGCTTTAAAAGGCCAATACCTGCTAAAATCGGGATGGGCGGACCAGCAGAACTTATTAAACCAGCCTTAAAAGTTCGACCTGAAATTCCTACCTTCGATACCAGATAGTTGCATAACTAACTATTTGTAAAGTAAGCTTCATGAAACGTTCTATCAGGAAAGTAGCTGTTCTCGGCAGTGGCGTGATGGGTTCGCGCATTGCCTGTCATTTTGCGGGAGTTGGCGTACAGGTTTTGTTATTGGATATGGTGACAAAAGGCGCCGAAGCCAGTAGCAAACCGGCAGAGCGGAATAAGCTCGTTAACGATGCGCTGCAGGCTGCTGTAAAAAGCAATCCTTCGCCGGTATTCACAAAAGATGCGCTGAAAAGGATCAGCACCGGCAATTTCGAGGACAACATGAAAGATATATCGGGCTGCGACTGGATCATTGAAGTGGTGGTGGAGCGGCTCGACATCAAACAACTGATCTATGAAAAAGTAGAACAGTTCCGCAAACCAGGTACCCTTGTTACCTCAAATACCTCCGGCATTCCAATTCATCTGATGACAGAAGGGAGAAGCGAGGATTTCAAAAAGCATTTCTGCGGTTCGCATTTTTTCAACCCGCCGCGGTATCTGCGTTTGCTGGAGATCATCCCAACGCCGTTCACCGATCCCGAGGTAGTGGATTTCCTGATGTATTATGGCGATGTGTACCTGGGCAAGACCACGGTTTTATGCAAGGATACGCCTGCTTTCATCGCCAACCGCATCGGCGTATTCAGCATCATGAGCATTTTCCATATCATGGAGAAACTGGGGTTGACGATCGATGAGGTGGATGCGCTTACCGGACCGGTTATCGGCCGGCCCAAATCAGCCACATTCCGGACGGCGGATGTGGTAGGCATCGATACATTGGTGAAAGTGGCGAAAGGCGTTGCAGATAATTGTCCCGATGATGAAGCGAAAGCGATATTCAATATCCCTGCCTGGCTCGATAAACTGGTAGCCAATAACTGGCTGGGCGATAAAACAGGGCAGGGCTTTTTCAAAAAGATCAAATCGGCTGAAGGTAAAGAGATCCAGACCCTGAACCTTCAGACGATGGAATACGGGCCGAGATCGAAACCAAAATTCGCAAGTCTCGATGCAGCCAAACCGGTTGATGATCTGAAACAGAGGATCAAAATGTTATCGGCGGTGCAGGATAAGGCAGGTGAATTTTACCGGCTGTTCCACTATGCGTTGTTCTCCTATATCTCACATCGCATTCCCGAGATCAGCGATGAGATCTATCGGCTGGATGATGCGATGATGGCCGGCTTCGGTTGGGAGATCGGCGCATTCGAGAGCTGGGACCTGCTCGGCGTAGCTAAAACCGTTGAAGCGATGAAGGCTGCCGGTTATAGTGTGGCAACATGGGTGGAAGACATGCTGGCCAGCGGCGCCACAGGTTTTTATAAAGTAGAGGGCGGCAAGCGGCTTTATTATGATCTCGCCACCAAAACCTATAAACCGGTTCCGGGTGC
>JAFBAN010000240.1 GCA_019247775.1 Chitinophagaceae bacterium | reverse complement strand
CTGCTTTTTGCCGCAGGATGCAGGGAACAGCCACACCAGCAAACAGTGGCAGCATCCGTGATCGCTCAATTCGATACTTCGCAGTATACCGCGATCAGCTGGCAGGATACGGTTGTCAGTTTCGGCGAGATCAGGGAAGGCGATTCGCTGCGTGCCAATTTCAGGTTCACGAATTCGGGGAGCAAGCCGTTGTTCATAACCGATGTACGAACGAGTTGCGGCTGCACGGTTGCCGAATATCCGAAAGACGCGATAGCGCCCGGCAGTTCCGGTATGATACGCACCGTATTCGGAACAGCATGGCATCCGGGCACACAGGTAAAAATAATTATGGTGAAATCGAATACGAGGCCGAAAACCAATTCCAAACTTGTACTGCGGGGACAAGTGATCCCGAAACCCAAATGAGAATGCTTAACAACCGATCGTTATGAAAAAATACCTGTACCTGATATGCTGCTGCCTGGTCCTATTGGCTGCATGCCGGGTAAAAAACACGGTGAAGAGAGACGAGGTGGAGCTACTGCACCAGAATCAAGATCATCTTACCCAGATCATTATTTACGATGTGTTCAGTCCGCCGGTAGCCAGCAGGATCTATGTGTATTCCTCCCTGGCTTCCTATGAAGCGGTGCGTTTTGCCAAGGACAACACAGAATCCATTGCAGAAAAGCTGCGCGGTTTTGGCACAATGCCCAGGCCTCAGAAGGGGAAGAAATACAATTACGCGCTTGCTGCCACCAAAGCTTTTTTTACTGTGGTTCATAAAGTGGTATTCTCGCTCGATTCGTTGAAAAATTATGAACAGAACACTTTCGACTATTTCAAGGACCAGATGGATGATGAGACGTATACGCGTTCTGCGGCTTTCGGTGAAGCTGTTGCCAATGCGATACTGGCCCGTGCAAAAACAGATGGATATGCGAAAAGCAGGGGTAAGCCCAAACACCTGGGCAGCGAAGAGCCCGGCCGCTGGCGTCCTACGCCGCCCGATTATCTCGATGGGGTAGAGTGGTGCTGGAATACGATGAAGCCGCTGTCGCTGGATACCTGTTCTCAATTCATGCCGGTGCGCCCGCCAGCCTATAGCACAGACAGCAACAGTGTTTTCTTCCATAATGCGAAAGAAGTGTATGGTATAGTTAAGAACCTGAGCGAGGAACAGAAGACCATTGCGCGTTACTGGGATGATAATCCTTTTGTGATCGAACATTCGGGACATATGATGTTCGGGAACAAGAAGATCACACCCGGGGGGCATTGGATGGGCATTGCGGCGATCGCTGCAAGACAATCAAAAGCCGATGCGGTGAAAACAGCGCAGACCTATGCGCTTACTGCGGTAGCATTATACGATGCGTTCATTGCCTGCTGGGATGAAAAATATCGCAGCAATGTGGTGCGCCCAGTAACCGTGATCAATGAGCTGATCGACCGCGGCTGGAGTCCGTTCCTGCAAACACCGCCATTCCCTGAATATACAAGCGGTCATAGTACGATCACTGCCGCGGCCGCCACGGTGCTGGCGCATCTTTACGGAGAAAAATTCCCATTCCAGGATACAAGTGATCTGCGTTATATAGGCATGCAGCGGCATTTCGAATCCTTTCAGCAGGCGGCAGCTGAAGCCTCTATCAGCAGGGTATATGGGGGCATCCATTACCGCAACAGTGTGGATGCCGGTGCTGAGGCCGGCAGGAAAGTGGGTGCGTATATTTTGCAGCGGGTATTTGCAAAGCCCATCGATCAGAAACTGAAAACCAACCTGTCATCCAGGTAAATGCCTGAAGGCAATGTTTTCAGCACATTGAAATCCGGGATCAGTGCTGAAGCGCCTTCCTGCATCAGCAAACTACGGGATGATTCGGCGCCGACGGCGATAACCTGCATGCCGGCAGCCGCCGCCGATCGCAGGCCGCTGACCGCATCTTCGAATACCAGGCAGGAAGCGGGATCGATACCGAGTTGTGCGCTCATTTTCAGATAAGGTTCGGGATGTGGTTTGCCCTGTGTAACATCATGCGCTGTAACAAAACCGGTGAACGAATCTGCAATGCCCAGCGCTTCCAGGAATTGCAACATCCTGGAATGATGCGAACTGGTGACTACACCGGTGGCGATGCCCAACAGATTAAGATCGAGAATAAACGGAACGATGCCGGCAACGCCGGGAGGTTGCATTGTCTGGTCGAACACGAATGCGTCTTCGATGATCTGTTGCTGCCGGGCAGTGGTTAAGTGACCGAACAGACCGCCCACCGTATCAACTGCTTTGCGCCCATGGATCCATTCGCGCGTAAGCGCTTCGGTCAGCGGAATACTCTCCCGGTCCGTCCAGCTTTTCCAGAATGCTTCGATAGCCGGATTGGAGTCGACGATCACGCCGTCGAGATCGAAAATCACCGCTTTGGCCTGTCTGATCATATGCAACCGGTTGTATCGTTGAAAGGAATGGCAATTTACTGAATCTGTCCTGCAAAAACAGGTGCTTTTGAGAGCGTAAATTGGGCTTTAAATAATAACTTTAGCGAGTTTATTTTTTACGTCCCTCAACCATTTCTCCATGAAAAAATTGCTCGCCTTTATCGGTATTTTGAGTTGCCTTACAGTTATTGCCCAGACCGCCAGACCTACCCTGGCCATCATCCCTGAACCGGTTGCGATTACCACCGGCAGCGGAACATTCCTGCTACCGTCCAACGTGGTTGTAAATGCTCCCATGCATACCGCAATGAAGGAAGTGATCGGGATCCTGCAGCAACGGCTGGCGCGGTCAACCGGAAGCCATATCAGCCTGAGCAATACGGCGGCCAATCCCACCATCAGGCTCGTGCTCAACAACAATGCCGACAAACAAATAGGTGACGAAGGGTATAAACTTTCGGTTACAACAAAGGATATTACGATCCGTGCAAATCAGCCGGCAGGACTGTATTATGGCGTGCAGACCCTGATGCAACTGTTTCCCAAAGAAGTGGAGAGCACCACGCTTGTAAGCAATATGCAGTGGACAGCGCCCGTGGTGGAGATTACAGATTACCCGCGGTTCGGCTGGCGCGGGCTGATGTTCGATGTGTCCAGGCATTTTTTCACCAAGCAGCAGGTGAAGCAGTATATCGACGATATGGTGCGCTATAAGTATAACCTGTTGCACCTGCACCTGACGGATGATGAAGGCTGGCGCCTTGAAATAAAAGGATTGCCCAGACTTACAGAAGTGGGCGCCTGGAATGTGAAGAAAGTGGGATACTTCGGAACGTTTACGCCACCGACGCCCGATGAACCGAAGGATTTCGGCGGGTTCTATACGCATGACGATATCAGGGAACTGGTGCAATATGCAAAAGAGCGTTTTGTGAATATTCTGCCGGAAATAGATGTGCCCGGCCATAGCCTGGCTGCTGTTGTTTCGTATCCCGAGTTGTCCTGCACACCGGGAGCCGATCAATACAGGGTAAGATCAGGTGAGGAGATCATGGACTGGTCGCACGGCGCACCGCCGATCGCACTGGTGGATAATACACTTTGCCCGGCGAATGAAAAAGTGTATGATTTTCTCGATAAGGTGATGACACAGGTTGCGGAATTATTTCCTTTCGAATACATCCATGTAGGCGGCGATGAATGCCCAAAGAATTACTGGGAGAAAAGCGATGCCATCAAAGCGCTGATGCAGAAGGAGGGATTGAAATCGATGGAAGAAGTACAGAGCTATTTTGAGAAGCGATTGGAAAAGATCGTTGAATCGAAAGGAAAGAAATTCCTTGGCTGGGATGAGATCCTCGAAGGCGGACTGGCCCCGAGCGCGGCAGTGATGAGCTGGCGCGGCGTAAAGGGCGGCATCGAGGCAGCAAAAATGAAACATGAAGTGGTGATGAGCCCCACCACCTATGCCTATATCGATTACATGCAGGCCGATCCGATCATCGAACCCCGGATCTATTCTTCGCTTCGCCTGAATAAATCATACGAGTTCGAGCCGGTGCCGGACGGGGTTGATCCGAAATACATCAAAGGCGGACAGGCCAACCTGTGGACAGAACAGGTGTACAATATGCGGCATGCGGAATACATGACCTGGCCCCGCGGACTTGCGATCGCCGAGTCTGTATGGTCGCCGAAAGCGAAAAAGAACTGGGATCATTTTTTCGGCAAGGTGGAAAGCCATTTCGGCCGGCTCGATATGGCCGAGATCAAATATGCCAGGGCGGTGTATGATCCTATTTTCACAGCCACCAAAACTGCCGATGGGCAATTACAGATAACATTGGACAAGGAAGTGAATGGGCTGGACCTGTATTATTCATTCGATAATTCTTTCCCCGATAATTATTACCCGAAATACACGGGTCCACTTGTGCCGCCAAAAGATGCGGTGATGCTGAAAGTGATCAGCTACAAGGGTAAGCAGCCCGTTGGCCGTATGATCGCCATGCCCATCGCGGAACTAAAAACAAGGGCGGCAAAAAAATAGGATGCAACTTCGGCAAAAAAGTACCGGAATTGGATAAAATCCGGGCGTTATGCAGCGGATAAGGGGGCTATATAATCTGTATTTTTATGGGAATGATAAGTGAAGTCTGGAGTTAGGAGTTAGGAGTTTGGAATAAAAAGTTGTACTCCAGACTCCTAACTCCTAACTCCAGACTTGCTTTCCGCCCCATCCATTAAAATGAAAAAAATTTGCCTGGTTGTATTATCGCAGGTGTTCCTGCTGCAGTTGCGGGCGCAATTGTGCACCGGTAGTCTGGGCGATCCGGTAGTGCACATCACTTTTGGTAATGATAATACTCCTAATGGTCCGCTGAAAGCCGGCGTTACGAATATGACCTATGTGACCGGTTGTCCCAACGACGGGTCCTATACCATCACCAATCTTTCCTTCGGCTGTTTCAGTAATACCTGGCATCTGCTTGCAGGCGATCATACTGGGGACGTGGGCGGGCGATACATGCTGATCAACGCCTCACTGGAGCCAAGTGATTTTTATGTGGATACGGTATCCGGACTATGCGGCAATACTGTATACGAGTTTGCCACCTGGGCCGGGAATGTATTAAGGCCCAGCGCCTGTAATGGCGCGGGCATCAAACCCAATCTGACTTTTCGTATTGAAACCGTTACCGGAACAATATTGCAGGAATTCAGTTCCGGCGATATTCCGAATTCTTCGGCGAAAGAGTGGCATCAGTACGGTACTTTTTTTGTTACGCCGGCCACTGCCGCAACGGTAGTGCTGCGGATCCGCAATAACAGTAAAGGCGGTTGCGGCAATGACCTGATGCTTGACGATATTACTTTTCGTCCCTGTGGACCAAAGGTCAGCGCCTATGCGGATAACGATACCACGGGTTATATCGATGTCTGCGAAAATGATCAGAAGGATTTCCATTTTGCCGCCAGCTATTCTGCAGGCTTTACCGATCCGGTATTGCAATGGCAGATCAGTAAGGATTCGGGAAAGACCTGGGCAGATATTGCCGGCGAACAGGGAACGGGCTTTACCCGCAAACCAACAAAAGCAGGTCTCTACAAATACAGGGTATCGATAGCCGAGCGCGCCAATTTTGCGAGCACCAGCTGCCGCATTGCATCCAATATCACGGCCATCACCGTAAACCCCGCGCCTTCATTGCCAACCTTTAATCCTGTACTCGGTTGTACCGGCACTCCCACCAGAATGGATGCACCGGAGGGATCGGATTATACCTATCAATGGACGGGTCCGCACCAGTTCAGTTCCACGCAGCCATCGGTGGTTATTCCGTCCACGCAATACAGCGACTCTGGTTTATACCGGATCGTGATCAGCGTGCTAGGCTGCGTACAGACGGATACATTTTACCTGCACGTGGCGCCTGGAGCAAAAGCCACGGTGGGGGCGGGCGGCAGTATCTGCGAAGGCACGGGCATCACACTATCGGCATCAGGAGGTGCGGGCTATGCGTGGACGCCGGTTGCCGGATTATCCGATGCGCATATCGCCAATCCTTTCGCTTCGCCTGTAGATACGACGGTATATAAGGTTGTTGTCACCAATCAATACGGTTGCAAAGACTCGGCCCAGGTGATATTGAATGTCTGGAAAAAGCCGACTGTGAATGCAGGCCCCGATCAGCGGATATTCGAGGATGAATCGACTTCGTTACATGGGTCGGTCGGCGGCACTTCCGTTGATTACTCCTGGACGCCGGTGGTATATATGACCAACAGCAATAGCCTTACTCCGGTGGTGCGTCCGCCGGACAATTTTACCTACACGCTTACCGGTACTTCGGAGCTCGGGTGCGGCGTTGCCACGGATGATGTGGTGATCAAAGTGTACAAGAAAATAAAACCACCGAATGCTTTCTCGCCGAATGGCGACGGCGTCAACGATACCTGGGTGATCAGCGGCCTGGATACTTATCCCGAATCGCTGGTGCGGGTATTCGATCGGGGCGGACATATTGTATTCCAGTCTGTGTCTACCGAAAAGATCTGGGATGGAACATACAAAGGCAAGCCGGTGCCGGTGGCTACCTATTATTATACGATCAACCCCGGTACCGGCCAGCCGGCCATGTCGGGATGGGTGCTTGTGATCCGGTGAGGATATTGCGTACAGTCTTCACAAAACCACGATATTTAATACCATGAAAAAGATTATCGCTCTATCTGCTGCATTGTTTGCAATGGCCGCGCTGCATGCGCAGGACTGGAAGATGGTGCCCGGAAGGATCAGTTCTTCCTGGGCTGAAACTGTTACTGCCGCTAACCCGTTACCTGCTTATCCCAGGCCGCAAATGGTGCGCAATGATTGGACTAACCTGAATGGCCTATGGCTGTATGCGATCGTTCCTGCAACAAAAAAAGAAAAATTTCCCGCGAGGTATGATGGAAATATCCTGGTACCGTTTGCAGTTGAATCGGCTTTATCGGGCGTAAGCAGAACAGTGGGTAAGGACAGTGTACTCTGGTATAAACGGACAATAACCGCAGAGCATGCAGGCAATACGCGCCTGCTGCTGCATTTTGGTGCGGTGGATTGGTTATGCGATGTGTTCGTAAACGGCAAGCAGGCCGGCTCACACAAGGGCGGCTATGACCCGTTCGAATTCGATATCACTTCTTATCTCAACAGCGGCAGGGAACAGGAGATCATGGTGCGGGTATGGGATCCAACCGATGATGGCCCGCAACCCCGCGGCAAGCAGGTAAAAAATCCACGCGGCATCTGGTATACGCCGGTTACGGGTATCTGGCAGACCGTATGGCTGGAATCGGTACCCGCAACCTATATCAGTTCGTTCAAACAGGTGCCGGATATCGACAACGCGCAATTGACGGTTGCCGTTTCAACTGAAAAACTGCAGCCGGGCGATCAGGTAAAACTGGTAGCGTATGATGGCGGCAAACAAATAGCGGATCAGACCGCGAGCGGCAGCGGCACTGCTATTCTGAAAATTCCCGCACCGAAATTGTGGTCGCCCGGCAATCCTTTCCTGTACGATCTAAAGATCAGCGTACTGCGCAATGGAAAGCCGGTTGATGAAGTGAAGGGTTATTTCGCCATGCGAAAGATCTCAACCGGTAAAGACAGGAACGGGGTGCAACGCATGTTGCTGAATAATGAATTCGTATTCCAGTATGGCCCGCTCGACCAGGGCTGGTGGCC
>JAFBAN010000134.1 GCA_019247775.1 Chitinophagaceae bacterium | reverse complement strand
CTGGTCTTTGTATTGGGTGCGATGGGCATCGGGATCTGGATCCAGAAGATCAGGCAGAAAAAAGCCATCCGCGCGCTGGAGCTGCAGCATAAGATCCAGCTCGAGCGCGAAAGGATCTCTCGCGATCTGCACGATAATGTAGGCACCCAGCTCAGCCTGATCAGCAAAAATATCGAGGGCGTTATCGATCCGGAGAGAACGATCCCCGAAACGGAACGGATCCGCAATCTCAGGAACATCAGTCAGACCTCAAAAGAAGTGATCTTCACCCTGCGCGAAACCATCTGGGCGCTCAACCGCGAAGAAATTTCACTGGAAGAATTATCAGATAAGCTGAAAGGCTTTGCGCAGAAACTGTTCGACCTGAATGGCGACTGTTCCCTCGATTTTACGGAGGACCTGGAAAAAGAAGCGGTGGTGCTCACGCCCTCTGAAGCCATTCACCTGTTCCGCATCTGCCAGGAAGCCATCACCAATTCGCTGAAGTATGCCAATGCGAAGCATATGAGGGTAGAGATCCATGCCGGCGCCGGCAAATACCGCGTGGTTGTGGCCGACGATGGGATCGGTTTTGATATGGCTGCGCCGAAAACAAGCGTACACTACGGACTTGACAATATGAAATACCGGGCCGAAGAGATCCAATGCAGTTTTACCATCGAAACAGCGCCGGGCAAAGGCACCAGGATCGAAATCCGGAAGAAATAGTGCAAATGCACTATCCCCATTGTCGGATGAAATCAATAGTTTTACCCGTTATGCGTTACCGACTGGCCATTGTTGATGACAAACCCAATGTGATAGCTGCAGTCTGCAAGGACCTGATCTACTCTGATCGTGTAGAGATCGTTTTTACCGCCGATAATGGGGCCGAATTCATTGAAAAACTGCAGTCCATCCCCCACGAAAAACATCCGCAGGTAGTACTGATGGATATCGATATGCCTGTGATGAACGGGATAGATGCCGTTCGCGCTGCCAGCGGACTCTATTCCCATATCCAGTACATCATGCTGACCGTTTTCGACGACGACGATAAATTGTTCGAAGCCCTGAAAGCCGGCGCGCATGGTTATCTCCTGAAAGAAGAAAGGACCGAGGCCATTCTTCGTGCCATTGAAGAGATCATTGAGAAAAAAGGCGCGCCTATGTCGCCGCGGATCGCACGCAAAACACTTAATCTGCTGCTGCAGGAGCCTGGGGCTCCCGCTAAAAATGCAGTAGTGCCGGAATCGGGGCTGTCGGAGCGTGAGACCGAGATCCTCCGCAACATGGTATCCGGTCTGGATTATAAAAAGATCGGAGAAAAATTATTCATCAGCCCGAATACGGTCCGCAATCATATCTCCAAGATCTACGATAAACTCCATATCAGTTCCAAAACCGATGCGGTAAAACTGGCGATCAGGAACAGATGGGTCTGATCCCGCCTCTTATTACCGCGCAGAATTTCTGACAGAGTTTCCATTTACAGACGTGTTCCCGATTTCTGAAACCAGCTTCCTCCTGCCAAATTATCAGCTGCCACCGGGAATTTTCCCATTTCAGGTTGCAGTGTGAACAAGTATTTTCGGATTGCGGATGGTTGGTAAAGATTGTGCATAAGTTAACAAGGCATTAAGCAGCATTCGTCCTAAATTCTTTCTCTCTTTACATACAAATCCGGAATATGGAAACTGAGATAATCCAGGTAGCTAACCACGAAGGCATCTTGTATGAAATCCCGCTTGAGTTTATCGGTAAGGAATCGCATATAGGCGACAAGTATATTTCTTACCAGCTGCTGCGTCTTAAAAGATCCGGTTTATTCACCATCGATGAGCTGTATGCCATTGCTTCATTGATCCAGAGCAGGCAGCCCGATAGTCTGATCAACTGGACCGAAACTTTCATGATGCTGGAAAAAGACAGTCGTCCGCATGTGCAGCGAAAACTGAAAAATCTGCAGCTGGCATAACTGCCGCATTATTTTTCAAACGCGCGGAAGAACTCTCCCACTCCGTCGATAATATCTGAAGCGATCAAAGCCGTCCTGGAACGAATGTTGGCAGAGCGATCCCCCGCATAGCCATGCAGGTAAGCTCCCAGCACCGCAGCGTCGCCCGGTTCATAGCCTTGTGCAAGCAGCGACCCGATGATGCCGGTAAGCACATCCCCGCTGCCGGCAGTTGCCATTCCATCATTCCCTGTTGTATTGAAAAAAAGCCCTCCCGCGGCCGTGCTTACAGAAGTATACCTGCCTTTCAGGAGTACGGTCACCCGGTATTTTTCCGAAAAGGACAATTGCGTCTGCAATCTTTCCAGTCGCGTAGTATGATGGCCGGTGAGCCGGTCGAATTCACCGGGATGCGGGGTCAGTACGATCCGCTCCGATAGTAATGGCAACCAGTCTTTGTTTTCACTCAGCAGGTTAAGCCCGTCTGCATCGATCACCATTGGGGTACTGTTCTGCCGCAGCAGTTGCAACAGCAGCGGGCCCGCTTCCCTGCCGATACCAGGCCCGAATGCGATTGCATTGAACCGCTCCAGCTCCGGCAGCAGCGGCGTTACACTATCGATCCGTTGTAACGTCATCGCTTCCGGCACAACAGTAAGCAATGCAGTGCGTGCATCCGACGGAATACTGGCTGTTATTAAGCCGCAGCCTGTCCGCAATGCAGCCTTTGCGCTGAGTATGGCAGCGCCATATGTTCCTTCGGCGCCTGCTGCAAGCAACAGATGACCGAATGCATTTTTAT
Organism: Chitinophagaceae bacterium; assembly: GCA_019247775.1. Lineage (GTDB taxonomy): Bacteria > Bacteroidota > Bacteroidia > Chitinophagales > Chitinophagaceae > Sediminibacterium. The sequence continues at coordinate 2,873 of JAFBAN010000134.1, read as the reverse complement.
GCGCGGCGGCATCTCTTGGCTTTACCAGTGCGCGAATCAGTTTTTCATCCGTTAAAACATGGCCGGCACCCTGCTTTTTTAAAAATGCCGCAACGTTCGCAGGGTTTTCGGGGTCAAGAAAACCCGGCAGGGAGGTATTCATCCCTCAAAGTTGCGGAACAATCGGGTATCCTGCTGAAAATTCATTATTTTCAGACCCAAGACCTTTTATGAGAAAATTGCGGATCATGGCCGGCCTGACTGTGTTGCTGACTGTATGCGGCAGGCTTTCCGCGCAGCAGCCGTTGGCCGATACGGCTTCCACAGCCTATGCCGTGCGGCTGTACCAGCAATTCCTCTATCCCGAAAAAGCCCTGTACACCGGCCGGCAATACCTCGACTACCGCAATGTGCTGTATGAGAACCACCACCCATTTTTTCGTTCGCCCGATTTTCAGCCTGGCTCGGTCTATTACGATGGGGTATTGTACGAGGACATCTCTCTTCAATATGATATTGTCAAAAATGTGATAGTGACCTGGGATCCTTACCGCAAATACCTTATCGAACTGCTCAGCGCTAAGCTCGATTGGTTCACGATCAACGATACCCGCTTTGTACATATCAGGCCTGAAGCCGGTATGAGGTCGCCGGTCGAAGATGGGTTTTACCGGCTGTTATACGATGGAAAGATCACCGTGCTGAAAAAAGAGGCCAAACGAGTGGTACAGGAGATCGATATCAAACGCGTGCAGCGGCTCACAGAAGAAACCCCTTCTTATTATATCCGAAAAGGCAATGCCTATTTCCCGGTCAGTAACAAATCCTCTGTCCTGAAAGTGTTGAATGATCAGAAAGCAGAACTCAACCAGTTCATCCGCAAACAAAATCTGGATTTTTCAGGCGAGAAAGAAAAAGCGCTGGCAGCGATTGCTGCGCAGTATGATCAACTAACCAGGTAGCCATTGATAATGCACAGACCAAAGCTATTCGTATTCGCGATCATGCTCCTGCTCGGGGCAAGGGCTCTACACGCTCAAAGCTCACTGCCGCCCGTTACCGCCCATTACCAGAAAGCTGCACTCGCAACGATCTTAACAGATCTGGAGAAACAAAGCGGGCTCCGTTTTTATTTCGATATCAATGCGCTTGACACTTCGAAATACGATCTGTCCGTAGACAAAGCGCCTGTTGACCGGGCTTTGTCGCAATTGTTCCAGCGTTCGCTGATGCAATTTTCGATCGATGCCGATCAAAATGTATTCATCAGCCGCGATGCTCTGGTGAAACCAGCATTGCCCGAAGATTTCTTTGATGCAAAGCCTAAACCGGTTGTTTCCGGCGCTGCGCCGGCAAGCACGGAGAGGACACGCAAGATCGATCCTACCACGCTCGAAAATAAATTGTACATGATCGGGTCGGACAATCCGAAAAATACCAGATCAAGTTTCACGGTCACGGGTTATGTGCAGAACCAGAAAACAGGAGAAGCCATTGCGGGGGCAGTCATCTTTCTCGATAACAGCAGCATCACCGCAATTACAGACCAGTACGGATACTATACCCTGTCGCTTCCCAAAGGGCGGCATACGATCACGATCAAAAGCATCGCCATGAAGCAGACCCGGCGTCAGTTGCAGGTGCAGGATGATGGAAAGATGGATATCAGCCTGCAGGAGGAGATCATGACGCTTTCGAATGTATTGGTGCGGGCCGATAAGACCAACCAGGTGCGCAGCCTGCAGATGGGTATCCAGAAGCTGGACCAGGCAACTATCAAGCAGGTGCCCGTGGTTTTCGGAGAAACCGATGTGCTGCGCGTAGCGATGACGCTGCCGGGTGTGAAGACGGTTGGTGAAGCCAGTACCGGACTGAACGTACGAGGCGGATCGGCCGATCAGAACCTGATCCTGTTCAATGATGCCACTATTTACAACCCTTCCCATTTCTTCGGGTTGTTCTCGGCATTCAATGCAGAGACCGTAAAGGATATTCAGCTCTACAAAAGCGGGATACCGGTAAAATACGGCGGCAGACTCTCCTCCGTACTGGAGGTGAATACCCGGGAAGGCAATAAGAAAAATTATGCGGGCTCTGCAGGCATCGGCCCTATCACGAGCCGTTTCAATATAGAGGGGCCGCTGTCGAAAGACAAATCATCCTTCCTGTTCGGCGCACGCACCACGTATGCCAACTGGCTGCTGAACCTGCTGCCGCAGGAGTATAAGCACAGCAAAGCTTCTTTTTACGATGTTAACCTGACCACCACGCATGAGCTGGACAGTAAGAACAGCCTGTACCTGCTGGCTTATGTGAGCAATGACGGCTTCAATCTCAACAACGATACCTCCTACAATTACGGCAACCGGAATTTTTCGGCAAAGTGGAAACATATCGTCAACAATCGGTGGAATACCCTGCTCACTGCGGGCTATGATCATTATCACTATGGCATCGGCAGCGAGGCCAATCCGCAGCGCGCCTATAAACTCGATTTTGATCTGAACCAGTATTACCTGAAATTCCATGTGAATTATTTCATGAGCGCCATGCACAGCATGGAAATGGGTTTGAGCACGCTGTTCTATAAACTGCATCCCGGCTCTTTTCAGCCTGTGGGCGACAAATCGGCGGTGATCCCCAATATCATGGAAGCCGAACAGGCGCTGGAGAATGCGGTGTACATCAGCGACAGGTACAGGATCAGCAATGAGTTCAACCTGGAAGCAGGTTTGCGCTATTCTGTGTTTTCTTATCTGGGTCCTAAAACAATTAATTATTATCCTGCAGGCGTGCCGGTCTCGGATGCCAACCGGATCGGCAGCGATAAAGCGGCGGGTGGCAGTTTCGTAAAAACTTATCATGGACCGGAGCTCAGGCTCACGGCACGATAT
>JAFBAN010000041.1 GCA_019247775.1 Chitinophagaceae bacterium | reverse complement strand
ACCCGATCCGCCGCTCTTGCTCGTATTCGCTGAAGCAGAACCTTTATAGTATACATCGCTTCCGCCGCTGGCGCTGCCGCTGATCTCTTTGTTGGCGGTGATCTTGATATCGCTGCCGCCGCTGGTTTCCACGGTGCAGTAATTGCTGATCATATCATAGCCATGGATATCGCTGCCCCCGCTGGCGTCGAGTTTCAGTTTCTCCACGCGGCCGGAGAGATAGGCATCCGAACCGCCGCTGGCTGAAATGGAAAGGTTCTGGGCATTGATCGTGCCCTTGAAATCCGAACCGCCTGAGAATTCCATGCTGAGGGTATTCGCATTCAGCTGGTTGTCGATCGTTACATCCGAACCGCCCGAAGCACGCAGCCTGTCCAGCGTTTTTACAGACACATAGGCTTTGAGCTTTCGGTTACCCCAGTTCAGGTTCCAGCCCCTGTCGCGGTCGTAAAAGATCTTCAGTACGCCGTTAACCACTTCAGTGCGGATCTTCTCGCGGTATTCGGGGGTTGAAGCGCTTACCGCCAGTGATTCTTCCGTTCCCTGGCTCAGGAACAGATCGATGCCGTCGGAGATCTCAATGGCATGGAAGCTCCTGGCTGGCCTTTTCTGGGCATGCTCGTCCTGAACGGTTTTCTGGGCATAAATGCCGGCGCTGGCGAGCAGGGCGGCAAAAAGTATTAATTTCTTCATAAGAGGCTTTTTTGATAATAACGATGCGGCAGGCATAAAGTTACAGTGCCGTGTGGAGATATCCCGGTGCCCGTACTGCATTATGGCCCGATGATTGAGGTGGTTAGCGCCTGTGCGGAATGGTGCCGTTCAACCCTGCGGTTTGCGTAGTTGATAATATTTGATGATTTTGCAGTATGCAGGCAGCCAAACATATAGTCCTTTTCGGGGCGGGCAAATCCGCCACCGTGCTGATCGATTACCTCAAAGAGATCTCGGGCGGCAGGGAATGGAAAGTGACAGTGGCCGATGCCAGTCTGTCCGCAGCCCGCGAAAAGACCGGCGAACATGAATGGGTAAAACCCATGGAGGTTTCCGTGGAAGACGAAGCAGCGCGGCGTAAACTCGTAAAGACCGCCGATGCGGTGATCTCACTGCTGCCCCCCGCCCTTCATTTTGAAGTGGCGCAGGATTGTGTGCATTACAAGAAGCATTTGCTTACCGCATCTTATGTTGATGCGAACATGGCAGGACTGGCCAAAGAGGTAAACAAGCTGGATGTATTGTTCCTTTGCGAAATGGGGCTCGATCCGGGTATCGATCATATGAGCGCCATGCAGCTGATCCACCGGATCCATCGCAAAGGCGGGAGGATCGGTTCCTTTGTTTCGCATTGCGGCGGATTGGTGGCGCCCGAGAGCGATGATAATCCCTGGCATTACAAGATCAGCTGGAACCCGAAAAATGTGGTGCTGGCCGGAAAAAGCGGCGCCGTGTATCGCGAGAACGGTACGGTGAAAACCCTGAAATACGAGCAACTGTTCTCCGTATGCGAGGAAGTGGAGATCGGCGGTATAGGCAGGCTGGCTTATTATCCGAATCGCGATTCACTCAGTTATATCCCTGTGTATGGCCTGGAAGAAGCGGCCACTTTTGTGCGCACCACGCTTCGTCACCCGGAATTTTGCAAAGGCTGGAATACGATCGTGGAGCTGGGACTGACAGACGAAAAAAACACGTACCAGACAGACAGCATGTCTGTCGGCGCTTTTCTGAAAGCGCATTTCGATAAGCATAAGATCCCGCTCTCGCTCGACAAAGGTCCGCTGCAAAAGCAGTTTAAATTCCTGGGCCTGAATGATGATACCCTGATCAACAAACACGAATGCTGTTCTGCAGATGTGCTGCAATGGATCATTGAAAAAAAATGGGCATTGAAGGAAGCAGACCGGGATATGATCGTGATGCTGCACGAGATCGGTTATGAGCTGGAAGGGAAACAGCATACCACCCGCAGCCAGCTGGTGGTGAAAGGCGAAGACAGCGCGCACACGGCCATGGCTGCCACGGTGGGATTGCCGCTTGGGATTGCCGCCACTTTACTGCTCGATGGCAAGATCAAGGAGCGCGGACTGCATATTCCTACGGTGCCGGGTATCTATAATCCGGTGTTGAAGATGCTTGGAGAGCGTGGGGTGGTGTTTAAGGAGTCCTGATCGGTTACTGCTTGTATTTTTTGTGCTCCTTCGTCCGTTTCTCTTTTTTTGGCTTCTGCTTTTCTTCCGTTTGTTCCCCTCCCGGGATCCATTCATAATCTAATTGGCGCTTTTCGAGATTGGCCGCCACCACGCGGATGGTGAGTTTGTCGCCCATCCTGAATGCACGGCCGCTTCTTCTGCCCACCAGGCTGTAATCGCCCTCTATCAGGCGGAAATCGTCGTACTCAGAAAGACTGACCACGCTTACCAGTCCCTCGCATTTGTGCGCGATCGTTTCCACCCAGAAGCCGAAACTGGAAACCCCGCTGATCACACCTTCGAAGGTTTCGCCGATATGCTCTTTCAGGAATTCGACCTGTTTGTACTTATTGCCGGCCCGTTCGCATTCCATCGCTGCCCGCTCACGTTCACTGCTGTGTTTGCATTTCTCTTCCATCTTTTTATCGATGGCGGGTTGTCCGTCCAGCAGGGTTTGCAGTACCCGGTGCACCAATACATCGGGATAACGCCGGATCGGCGATGTGAAATGACAGTAATGCTCAAATGCCAAGCCGTAGTGCCCGATATTTTCCGTGGTATAGATCGCTTTGGCCATCGTGCGGATGCCGAGTTGTTCGAGCACATGCTGTTCGGGTTTACCCTGCACATCGGCCAGCATGGTATTGAAGCTTTCTGCAATGGCCTGCGGTGAGCTGGTATTGAACTTATGCCCGTATTTTTTTGCGAACACGATAAACGGCGCCAGCTTTTCCGCATCCGGCTGGTCATGCACCCGGTATGGGAAAGGGATCGCTTTTTTCACGATCTTCTGTTTGGCTACCGTCTCTGCAACAGTGCGGTTGGCCAGCAGCATGAACTCTTCGATCAGCTGATGCGATTCCTTGCTTTCCTTCACTACCACGCCGATCGGCTTTCCTTTCTCATCCAGTTTGAACCGCACTTCCGCAGAAGAAAAATTGATCGCCCCTTTGCTGAAACGGGCTTTACGCAATCGTTGTGCGATATCATTCAACAGCAAAATCTGCTCTGCATGTACGCCCTGTTTTGTTTCGATGATCTCCTGCACTTCTTCATAGGTGAAGCGGTGATCGGAATGGATCACCGTGCGGCCCAGCCAGAATTGTTTCACCGCACCTTTTGCGCTCATCTGGAATATGGCGGAGAAAGTTAACTTGTCTTCGTGCGGCCGCAGCGAACACAGTTCATTGGAAATGCGCTCGGGCAGCATCGGATTTACCCGATCGGGCAGATAAACCGATGTGGCGCGCCGGTATCCTTCTTTGTCCAGCTCCGTATCGGGTTCCACATAATGGCTGACGTCTGCAATATGCACGCCTATCTCATACAGGCCATTCTCAAGCGGCCTTACCGAGATCGCGTCATCAAAGTCTTTGGCATCAACTGGATCGATGGTGAAAGTGAGTAACTGCCGGCAATCCTTTCGCTTTCTGATCTCGTCCTGCGGCATGGTGTCGGGCAGTCTTGCCGCTTCTTCCATCACATCGTCGGGGAAAGAAAGCGGGAAGCCGTTCTGCGCCAGCAGTTCTTTCATCGCAGCATCGTTCTCGTCCTCCGGCTGCATGATGCTGACCACTGCTCCCACCGGCTTTTTATCATCGCGATCCCATCTTACCAGGCGGGCCACTACCCTGTCGCGGTCTTTGGCCCCGTTCAGTGATTCGATCGGGATGAACAGATCGGGCATCGGTTTATCGGTATCCGGAACGAAGAATGCGTAGTGCTGCGAGAGCTGGATATAACCCACGAACTCCGTCTGCTTACGATCAACGATCTCCGTGATGCGGCCCTCCATTTTGCCCGTGCGGCTGTTCTCCTTCACGATCTTCACGCGTACCGTATCGCCGTTGAGCGCGGTGGCGAAATCGCTGGATCGTACGAGTACGTCGTTTTCCTGTCCCTCCACCACTACATAGCCCATGCCCGACCGGGTAACTTCCAGCCGGCCTTTCAGCGCCTGGTGTGATACGCTTCTGGGGCCTGTTTTGGCTTTATGCGATTTCTGTTTATGTTTTTTCTTGCTCATGTTATATTGTTGAATGGAAAATTTTGAACGAAACGGAGTACCAATTCGTTGAATTGTTCCGTTTCATCGAATAAAAAATAATGCCGGATAGGCAATACATACAAAGGAAGCGATGCCAACTGCTCGGTAAACTTTACCAGCCGCACTGCGTCTTTTTCTGTGGTCAGGATCAGTTTGTCCCTGGCGGGGATCTCATCAAAGCGCCGCCTGATATCGTTGAGATCGTCTATGGAAAAAATATGATGATCCGAATAGTCCTGCTGGTAATAAGTATGTGTTTTCTCGTGCAGGTACTCTTTCAGCGGTTTTGGGTTGGCGATGCCGCAAACAAGCAACACTTCATCCCTGGGCGTTAGCAGCCACTCATCGCCCGCATTGAAAATATGGTAGGGCGTGCCGTATTCGATGGTGGTGAAAAATACTTTCTGCGTAGCTGCCGGATTCAAGCTGCGGATGATCTTCTGCTTGGCTTCGGCCGAGAGATCATAAGGGCATTTGGTAACGATGATCACCTGTGCCCGCCGGGCCGATGACCATTCGTCGCGCAGGTCGCCGGTAGGCAGGAAAAAATCATGCGGATACAGGTTATTGCATTCGGTGAGCAGGATATTCAGCCCTGCTCGCACCATGCGGTGCTGGAAGGCATCGTCCAGAATGATCGCCTGCAACCCCGGCACATCCTGCAGCAGGTGCGGAATACCCACGATCCGCTCTTCGCAGGAAGCAACGGCAATATCGGGGAACTTTTTGTGGAACTGCATTGGTTCATCTCCGATATCTATGGCCGTGGTATAAGCATTGGCCAGCACATAATCCCTTGTTTTGCGTTTATATCCCCTGCTCAATGTGCCCAGCTTGTAATGCGGTTTCAGCAATCGTATTAGGTACTCCACCATCGGCGATTTACCGGTACCGCCAACAGCAAGATTTCCGACGCAGATAATGGGAAAATTGAAACTCGCCGATTTCAGGTATTCTTTATCGTAAAGCCTGTTGCGTAAATAGATGACCAGTCCGTAAAGGATCGCTATCGGTAACAGTAAAACGCGGAAAGATTTAAGGAAGAGCGTGTTAAAATTCATAGGTGGCCGAAGGAGTGATACAGTACGTCAAAGGTATGTCAAATTCGGCGGTGTCTGTGATCTGCTCTACAGGCTCAAAATAACTGAAACCGATCTTCAGCACATCTTCCCTGCAGCGTGCGAGGTAACGATCGTAAAAGCCTTTGCCATAACCAACGCGGTTTCCCTGCACATCACATACCAGCATCGGCACAAACACCAGGTCTATCTCTTCCGGGTCAACCGGTTCACCTTCTGTCGGCTCCGTAATGCCCCATTCATTGGTAAGATAAATGGTTTCTTCATGTATCGCCAGTGCATTGATGGAATACTGCTGCCGGTCGGTTTTCGGATAAGCGATCACCAATCCGGGCAGCATATGCCGCAGGTAGCCGGAAAAAAGATGCGTATTGGGTTCGGCATTGCTGCTCATCGGCCAGTAGGTAAGCAGGGTGCCGATACCGGAATAATCGAATTGCTGAAACTGCAGCTGCATCAGGTCGTCAAAGCGCAGGCGTTGCGGACCTGCCAGTTCACCGCGCCGGGCCTTATACAACTGCCGCAATTCTCTTTTGGTCATGCTACAATAATTTTTCGATCAGAACATCCCTTAGCCGCGCCGCATGCGTTGCTACCGTTGTCTGGCTGATTATTTCAAGCTTCGGTATCGACCCGAGTGAAGGATAACCGCTCCAGTGTACGATCTCTTCCTCGTAGGAAAGATAGTCATCGTTGAAGATCCATCCCGCCACATCCAGGCCCAGGGCCCTGCAATAGGCTGCCGTAAGAAGTGAGTGGTTGATGCTGCCGAGGTAATTACGGCTCACCAGTATCGTTTTCGCATGCAGCGGCGAAATGAGATCCGCTACCATTGCTGTGCCATTCAGCGGCACCAGCAATCCCCCTGCTCCTTCGATCACCAGCGGCCTCGGCCCTGCGAGTCGTTGCAGCGCTGCAGCCTGCTCTGCTATCAGTGCCGGATCGATGCTGATGCCATCCTTGCGCGCCGCGATATGCGGGGAAGCAGGCGTATGAAGCCTGTACAATTCGTCGTGCACTACCGAATCGGGATTGGAAAGCAGACTGCGGACATATTCCGCATCCGTTCCGCTTGCAAAGCCTGCCTGCACCGGTTTCCAGTAGTCGGCGCGCAATGCTTCGGTAACGATCGCTGCTGCCAGCGTCTTCCCTACATCAGTGCCGATACCGGTAATGAAAACAGGTTGCATAATTGATTATTCTGCCACAAAGAAAGAGAATAAAGTGCTGCCGTAATTCCTCATAAAACTGAAACCTTCGAATTTCTCGTACTGGTTGCGCGGTGTATGCTCCAACACGAAGAAACCGCCGGGGGCGATCAGTTTTTTTGAAACGATGATCCTGGGCAACTCATCGATACTGCCCAGTGCATAAGGCGGGCCGGCAAAGATCAGGTCGAAGCGCTCGCTGCAGCCATTCAGGAAACTGAATACTTCCATTTTAAGCAGCTTATAGTTCTCTGCTCCCAGCATCTCCAGATTGGATTTGATGAATGCATGCATGGCATTGTCCTTCTCCACAATGGTAAGATCAGCCGCACCGCGGGAAGCGAGCTCATAACTGATGGCGCCGGTGCCGCCGAACAGATCGAGGGTTTTGATGCCGCTGAGATCCATACGGTTTTGCAGGATATTGAACAGTCCTTCTTTCGCAATATCGGTAGTAGGCCGGGTATGCGGCATCTTTGCGGGCGGCTTGATCCTTCTTCCACCCCATTTTCCGGAAATGATCCTCATGCCGGCAAATTGTAAGCAGGCGTAAAATAATAGGCAGGGTACAGCGCCGTGGCCGAGAGAAAAGCCTCATCGCCGGCGATGCTGTCGAACTGGACATGACCGAACAAAGCATGCAGCTGCTTCTGCGAAATGCCATCCGCTTCCAGCATGCCGCTGACCTCGATCAGCGCTTCGGCGGCCGGGATATGGAACTGCTGCGCCATATTGGATAGATGGTAAAGCACATCCTGCGGCGACTGGTAACTGAAAGACCGGATCAGCTGAAGCTGCCCCTGTTTCATATACAGCAGGATGAAATGATGTGCATAGAACTGCAACTTGAGATAGTGGGAAGGCAGGTCTTTTCTGGCGATCACCTGTTCCAGCAAACCGGAAAAGCTATGATGCGGCTGGTAGAGTACGAAATTCCTTCCCACCAGCTCATGCAGCGATTTCGGTACCCGGTAAATAGTCACGAGATCGCCGGGCAGCCTATCATGCCGGGTATCGGCTTCCTGACTCTCCCCAAATACAAGCGACAGGAAATCTTCTGCGGCAGCCGGACTGAATTTAGCGGCCGGCATGATCAGCGCTTCCGGGGTATTGTAGTAGCAACGTGTATTGGGATAACCCCTGGTAAGAATGCGCGAGCCCGACTGGATAGATGAGAACAGATCGGCGGGCTCCATATCCTCGTCTTCAATATCGAATAACTCAAAACCATCGGGTGTTTTTTGTCCCGGTTTCCGCACCATACAAGCCAGCTGGCGTTGCCCGATCTCGAGGGTTAAGCGTCCGGTCTCCGGCTCATTCAGGGTATCACTGTAGTAACCTATGATCTTGCGCGTCATGTGTGGATTTGGCAATGCAATGATATAAAAGTTTATTGGTTCTACCTGTTTATGGCAACGCGGAAACTGCCAACCTTTTTTACCTTCGCCGCGGCTATGGCAACCTCTTCTCCGCTCAATCTTAAAGTAAGTATCAGCAACCGCCAGATCCTGCGCATTGCCCTGCCGATCACGGCTGCGATCATTGTGCCACAGATCAATTTCATCACCAATAATATTTTTCTTGGGGGATTGGGACAGCGTTCGCTGGCGCTGGCCGGGATCACCGGTGTGTATTACCTGGTATTTGCGGTAATGGGGCATGGACTGAACAATGGATTGCAGGCGCTGATCTCGCGGCGTGCGGGCGAGAACAGGATCGCCGATATCGGCAACCTGTTTGCGCAGGGTGTGCGGATCTCGGTGGTTTTCGCCTTGTTCGGGATCCTGTTTACCTGGTTCGTGGCGCCGAAATTACTGCTATGGTCGCTGCACGATGCCGACAGTGTTCGTATCTGCGTGGATTTTCTGAGGCTGCGGATCATGGGCCTTCCCTTTCTGTATGTATACCAGATGCGCAATGCCCTGCTGGTGGGCACCAATCAAAGCCGTTACCTGGTGATCGGCACCGCCACAGAAGGCGTTACCAATGTTTTTTTCGACTACGCGCTGATCTATGGAAAATTCGGTATGCCCGCATTGGGATTCCAGGGTGCCGCTTATGCCTCGATCATTTCCGAATTTGCAGGCTTGGTCGTTATCCTGGTGATCATCCGCGCATCGGGAAGCATGAAGCGGCTGGACCTGTTCCGGAATATCGCCTGGCATACGGGCAATATCAGACTTATTCTCCGTCAGTCATATCCGCTGATTCTCCAGCATACGATTAGCGTGGCCAGCTGGGAATTCTTTTATATCCTTATCGAGCACCATGGAGAGCGGGCGCTGGCCGTATCGAATGCCATGCGAAATATTTTCGGGTTCTTCGGCTGCTTTACCTGGGCATTTGCCGCTACTACCAATACGATGGTGAGTAATATCATCGGTCAGGGCATGCAGGATCGCGTGCGCGAGCTCATCTTCCGGATCATGGGCTGGAGTGTGGGGTTTGCGCTGCTGGTTTGCCTGTACCTCAATATTTTCCCGCATATGTTCCTGTCTATTTACGGGCAGGGCGAAGATTTTATCCGGTCGGCTATCCCGGTACTGCGCGTGGTGTCTTCTGCACTTGTGCTGATGTCTGTGTCGGTAGTGTGGATGAATGCGGTGACCGGCACGGGCAATTCAAAAATGAACCTGATCTCTGAAGTGGCTGCCATCAGTTTTTACTGCATCTATGTTTATACCGTACTCGAGGTATTTAAACTTCCGATCACCTGGGGCTGGGCAAGTGAATGGATCTACTGGTTAACGATCCTGCTCCCCTCGGTCTGGTATATCAGCAGCGGCCGCTGGAAGTATAACAAGATATAATGATATGTTGGCAGGGTATTTGTTGAAGACGGGCCTGAACGGTATTCCATTTTCAACCTCAACTAATCATTATGAGAAACTTTACATTGCTTGCCTGCGCGTTCCTGTTTTCAATTTCAGTTCATGCACAATTTTCCGCCGGCAATAAGCTGATCGGCGGCAATCTTTATTTCACCGGCGCCAATAACAGCAGCTCCGCTTCTCCGGGCACTGAGCAGCAGACGAGTTTTGCTGCGTTCGATCTATCCCTGATGCGCTTCAGAACACCAGCATCGCTGGCCGGCTTCGGGTTATCGGCGGGATATAGCAGGTATAGAACTACTGATGGTACCATTCCTTTTGATACGTATAGCAGTGGTTATAATTTCGGGGCTTTTTTCAATTGGACCAGGCTCGAACCCCTCGCATCCAGATTTTACATGGCGTTGACAGGATCGGTGAATGCGCAATATAATTTCGGGCAGATCGACAACTCATCCAGCGTTCAGTATACTCACTACAATGGTTACAGCACAGCTGTAGCAGGTGCGCTGGGCGTTTGGTACAGTATGCACCCCAGGTTATTGTTTACCTGTGATTTGAACAACCTGATCACGCTCGCCTATAGCCATAATGTCCATGATAGTTATAGCGGCGCAACCCTGGTTACGGCCAAACAGAGCAGTTTCACCTTCCGTTCGGGACTGGGCGGCTTCTCGCTGAACAATCTTTCTGTAGGGATCAGGTACCTGTTGAAATAAGCGGGATCAATTTGCTTTCAACTGGTTCACCAGCGCAACATATTGCTGCATCGCAGACTCTTTGCTGGTGCCCTTGATCTTTACCCGTGCCTCATGTTTGAACTTCGCTACAAAATCGAACGCGTTGGCCGGACCGTCTGCGGTTACATCTCCTTCGATGGCCTGCTTGTACAGCGCATACAGCTGCAATAAAAACTGGTTGTCCGGTTTCTGAGTAAGCGTTTTACTCGCCGCTACAGCTTCTTCGAATTGTTGTTGAAGTTCCATGAGGTGAAAATAAGCTTTTAGCTGTTAGCCTTCAGCTATCAGCCAGTATTGACTTCGGAAAAATGATGATTGGCTCAATGATGAAATCCGCTAGCCGCTAATAGCTCCTCCTACTGCATTGCTTCGAGCAGCTTCGCTCCCTCCGCTTTGGTGGCGATATCGTCTGTGGTGCGCGTTGGCAATTTCACCAGCCGGTTCAGCACCTCGATGGCCTGCGCGGGCTGCCGGTTCTCTTTATACGCTTTTGCCAGGTCGAGATAGTTGGTCGCAAAATAAGGTTCGAGTGATTTGCATTTTTCCATATACCTGATCGCATCTTCGAGCGTTCCTTCCGGCAATCCCCCATAAAAAAGTTTTACCGCCACTTTTTTTAAGCCCGAAAGCGTGGCCATTTCATAATGCCATTTGCCCAGCGTATAATTCGCTTTGGCGTGATTGGGGTTGATCGCAAGCGCTTTGTCACTATACCGTTTTACATCCTTCACATAGGCCACGATCTTTTTGTTCTCCGTTTCCACATCCGTCATTTTACCCGATACCATGGCCATGGCATAATTTGCATCGGCGCTCATACTGTCGGCATCGTAGGCCCTTTTTCCGAATGCATAAGCGCTCTCGATATACAGGCGGCGACCGTTTTTGTCCGTCTGCCTGTTGGAAATCGATGCATTCAGCTCAGCTGATTTCACCAGTGCTTTCACCGTTGCGGGTTGCAGCACCAGCACCTGTTTGTATTTTTCCAGTGCTTCCGCCTCCTTCTGTTGTTTTTCCAGGTTGTCCGCTTCTTTCAACAGCACATTGATATCCTGCCCGCGCCCTGTAGCAACACTTACAACCAGTAACAGGCTTAACCACCATTTCATAGCTTCAGATTTTTTAATTCTTCCCTGCTCAGATCGAAACTCACGCCAACACTGCCCTTCAATTGCGATACCGGCGGGTATAGTTTCCGAATCGAAATATGCACGAACTCCGCCATCGAAAACTCCATCAGCACCTGCTTTGCAATATCCGTTGCCAGTGTTTCGAGCAGTGCCGTAGGCAGCGCCATGCGCTTTTTCACCAGTTCATACACCGAAATATAGTCGATCGTATCAGACAAATGTTTTACCGGCAACTGTTTTGGCGAATGTTTCACAGTCATGTTCAGTTCAAACTCATTACCCAATATCCGCTCCTCCTGGTGAATACCATGATGCGCGAAGAAGATGAGGTTGTGAAGATGGATGGACAGCATAGCTGAGTCTGGAGTTAGGAGTCTGGAGTCAGGAGTTGAGTTGGGAATTATATTCCAGACTCCAGACTCCTAACTCCAGACTGATTTAAACGATTCCTTTTATGCTAAGATATCTTTCCGCGTCCAGCGCCGCCATGCAGCCACTGCCGGCGGCGGTTACGGCCTGGCGGTAGTTCTTATCCTGTACATCGCCGGCCGCAAAAACGCCTTCAAGATTTGTTTTGGAAGTACCGGGTACGGTCTGGATATAACCGGTCTCATCCATATCCAGCCAGCCTTTGAAAATATCGCTGTTGGGCTGGTGACCGATCGCTACAAAGAAACCGCTGATCGGTATCTCCTGCGTCTGCTGGGTCTTATTGTTCTTAACCCGCACCGCTTCCACTTTTTTCTCGCCAAGGATCTCATCGGTATCGGTATTCCAGTACACTTTTATATTGGGAGCATTCAACACCCTGTCCTGCATGATCTTGCTTGCCCGCATCTGATCGCGTCGGATGAACATATGCACTGTTGTGCAGAGCTTAGACAGGTAAAGCGCTTCTTCAGCGGCGGTATCTCCCGCCCCAACGATCGCCACTTCCTTGCCGCGGAAAAAGAAACCGTCGCAAACCGCACAGGCGCTTACCCCAAAGCCGTTCAGTTTTTCCTCGCTGGGCAATCCCAGCCATTTTGCGGAGGCGCCGGTGCAGATGATCACCGAATCAGCTTCCACCAGTTTTTCATCATCGATCCATACCTTGTAAGGCTGCTGCGAAAAATCTACTTTGGTGGCCAGCCCATAGCGGATATCGGCGCCCATGCGGGCAGCCTGCTTTTCGAAATGCACCATCATCTCCGGCCCCTGGATCCCCTCGGGATAACCAGGGTAATTCTCCACTTCCGTAGTGATCGTAAGCTGCCCGCCCGGCTGAATGCCCTGGTACAGGACAGGTTTCATATTCGCACGGGCCGCATAGATCGCTGCGGTGTAACCCGCCGGACCTGAGCCGATGATCAGCACATGTATTCTTTCAGTAGCCTCTGCCATACTCGTGTTTATCTGTTTTGACCGACAAATGTATTATTCCCCTGCATTTGCCGGATTTCGTTTTTTCACAACCGGCTGCTATTTGGGGATAAGCAACGTTTTGTACATGGCCGCATAACCGCAGAACGATCCCAGCGCACCATTACTGATATTTCCTTTCACTTTACCCGGCGACGAGAATGGGTTGCCCAGCGACTGATAACTGAACTCCCAGGTGCGCCAGAAATCAAAACTGGCTTTATCGATATTGCAATGCTTCACGGTTACCGTATCGCCCCGGCGAAAATAAGCATAGTCGTCGCGCCGCTGCTTGCTGTTCTTCGAAACGCCCTGGTCTATCTGAACATCGTAAGTTTTTCCATCGATGATCTGGTCGTCGTACACACTGTTGTATCCGGGATCGTAATCTCCCTGTCCCACCCTCGTGAAATACCGGATATAGTTGCCCAGTCCCGGCGGATCCGTTACCCTTGCCATCAGCACCACTTTACTGGAATCGGGTTGAAAAGGCGCCGTCTTCCACCAGAGTGAATCGATGCGTTTGGTCAATGATGGGATGGTAGTTGTTGAAGTATAGCTCTGACCATTCACTTCGATCGTCATCCTATAGGTGTATCCCTCGATGCCGTACATGCTGGTGGCCGGCGACAATTGGTTGGTGGAATAATAATAAAGCCGCGTTCCGTTCACCAGCAGGCTGTATTCCTGCAGCGTATGATCCCGGAAGCCGTCATTGATGGTGATCCTGGCATTGTGCACATAAGATGCGCTCAGCGTGGCCGGATCCAGCTCCGTGAAATAATTCAGAGAATTCGATAAAGCCACCGCAGGGGGCTGACCATTCTCGATCTGGGCTTCCACCACCAGTTTGGGCGTTTGCTGATCGGGAGTGATGTTGATCGTTTTTTCGCAGGAATTCAACAACATGATGCCCGCTGATAGTGCCAGCAATTTTTTACCGCAGAGGCGCGGGGGCGCGGAGAAGGACTTGCGCATGGCTGATACACGGTGGTAAAATTCTGATAGCACTTAGGAGGTTTATTAAAAACCCCCCACGGGTGGTGGAGGGCTTATTTATGTCTTGAAGAAAAATCCTTAACCCAAATAAGCTTTCAGCGCATTGCTGTACCTCGCTTTCTGCAGGCGCTTGATAGCCCTTTCCTTGATCTGGCGGATACGCTCCTTGGTCAGATCGTATTTCATACCGATCTGCTCGATGGTAACGCCATTCTCGCCGTCCAGGCCGAAATAAGCATTTACGATCTCGGCTTCACGGGGACTGAGCGATTTGAGTACGCGACGGATCTCTTCACGCAGAGAATCCTTCATTACGTCTTCATCCGTATCGTCATTGCCTTCCAGCAGATCGCCCATGGCCACATCTTCGGCTTCGTGTACCGGAGCATCCAGTGAGGTATGACGGGTATTGCTCTGGAAAATATTGTTGATCTCCGTTTCGCTCATTTCAAGGATCTCGGCCAGTTCTTCGGTCGAAGGCTCGCGCTCATGCTCCTGTTCGAATGCCATATAGGCTTTATTGGCCTTGTTGTAGGTACCGATCTTGTTCTGCGGCAAACGCACCAGCCTGCCCTGCTCGGCCAAAGCCTGCAGAATGGACTGACGGATCCACCAAACGGCATAAGAAATGAATTTGAAGCCCTTGGTCTCATCAAAACGCTGGGCAGCTTTGATCAGGCCGAGATTGCCCTCGTTGATCAGATCGCTGAGCGACAGCCCCTGGTGCTGGTACTGTTTGGCCACAGATACCACAAAACGCAGGTTCGCCTGTACCAGTTTATCCAAAGCCCGCTGGTCGCCCATTTTGATCCGCTGTGCCAGCGTGGTCTCTTCTTCGGGGGTGATCATCGGGATTTTCGAAATTTCCTGCAGGTACTTTTCTACGGCTTGCGAATCACGGTTGGTAATCTGTGTAGCGATTTTGAGCTGCCTCATGATGGAGTATTACTTGATTAATATGATAAACGAATAAAAGACCTCTTTTGTTTCACAAACGCTGTAAGAGGACCGTTAAATTTTTCTATGGCTGCCTGAAGCGTGCAAAGGTACGTTGCAACACCGAGTTTTGCCAGCTTTTGTGGAAAAACTCGGTAAAATGAGCAAAAATCATGGTTAAAATTTGAAATATGAGGTACGCAGTACGAAGGTTTGCTTGTTTTCGTATTTCGTACTTCATCGCTCGTATTTCGTACTTTTCTCCTGCTTATCTTCGCCCCCATGATCGACTTTCGCTCCGATACCGTTACCAGACCCAGCCAGGCCATGCTGGATGCTATGATGTCTGCCCCTGTTGGTGATGATGTGTTCGGTGAAGACCCCACCGTTAACCAATTGGAAAGCTTCAGCGCCGCACTCTTTGGAATGGAAGCCGCTGTTTTCTGCCCGAGCGGCACCATGACCAACCAGATAGCCATCAAATCTCATACCCAACCCGGCGATGAGGTGATATGTGAGAAATTATCACATGTGTATCAGTACGAAGGAGGCGGTATCGCATTCAATTCCGGGGCCTCGGTGCGGCTGCTGGATGGTGACCGGGGCCGCATCACGGCTGCGCAGGTGGCCGCGGCTGTTAATCCAGACGATGTTCATCGCCCCGTCAGTATCTTGGTATCGCTCGAAAACACAGCCAACCGTGGCGGCGGCAGCTGTTATGATTTCGGTGATATACAGGCTATTAAAGCCGTCTGCCTCGAGCATAATCTTAAGCTTCACCTGGATGGGGCCCGCCTGTTCAATGCCCTGGTGGCGAAAAATGAGACCTGTAAGCAGTACGGGGAGGTCTTCGATACCATTTCCATCTGCCTGAGCAAAGGCCTCGGCACACCCGTAGGAAGTGTATTGATCGGCTCGAAAGAATTCATTAAAAAATCCCGCCGGATCCGGAAAGTGTTTGGCGGCGGCATGCGGCAGGCCGGGTTTATGGCTGCGGCAGGACTATTTGCCCTGGAAAACAATATCGCCAGGCTGGCCGAAGACCATAAGCATGCCCGGCTCCTGGCAGAGGCCCTGCAGCAATGCGATTTTGCAGGCGAGATCCTGCCGGTAGAGACCAATATCATCATCGCAGAAATAAAAGGCAGGTTTACGCCAAAAGAATTGTCTGCGAAACTGAAGGAAAATGGCATACTGGCCATTCCTATTTCGCCGAAACAGATCAGGATGGTGGTGCATCTCGATATCAGTGCAGACGATGTCCAGCGCACCATCGATGTTATCAAAGCTTTATAGAAAGGAGAAATACAGCAGAGCTATGTTACCCAGAATCAACCCTACGAACACTCAGGCCTGGTTTTTACTCAAAAAACACCATGAGGAAGAGATGAGCCGTCGCCATATGCGCGATCTGTTTGCGGCCGACCCGGAACGTTTCCAGAAATTTTCCATCGGCCTTGGCGATATCCTCTTCGATTATTCCAAGAACATCATCAGCCAGAAAACCCTGCAGTTACTGCTTCAGCTGGCGGAGGATTGCAAGCTGAAAGATGCGATCCACGATATGTTCGCCGGGATCAGGATCAATGAAACGGAGCAACGGTCGGTACTGCACACCGCCCTGCGCAATTTTTCGGATACGGCCATCCTGGTAGAAGGAAAAGACATTATGCCCCGGATCCGCAAAGTGCAGGAGCAGATGCGCAAATTCTGCGAGCAGGTACACAGCGGCAAATGGAAAGGCTATACCGGTAAAAAGATCCGTCATATCGTGAACATCGGCATCGGCGGCAGCGATCTCGGCCCATACATGGTAACCGAAGCGCTGAAGCCTTACTGGAAAAAAGACATTGAGGTCCATTTCGTGAGCAATGTAGACGGCACGCATATTGCCGAAACCCTGAAAAAACTCGACCGCGAAGAAACCCTTTTCCTGGTGGCTTCCAAAACATTCACCACCCAGGAAACCATGACCAATGCCCACACCGCCCGCAGCTGGTTTCTCGAACAGGCCAAGGACAAAGCCCATGTGGCCAAACATTTCGTGGCTTTGAGCACGAATGAGAAAGAAGTAACTGCTTTTGGTATCGATAAGGCAAATATGTTCGAGTTCTGGGATTGGGTAGGCGGCCGGTATTCGCTCTGGAGCGCCATCGGTCTCTCTATTGCGCTGACGATCGGCTATGATAATTTTGAACTGTTGCTGAAAGGCGCATTTGCGGCGGACGAACATTTCCGGAAAGAGAAATTCGATAAGAATATTCCGGTGCTTATGGCGCTGATCGGCATCTGGTACACGAACTTCTTCGATGCGCAGAGCGAAGCCATCCTCCCCTACGACCAGTACATGCATCGTTTTGCGGCCTATTTCCAGCAGGGTAATATGGAAAGCAACGGCAAGAGCACCGATCGAAGCGGTAATCCGGTAAATTATACTACCGGGCCGGTGATCTGGGGCGAGCCTGGCACCAATGGTCAGCATGCGTTCTACCAGCTGATCCACCAGGGCACCCTGATGATCCCCTGCGATTTTATTGCGCCGGCAATCAGTCATAACCCCATCGGCGATCATCATGTAAAACTGCTGTCGAATTTCTTTGCCCAGACAGAAGCCCTGATGAATGGCAAATCGGAGAACGATGTCAAGATCGAATTCATGAAAGCGGGCAAGTCGGATGAGGAGATCAAGCGCCTGGCGCCTTATAAGATCTTCGAGGGCAACAGACCCAGCAATTCTTTTCTGGTGAAACAGGTAACGCCCCAGACCCTGGGCAGCCTTATTGCGTTGTATGAACACAAGATCTTCGTACAGGGCGTGATCTGGAATATTTTCAGCTTCGACCAGTGGGGCGTGGAACTGGGCAAACAACTGGCCAATAATATTCTCCCGGAATTGAATAACGACGAGCCGGTAAGATCACACGACGGTTCTACGAACGGGTTGATCAATGCGTTTAAGAAAATGCGATCGGTTTAAGATTTCGGGAGGGCTGCGCTCGTAATTTTACCGCAAGGACGCAAGGGCGCAAGGGCGCGCAAGGGTTCATAGCGAAACTTTGCGTCGTTGCGCCTTCGCGGTTAACCCATTCAATGCTTGAAAAAATTTCCATAAGAGAGATCCGGCCCGCCGACAACGAGGCGCTTGCGGTAGTAATCCGTAACACACTCGCCGAATTCGGCGCCAATCATCCCAATACGGTTTACTACGACCCAACAACGGACCACCTGTATGAGCTGTTCCAGGCCGCGCCAGGCAGCCGTTATTATGTGGCGGAACGCGATGGAAAAATATTGGGCGGCGCGGGCATTTATCCCACAGAAGCGCTGCCAGCCGGCACCTGTGAACTGGTAAAAATGTACCTGGTGCCTGAAGCCCGCGGCCTGGGACTGGGCCGGTACCTGATCGGACGTTGCCTGCAGGAGGCAGAAGCGCTGGGTTACAACCAGGTTTATCTCGAAAGCATGCCCGAACTCAAGAAAGCCGTGGGCATCTATGAAAAATTCGGGTTTAGATCGCTGCCGGGTCCCATGGGCAATTCGGGCCATACCGGCTGCGCTATATGGATGCTGAAACAGCTGTAAATAAAAACCCCCGCTAAAAATAACGGGGGTTCCTTATCCTTGAAAATTAAACTACCATTTGTCCACTTCTTCAGAAGCGTGGTTTGCAGCCGCGGCTGCATCTGCTATCGGTGTGGCGGCAACTGCTGCAACAGCCGCTACTGGTTCCGGCTCGCTGACAACGGCGGCGGGCTCAACAGGCGTTGAAGCCACCACAGCCCCGTCTATCGCTTCAACACTTCCTGCTTCCACTTCGCTGTCATTGTATTCATGATTGAACGCATCGAAATCGAAATCTGGCATCAGGTCTGTCTTCACATAATCAATAGCCTCACCCAAAGCTTTCAGGAACTTGTTGAAGTCTTCCTTGTACAGGAAGATCTTGTGCCTGTCGTATCCATTGTCGTCAAAACGCTTGCGGCTTTCGGTAATGGTCAGGAAATAATCATTACCACGGGTTGCCCGTACATCAAAAAAATAGGTCCTTCTTTTACCAGCCCGGATCCGCTTGCTGTAAACACTGTCCATTTTTTTGTCGTTGTTCTCGTACGCCACAGTAGTTAGTTTTTGGTTTCTTTGAAAAGCTTTAGAGTGACAAATATAGCATTGTTTCAGAATTACCAAAATTTCTTAATAAGTCTGGTAAGACTGCTATCGAAGCCGCCGAATGCCTCAGGAACTCACAGCATTGGCTCCTGTGGCTGAACTGCCGGGCCGGCCAGATTTCTCTTCGGTGAGTTGCAGACGGTAGAGCTCTGCATAGTAGCCATTGTTCAGCATGAGCTCCTCATGCGTGCCCTGCTCGGCCAGTTCGCCGTTATCGAGCACGATGATATTATCGAAGCGGAAACTGGAGAAGATACGATGGGTGATCACCAGGGCGGTCTTATCATGAAGGTAGCGGTAGAGATTGCCGATGATCTCATTCTCGGTTTTCGCATCCACCGCACTCAGGCAGTCGTCGAAAATAATGATATGCGGATCCTTGATCAGTCCGCGCGCAATAGCGATACGTTGTTTCTGCCCGCCGCTCAGTGTTACGCCCCGCTCTCCCACCATGGTAGCAAAGCCATGATTGAAGCCTTCGATCTCTTTCCGAACGCTCGCAAAGCCCGCCGCAGCTTCTATACGCTCCCTGGTGGCGGCGCCCGCAAGACCGAAGCTGATATTATCAGCAACCGTATCGCTGAACAGAAAAACATCCTGCTGTACATAGCTGACCTGTTCGCGCAGGGTATGGAGTTCTATCTGCCTGAGATCATGCCCGCCTATACTGATGCGGCCTGAGCTGGGGTCATAAAAGCGCAGCAGCAACTGCGCTATCGTTGACTTACCGCTTCCTGTCCTTCCCAAGAGCAATATTTTTTCGCCCTGTTTGATCCGGAGGTTGAAATGCTGCAGGGCTTTGATGCCGGTATGCGGATAGGTGAAGCTGACGTTCTCGAACAGGATATCGCCTTCGATAACGGGCTTCAACGGTTTGTGCTCATTAACGATAGTGGGTTCGGTACGCAGGAACTCATTGATCCTCTTCTGCGAGGCTGCCGCCCGCTGTATCATACTGGCCGTCCACCCGATGGCGCTCACCGGAAAAGTGAGCATGTTGATATAGATCACGAATTCCACAATGGTGCCCACCTTGCTCGTGTCCTGCAAAGCCTGCATGCCGCCCACCCAGATGGTAAGCAGGGTGCTGATGCCGATCATCAGGGCCATACTCGGGAAATAGATCGCTTCTATCCTCGCCAGCCCAACCGCATTCTGCTTGTAAGCCTGGCTGTTCTTTTTGAAAAATCCCAGCATCGCTTTTTCCTGCACAAAGGATTTGATGACCCGGATGCCCGAAAAAGATTCCTGGGCATTGGTGGTAAGATCCGAGAGCAGCGCCTGGATCTTCTCGCTTTTTTTATTGATCACACTGTTCACCACATAAATGGTGATAGCGAGAATGGGCAGCGGCGCCAGTACCAGCAAGGTAAGATGCACATCCTTACGCAACATATTGTACACACAGAACCCGATCAGCGCAATAAGGTTCACGAAATACATCAGGGCCGGCCCGGTATACATCCGCACCCGGCTCACGTCTTCGGTCATCCGGTTCATCAGGTCGCCGGTGCTATGTGTTTTGTAAAAATTGGTATCGAGCCGCTGGTAATGCTGGTAAATCTCGTTTTTCTGGTCGTATTCGATATGCCGGCTCATTACGATGATAGTCTGCCGCATAAAGAACATGAGGATGCCTCGCATAACGGCAAGCAATAGTATGGTGATACTGCACAGCGCGATCAGCCAGCCGAAACTCACCTGCATGCGCTGCACCCAGCTGATGAACCAGCCCACCAGCAGATCATGCGGGGGATTGGTCAGCGCAGGCCTGGCGCCCGGAAGATGAAGCCGCACTTCATTAACGACATAACCAGTGATCTGCGGCGCCAGCACGGCAAAATAGTTGGACGAAACCACAAAGAATATCCCGATAAAAAAACGGTTACGGTATTTCCAGAAATATTTGTGGACGGCCCTCAATTGCTTCAACGTTGAAGATTTTCCGCAAAGTTAGCCGTACCGCGCTATCAACGCTCGGGAATTGATAAATGGCATTGCCGGCGGCAGGGTTTTTGATCTGTTTGGCGGATGCACGATCCCGAATAATCGTATATTTAAACCCCAATATCTAGCCCATGGTATATTTTTTTGTGGATGATGATGCAGACGATCAGGAAATATTCGGCCTTGCCATAGCCGAGCTCGATGGAACGGCTACCTGCCGCTTCGCCAATGACGGTCTTGAAGCACTGGAAGCCCTGCAGGATGAAAGCTTTACCCCCAGCCTGATCTTTATAGATCTGAATATGCCGCGGATGAATGGAAATGAATGCCTGGCCGAGCTCAAAAAACTCGAGCGGCTGAGTAAGGTTCCCATCTTTATTTATTCTACCTCTTCCGACCCAAAACTGATAGCTGCCAGCAAAGCGCTGGGCGCCGATGACTTTATCGTAAAGCCATCCGGCTTCCAGGCCTTGACCGAAATTTTGAAAAAGCTCACCCAATAACAGCGAATGGCGGAGATCGAACAGCGCATCGAAGAAAATGAAGAACGGCTACGTTTAGCGATCGAGACCACCCAGCTCGGTACCTGGGAATGGTATCCGCTTACCGGTAAACTCAACTGGTCTCCGGAGTGCAAGCGCATTTACGGACTCGATCCCGATGCAGAAGTCGATTTCTCCGTGTTTGCCGACCATATTGTACCCGCCGACAAGGACATGGTCACAGACGCGATCGAAGCGGCGCTCGATCCCGACGGCGGCGGTAATTACGATGTTACCTACAGGATCATCCGTTTCGATGATAAAAGCATCCGCTGGATCCATCCCAAGGGCAAGGTCTTTTTCAATAAGAACAGGCAGGCCGAACGGTTTATCGGCACCGTGGTCGATATTTCAGTGTACAAGGCATTCGAAGACAGCCTCCGGGAAAACGAACAGCGGGCAAGGCTTGCCATCGACGCGGCCAATATGGGCACATTCGACTGGGATCTGACCGAAAACCGTTTTTTCAGTTCTACCCGGCTGCTTGAAATATTCGGGTTTGGCGAGAACGAAGAGGATGTCAGTCATACCGATCTCATCGGTCGCATCCACCCCGACGATAAAGCAGTCCGTGACCGGGCCGTTAAAGACGCACTGACTGAGGGAGGTCTGGAGTACGAAGCGCGTGTTATCTGGCCCGATCAGTCCGTGCACTGGGTTCGGGTATACGGTAAACTCAGTGAGAACAGCGAGGATGAAATAAAACGGATGTACGGCATTGCCATGGACATCACCGAGGAGAAAAGCCAGGAAGCGATGCTTCAACGTATCGTGGCGGAAAAAACACTCTCGCTGATGCAGAGTAACCAGGAGCTGAAAAAAAGTGAAGAGCGTTATGCGCGGATGGCTGAAGAAGTGCAGGATTATGCGATCCTGCTGCTGTCCACCGAAGGCATCGTCCTTAACTGGAACAAAGGCGCCGAACGCATTAAGGGTTACAAAGAATCAGAGATCGTTGGCAAGAATTTCAGGATATTTTACCGTCCCGTTGATCAGCAGGATAAGCTACCGGATCGCCTGCTCCATAAAGCCAGGACTGAGGGCCGCGCCATGCATGAGGGCTGGCGGGTCCGTAAAGACGGCACCACTTTCTGGGGAAGCATTGTGATCACTGCCCTGCACGATGACCAAAACAATGTGATCGGCTTCACGAAAGTGACGCGCGACCTCACCGAGCGTAAGCTGGCCGAAGACAAGCTGCAGCAATACACAAAAGAACTGGAAGCGCAGAACAAGGAACTGGAACAGTTCGCTTATATCGCTTCGCACGATCTGCAGGAGCCCATGCGCAAGATCCAGACATTTACCGAAGTGCTTGATAAGAATATCGACGAGCCTGCGGTGGCCAGGAAATACCTCGAGAAGATCAACTCGTCCGCATCCAGGATGTCGCAGCTGATACGCTCGGTGCTGGAATACAGCAGGCTTTCTGTTACGTATACTGTAATGGAACCTGTGGATCTGAATACCACACTCGAAAATGTGAAAACGGATTTCGAACTGCTGATCAGTGAGCGAAAGGTAGAGATACGATCATCCGGATTGCCGGTTGTTAAAGGTGTGCCCCTGCAATTGCACCAGCTGTTTGCCAATCTGATCGGCAATGCAATAAAATTTTCAGAAAAGAATCCGGTTGTAGAGATCAGCGCGCGGAAAATAACGGCTGCAGATCCGCCTCCCTACCCCGGCCTGCGTGCCGGTGAAAAGTATACCGAGATCACGGTGGCCGATAACGGTATCGGCTTCGACCAGAAATATGCCTCCAAGATATTTACCATCTTTCAGCGCCTGCACGGACAGAAAGCCTATCCCGGCACCGGCATTGGTCTGGCGCTTTGCAAGAAGATAGTTGAAAACCATTACGGCGCCATCGGCGTAGAATCGGAGCCCGGCAAAGGCACCAAGTTCTTTGTATACCTGCCTGATAATCCCCCGGGATCCGAACCTGCTGCAATTCAGCCCGGCGTTTAACAGAAGTTTTCTTATTCCCAAGACCTTTTAAGTGTTGTTCTGCAGTGTCCGGGTAAAAAGAACCCGTCTCCCCTCATCAGACTCCTAACTCCAGACTCCAGACTCCAGACTTAATCGCATTACGGATCGATGATCTTCCTTACAAACTGACTGCCCCCGTACCTGTTCAGTTGAAACCCCGTAAGCCGCCCCCCTTCGTATACCATGTGCAGGTTAAGGAACTCGCTGAGCGCATAGAAATCTGTGTCGTTGGCTGCCCGCAGACTGTACCTGTTGCCCGAACCCAATACGATAGAAAGTCCTGCATCTTCTCTTTTCAATTCTACAGGCGTGCCCTCGGCAGTCTGGTATTGCCCCACATAGGTATTTAAAGTAGTAGCATCAACCGCGCGGTCTGGTCTTTCGAATACGTATTGCAGGCCCCGCGCAAATCCTTCTCCCTTCGTACCCGAATGACCTGTATTCTCAAGCACCCTTGTCCTGATACGCAGTTGCGGATAATGGCGGTCGTTCAAAGTCTTCGACAGTTTCTCAAAACCGGAAACACCGCGCTCTACCCCGCCCATTGTCATGTAAAGACTTGCTGCCGGCGCATTTTTGTTTTCGGCATACTGCTGCTCGTAACGATAGATCACTTCACTGTCCCATCCGAATGCCGGGCTCGCGGCAATATATCGTTTGAACAGGCCCGGCTCGGTAAACAAAGCATACAAAGTGAATAATCCGCCGAGGGAACATCCCAGCAAGCCTCTGTCGGATGCGTCTGCACGATAGTTCTTTTCAACAAAAGGTATCAGTTCTGTTTTAAGGAATGCAAGGAACTGCGCAGCGCCCCCGCTTTGCGGTAACCGGGCTTCGCGTGTTGGCGTGTAATCGCGGGCGCGCAGGCTGTCGGGATTGGGATGCGGACCACCCCAGGTAACGCCCACAATGATCATTTCAGGAATGAAGCCGTCAAAATATTGCTGGCCATACAGCGAAGCGATCAGCGGAAAATCCCATTGCGAATCCATCACATACATTACCGGGTATTTATTCGCGCTTCTGCTGTAGCTGCCAGGCAGGAATACCTGCAGCGTGTATTCCTGGCCCACAATAGCCGAGTGGATATTCAACTGCTGCGATCCGCCGATCTCAACTTTGGGCAGAGAAGCAATAGCCGTTCTTTCCTGCGAAAAAACGGCTATTGAAGACAGCAGCCATCCGAAAACAAAAAACGTTCTTTTCATGCCTGTCGGTTAACGGCTATGCATTTGCTGTTTTGTGTTTTTGCTGGATATAACTCGTGCCATATGGATAACGCTGCGGCCTTGACAATAGTTTGTTGGCTTCGGCGTTATTCTTGAACTGTTCTTTTACCGGATCCCAATACAGTTTCTGGCCGTTCATTTTCATCGCCGCATGTGCTACCAGGCAGGCGCTGCACGAACGGTGGGCAACTTCGATCGGGCTGATATTCGGCTTTTTATTCTTGATACAATCCAGCCAGTTGCGGTGTTGTTCCGGGCTCGAATAGAGATGAATTTCGTTTGGCCCGATAACGGCATCCCATAACTTCGGATCGCTGGCTTCGAAGCCGCGGCTTTTTGCATTGGCTACAGGATCGGTTGATGTGGCTCCGCCTCCGCTCCTGGTACAGAATATCCAGCCTTTATCGCCGATGAATTTGATACCATTCGGGAATTTGCCATTCACCACCATGGTTGCACCCATCGCATACTTCATCTGTACTTCGAAGTCGCCATGCACATTCCAGAGATCTGTTTTGGGGAATACGACACTCATGGCTTCAGCCTCGATCGGTCCGGTGTATTCGGTACCCATACCCCAATGTGCGATATCGATATGATGCACCCCCCAGCCTGTGATCATGCCTGCACCGAACTGCTCCATGCGCAGCCATCCCGGCCGCGAGTTAACATCGGTCTGAGAATGCACCCTGTCGAGTGTATAGTAGATATAAGGTGTGGATCCCAGCCATGCATCGTAGTTTAACCGCGATGGTATCGGCATACATTCCGCTTTACCGCCCGGAGGATCACCCGGCAGGCCCACTTCCACCCGCTGAAGCTTACCGATGCGCCCATTGCGTACCAGTTCGCATGCTTTCTTGAATTGCGGCCATGGATCCAGTGAACGCTGCTGGCTGCCCAGCTGGAACACTACATTCGTTTTGCGGATCATATCGCTCATGGCACGTCCTTCTTCAATGGTAAGCGAAGTAGGCTTCTGGCAATAAATATGTTTGCCGGCAAATGCAGCTTCCACTGCGGTCTGCGCATGCCAGTGATCGGGGGTACTGATGATCACCGCATCAATGTCTTTATTCATCAGGAGCTCCTTGTAGTCATCATATCTCTTTACATCCACATAATTGGCCTGTCCGGTTTTTTTCGCGTAATAATCCTCGATGAATTTTTTACCGCTGTCCTGGCGGTTGCCGTCGAAATCCGCCAGTGCGATCACCCGCGCATCATCGTATTTCATTGTTGAAGGAAGATCGTGCTGCCGCGCAATACGCCCGATACCGATCTGGCCGATATTGATGGTATTACTGGGAGAATTCGGACCGAATACACTGGCCGGTACGATCGTGGGGAAACCACTCATGGCGATCGCGGAAGCAGCTGTGGCTTTTGCGGAAGATGCCAGGAAATTCCTTCTCGACATCGCTGAACGTTTTTCTTTTTTCATATGGTTGTTTGGGTGTTTAGCATGAACTGTCACTATTTAATAGAGGTTTTGATGCGCTTGCAAATACTGCCAGTAACCTCTCGGCTTTCTCTGCTGAAAATTTTCCGTTGAACACGATCAGCCGGTACTTTAAGGTATAGGTTTTTCCCGGTTCGGGAAGCCGGTTTTTGTCTTTGGCCAGGCGCGAAATTGAAAAACATATCACCGCGCCCATTGGTGTTCTCTACCCAGATCCGCATCGGTTCGGGGTGATCATAATTTGCGCGACACAACAACAAAAAACAGCGGAACCGCCAGGGACCGGAATGTAGCCATGCATCGGAACCCGGGAATTTTCTTAGTTTGGTAGTGGCAACAATGCACATAGCACAGCAGGTTGTTAGAAAAACAACGGTCACTCATTGCACTACTAATGTACGGGTTTGGAATGACAAAATGCAATCGGTTTCATTTTTAGCCAGAACTGTTTTATTTTACTTCCATAATACCAACTATGAGAACGAACAGGCCTTCTCTCCGGCTGCTCCTGCTGAGCTGTATTTTTTTTGGATCGATCACTGCACAGGAACGAGTGGGGATATTCGAACAGCACCAGGATATCGGCTCGCCTAAACTGAAGGGCGCCACGGTGTACGATCCCCAAAGCCAGACCTATGCCCTTTCGGGCGCCGGCGCCAATATCTGGGCACGGGCCGATCAGTTCCAGTTCGCGTTCAATAAAGTGAAAGGCGATTTTATCATGCGCGCCACCGTACGGTTTATCGGCAAAGGCGCGTTCAATCACCGCAAGATCGGCATCATGGCCAGGGAAAAACTCAGCACCGACTCACGCTATGCCGATGCCTGCGTGCATGGCGATGAGCTCTCATCCCTGCAGTACCGGGCCAAAGATGCCGATACTACGGGACAGGTGATCATTTCCTCCTACCATCCCACCGAGATCGAGCTCGAGCGGGTCGGAAATACATTCAGCTTTTCAGCAGCCACATTTGGTCAGAACTATCGCACGGTTACAAAAGAAATGGATCTGGCTGAGGAACTGTACGTGGGACTGTTCATTTGCTCGCATGTGGAAGATGTTATGGAACAGGCAGTATTCAGCAATGTACAGCTGATCATTCCACCGGCGCCTGGTTATACACCTTACCGCGACTATATCGGCAGTCATCTCGAGATCATGGACATCGAAACAGGGCATCGCAGGATCGTTCACAGCGCACCCAACTCCTTGCAGGCGCCTAACTGGACGCCGGACGGAAAATACCTGATCTACAGCGAAGAAGGCCTGCTCAAACGCTTCGAGATCGCTACAGGCCAAATAACCACCCTGAACACCGGCACTGCCAAAGCGAACAATAACGATCATGTACTCTCCTTCGACGGACAATGGATCGGTATCAGCAATCATATGGGTCCTAAACGTGTCTCCACCATTTTCGTTCTGCCTGTAACCGGCGCAGACATGCCCACGCAGATCACGCTCGATACCGCACACTCCTACCTTCATAGCTGGTCGCCCGATGGCAAAACCCTGCTTTATACAGCCCAACGCAAGGGCGATTGGGATATTTATTCGATCGATATCGCTTCGCGGAAAGAGACCCGGCTCACAGACGGCGTTACCCTCGATGACGGGCCTGAGTATAGTCCGGACGGGCGTTATATCTATTTCAATTCCGTTCGTACCGGCACGATGAAGATCTGGCGCATGAAGCCGGATGGCACCGGGCAGGAGCAGATCACATTCGACGAATACAATGACTGGTTCCCGCATTTTTCGCGCGACGGCAAGTGGATCGTATACCTTTCATTTCCGAAAGACATGGATCCTTCCACGCATCCATTCTACAAAAAAACCTATCTGCGTTTAATTCCTGCTGCCGGGGGCGTACCTAAAACCATCGCCTATATTTTCGGCGGCCAGGGCACGATCAATGTACCAAGCTGGTCGCCCGATGGTAAGATGCTGGCGTTTATCAGCAACAGCAGGTAATCGGTTCCTTTTCGGCGGGATCTTCCGGTGTTATGTTAAGAGTATGTCCATCCACACATAGATCCGACCAGTGCGCTCATTTTCTAAGTTGTTCATTTTAAGCGTTTTTTAAAAAGGTTAACATTTTTTTAAACAAATGCTTTGATTGTTAAAATCCGGGTATTACATTGGTATCCTCCTACTCCCCCCAAAGGCTTAAAATCCAATACGCTTTTACCCGTACCAAACAACTGTTTATGAAACTTTTGATGAAGTTTAGCGTCATTGTATTCTGTCTGGTCTGCTTTTCTCGTCTCAATGCACAGTCTGTAGCCATCAATGCCACCGGCAGCAATGCCGATACATCGGCTATTCTCGATGTAGCGCATTCAGCCAAAGGCATACTGATCCCCAGAATGACAGCCGCGCAGCGCAACGCGATCTTTTCTCCTGCAACCGGCTTGCTGGTATACCAGACCGATGGAACCTCCGGGTTTTATTATAACAGCGGTACGGCGGCCAGTCCGAACTGGCTGTTGATACAGATCACCAACCCAAGTACCCTGAGCGGAACGCTGTCTACGGCAGCCCAGCCCAATATCACTTCCCTTGGATCGTTGTCGACCCTAACGGTCACGGGCGCGATCAGTGCCGGTACCATCAGCGGCACGCTTTCTGCCAGCACGGTTGCGGGGATCGGTGCGGGACTCACATCATTAACCAATCTTACGGCCTTGTCGGTTACGGGTACCATTAAGGCCAACGAGCTCAATGCAGCCAGCATCAATGGTACGCTCGGTACGGCGGCTCAACCCAATATTACTTCGCTGGGTACACTTACCAGTCTTGCCGTCAGCGGAACGATCACCGGCGGTACATTCAGCGGTACGCTTTCACCGGGCACGGTTTCGGGGATCGGTGCGGGTATCACTTCACTTACTAACCTGACCTCCCTCTCTGTTACGGGAACGACCAAGACCAATAAACTTACTGCAGACAGTGTCAGCGCCGTACTCAGTACGGCCGCACAGCCGAATATCACTTCACTCGGAATTTTGACCAATTTGACGGTCAGCGGAACGATAACAGGCGGCATATTCAGCGGTACTCTGTCACCGGGCACAGTGTCAGGCATCGGCGCGGGGCTCACTTCGCTTACCAATCTGACTTCATTATCCGTAACGGGTACGATCAAAGCCAATGAACTGAATGCGGCCAATGTGAACGCTTCCAATATCACCGGAACGATCTCCACTGCTGCGCAGCCGAATATTACTTCGGTAGGCACTCTTGGCGGTCTTACGGTCAGCGGGGTGCTCGCGGGGGGCATTTTCAGCGGTACATTAAGTCCTGGCACACTGGCTTCGGTTACTTCGCTCGGCAGTCTATCGGCGATCACTGTATCGGGCACAGTATCCGCCGCTTCCTTAAAAGGTACGATCGCAACGGCGGCACAACCAAATATCACTTCGGTGGGCAATCTTTCAAATCTATCTGTGGCAGGTATTATTGATGCAGGCACGATCAGCGGTGTACTGTCTGCGGGCACCGTTGCAGGCATCAACGGCCTTACAACTTTCAGTAATATTACCGTAACGGGATTTGCCAATATGGGCACGATCAGCGGTACGCTTTCTTCTGGCACACAGAATACGATTACCGCACTGGGTAACCTGTCTGGCCTCACTGTTTCAGGTACGATCGTTGGCGGCACGTTCAGCGGCACCCTTTCGCCCGGAACTATTGCGGGCATCAGCGGCCTCACCACTTTCAGCAATATTACCGTTACAGGATTCGCTAATATCGGCACCTTAAGCGCGTCTCTATCATCAGGCTCGCAGGCCAGTATCACGGCGCTGGGCGCATTGAGTGCGTTGACAGTTTCAGGAACTGCCAGTACGGCCCACCTGGCTGTTACCAATGGCGCAAGTGTGGGCGGAAACCTGACGACCACCGGCACAGTGTCCGGGCAGCGGTTGATCTCTACCGGCGCCATCACCGGCGCTGCGCTTACTACTACCGGCGATGCGGCGGTGGGCGGCAACCTTATCGTAACAGGAAGTTTTAATCCTACCAGTATCAATCTGGGATCAGGCAATTTCTCTACCACAGGTAATGTAAGCTCAGGTGCTCTCAGTACAACAACAGTAACAACCGCAAATATTTCTGCAAGTGTTGGGGTCAATACCGGCGGGCTTACTGCCACCGGTACTGTTTCTGCTGCAGGTATCGCGTCCAGCGGCAGTATTACAGGCGGTGCTTTGACCGCAACGGGTAATGCATCTGTTAGTGGTAACCTTGTGGTAACAGGCAGCTTTAATCCTACCAGTATCAACCTGGGCGGCGGCGGTCTTACTACTACCGGTACGGTCAGCACACAATCATTAGCAACAACGAATGCAGCAGTGGCCGGTAATATCACTACCAGCGGCACCCAGAGCGCTGCATCGTTAATATCCTCCGGCGGCATCACTGCAGGTGCAGGACTTACCGCTACCGGAACGGTTTCAGCAGCAGGCATTGCATCCAGCGGCAGCATCACCGGCGGTGCTTTGACCGCAACGGGTAATGCATCTGTTGGCGGTAACCTCGCAGTAACAGGCAGTTTCAATCCTACCAGTATTAACCTGGGCAGCAGTACCCTTACCACCACAGGTACGATCACGGCCCAGTCGCTGATCTCCAATGGCGGTGCTACAGTGAATGCGGGATTATCAGTAACAGGAAGCGTTTCAACTGCAGGCATTGCATCGAGCGGAAGTATCACCGGTGGTGCATTGACCGCAACAGGCAATGCATCTGTTGGCGGCAACCTGGCAGTAACAGGCAGTTTCAATCCCACCAGCATTAACCTGGGCAGCAGTAACCTTACCACCACAGGTACGATCACGGCCCAATCGCTGGTCTCCAATGGCGGTGCTACAGTGAATGCAGGGTTATCAGTAACAGGAAGCGTTTCAACTGCAGGCATTGCATCGAG
>JAFBAN010000128.1 GCA_019247775.1 Chitinophagaceae bacterium | reverse complement strand
AGTATGGTATCCCGCAAAGCTCTTGGCGCCGCCGATGGTGCCGCTTTTCAGTTTCATCTGGTTGAATACCGGCAGGGCATCGTAATAATAATGGAACCAGGGGCGGCTTCGGGCATATTGCAGCACTTTCACCAGCGCATCGGCAGTAACCCGGTTCTGCGGGGATAGTCCGCTGCCATCGATCATATGCAGCGCAGAAGTTTCAATGCCCCGCTCTTTCCAGAACTGCCTGATCAGCTTCAGACCTTCATCGGCCGACCCAAAGCCGGTCTTTTCATACGCGATCGTCTTTACAAATACCTCACCATACAGGTTGATGCTGCGTTTAAGGAACCAGTAATTCAGGCTATCGAATGTTGGCGACTGGTATACAAGCAACGACTGATAAGCGGGCGGCGCTTTCTGATCGGAAACCAGAAAATGTTTGGGGGCAATACCGGCGGAATCGAGTTGCTGATGAAAACTGGCCACCACCTGCATGGCCGGATCAGGAAAAGAGCCGGAAATAGCAAATGAGCTCTCGCCAATGGGTATCGTGCCGCGTACGACACCCTCGTGACTGAACGGCGGCAGGTAGATATAGGCATTATCACCTGTGCCTTTTGCAGCGCCGAGCACCTGGCTCCGCAACCGCACATCAAAAGGTTTGGGCTTCATGGCAACGATCTCAACAGTGTCGCCAACCGTATTGCCCGAGCGCATTACCAGATCGTATTGATTTTCGCGCCAGTTGAGCGCGGCACTTCCGGCGCCGTAGTAATTGCCCATATCGTCCCAGATCCAGCCGCCGGGCAGGGTTTCGGTTTCCCATTTACCATTATACCCAACCAGGTTGCCCGTTATCTTACGAATGCCCTGCTGTTGAAGCGCACTCATCCAACTGCCTAATACTTTTGCCTCTTTAGTGGAATCGTAGCGCCAGCTGCCCAGGCTTGGGTCTCCGCTGCCGATCAGTATAAGATCCCCGTTTAAACTGCCGCGACCGATCGTTCCCGTATACCCCAGGACAGTCTGGTAACGATACGATGGTCCCAGGATCTCCATTGCCGCGGCGCTGGTAATGGTTTTCTGACAACTGGCTGGAGCTAAACCGGTTTGTGCATTTACTTCAAATATTTTTTCACCTGTTTCGCTCTTTACTACACAGAGGCCGAGGATGCCGTGTTTGAGTTGACTATCGGCCAGTAATTTATCAGAAGCCAGCCGCAATCTTTCATTAATACCCTGTGCCTGCAGCATAGAGCAATAGCATAGCAGGCAGGCGAACCCGTAAATTTTTCTCATGTTGCTTATTTGACGGTGGCAATGGGCCCCTGCCACAAAACCATCCGGATCATCCACTTGTTATTGATCTTCTCCAGCAAGATATAATCTATTCCCCACCATGCCGTCACTTTTCCGCTGGCAATAGTTTCCTGTACTTCAAATATCTCTGTTTTTTCGAGCGGAGTGAGTTTTCGTTGACGGTTCTTCGCTTTTATGCCGATCGCGTAATCCATCATTTCCTTGTGACTCATCGCTTCACCGGCATATTTGCCGGATTTATCGTCTTTCCAGTACCCGTATTTCACGGAATAGTCGGCTACACTTCTTGCAAGCTTAGCCGTATCTCCCTCGTAAAAACCTTCGATATAATCCAACATGGCCCTTTCAACGTCTTTCCTGTCCTGCGCGGTTTGCGACCAGGATCTGAAGGCACCAAACAAGCAGAAAATGACAATCAGATATTTTTTCATTGTAAATAGTTTTAAGTTTAATTGCTGCCCATTACTACTAAGTAAATCAATAAACCCAGAAACTATGAATTCTTTTCCATGATTGGTATTTACTTTGCAGCAAAGGCGGCAATCATGGAAAAAGTTTTCGCATCCATTATCACCATCGGTGATGAATTACTGATCGGCCAGGTGGTAGATACCAACAGCAGCTGGATGGCGCAGGAGCTTAACAAAATGGGCATCCTGGTAAGGCGGCGCGTAGCGGTGGGCGATGTGTGGGACGAGATCTGGACTGCACTTGACGAAGAAAGCAAAAAAGCTTCACTGATTCTGATCACCGGCGGCCTCGGCCCCACTGCAGATGATATTACCAAGCAACTGCTCTGCGAATATTTCGGAGGGAAAATGGTGACGCATCAGCCCACGCTCGATCATATTACCCGGATCTTCCGGAAACTGGATCGCCCGATGATCGATCGCAATGCGAAGCAGGCCGAAGTTCCCGATACCTGCACCGTGCTGAAGAACGAACGCGGCACAGCACCCGGAATGCTGTTCAGGAAAGATGAAAAAGTATTCGTTTCCCTGCCCGGTGTGCCGCACGAAATGAAATGGCTGATGGAACACCAGGTATTGCCCCTGATACCTCAATTGTTCAATACAGGTTTTGTGGAACACCGCACCCTGCTTACGGCAGGTATAGGCGAATCCTTTCTGGCCGAATTGATTCAGGATCTTGAAGAAACACTCCCCGCCCATCTCAAACTTGCCTATCTGCCTAATTATGGAATGGTGCGGCTTCGTTTATCTGCATTTGGAACAGATAAAGCATCACTCGGTACAGAGCTCGACACTTATTTTGACGAGCTGAAAGAACGGGTGAAAGCGCACCTGGTGATCGATGAAGATATCCCGATGGAATCGGCAGTGAGCCGCCTGCTCATCAGCTCAGGCAAAACCCTGGCAACCGCTGAAAGTTGTACCGGCGGATATATTGCCCATTTACTCACCCGTCATGCCGGCGCTTCGGCCTACTATAAAGGCAGTGTAGTGAGTTATGATAACGCCGTCAAACAGCAGATACTGCATGTGCCGGAAACGACACTGCAGACCAAAGGCGCCGTCAGCGAAGAAACCGTTCGGCAAATGGCAGCTGAAGTGCGTGTACTGATGGGAACCGATTATTCCATTGCCGTTAGCGGCATCATGGGTCCTGATGGCGGCTCTGCTGAAAAGCCGGTCGGACTGGTCTGGGTGGCTGTGGCCGGCGCCGGAGGAATGCTTACGCGGCAGTTCAATTTCCGCTACGACCGCACCCGGAACATAGAGATGACCGCCTACCAGGCATTGAACCTTTTGCGTATCTTTATTGCTGGTAATCCTGCATAAAAACCCCGCAGAAAGTATACAAGAAAGTATACATTTGCCCGGTTGCAAACAGTTGTTAGTTAAAGAGGGTAACCTCATCCACACAAAACAGTACGATAGTATGGCAATGGCTGAACTGGTGATGCCCAAACTGGGCGAGAGTATCATGGAAGCGACCATTCTCAAATGGCATAAGAAAGTGGGCGATCCCGTGAAGCAGGATGAGACTGTGCTGGATATTGCTACCGATAAAGTTGACAGCGAAGTACCTTCCACGGCAGAAGGTACCATTGCCGAAATACTATACAATATCAACGATGTGGTTCCGATCGGTACGGTGATCGCCCGCATTAGCCTGAATGGTTCCGATGCCGGGCCTGCTCCGGCCGCAACTGAAATTCCGGTTGCCACTGCGCCTGTTCCCGAACCGGCTCCGGTAATGCCCGCCGAAACGATCACCCCCTACTCGATGCCCGAACCGGAGCAGCCGAAACAGGAAGAGCCTGCGGCGGCCGAAGTACCTTATACACCTGCGGCTGCTGAAAAAACTGCAGAGCCTGCAAAGACAGGCGGCAATCGTTTTTATTCACCGCTCGTACTCAATATCGCCAACAGCGAAGGGATCCCGATGGCTGAACTGGAAAACATTCCCGGCACAGGCAATGAAGGCCGGGTTACCAAAAAAGATATTCTCCAGTATGTGGCCGACAGAAGACCAGGCGCGCAGACAGCAACCGCATCGCCGGCAGCACCGGCTGAAAGACCGGTGATCCTTCCCCGCATCGCAACGCCTGAGCCGGCAGAACAAACACCGATGCCGGCTGCAGTATCGACTTCGGGCAAACTGGCCGACCCTGCAAAAGTGGTATTAAGCGGCGCTACGGAGATCATGGAGATGGACAGGATGCGTAAACTGATCGCCAAACACATGGTAGACAGCGTGCAGACAAGTCCGCATGTGACAAGCTTTGCAGAAGCCGATGTAACCAATATGGTGATGTGGCGGCAGAAAGTGAAGGACGAATTCGAAAAACGCGAAGGCACCAAGCTCACATTCACGCCCATGTTCGTAGAGTGCTTGGTGAATGTAATGAAGCGTTACCCACTGATCAACTGCTCACTGGATGGAGACAGGATCATCATCAAGAAAGACCTTAATATCGGCATGGCTACTGCTTTGCCCAGCGGCAACCTGATCGTGCCTGTGATCAAGGGCGCCGATCAGCTGAATATTGTTGGATTGAGTAAAGCCGTAAACCATCTCGCCGATGCCGCACGCAATGGCAAGCTGAAACCGGAAGATACCCAGGGCGGCACTTTCACGCTTACCAATGTAGGCACTTTCGGCAGCCTGATGGGAACGCCGATCATCAACCAGCCGCAGGTAGCCATCATGGCTGTGGGCGCGATCAAAAAGCGACCCGTGGTGATCGAAACAAGCAATGGCGACACGGTCGGTATCCGGCACATGATGTATCTGTCGCTGAGCTATGATCACCGCATCGTTGACGGCAGTCTTGGTGCGGGATTTCTGTCTGAAGTGGCCCGGGAATTCGAAAAATGGGATCAGAATAAGCAATGGTTCCAGTATTTATGATCTGCTAGCCAATGAAAGTAGCGAGCTCTAACTGCAGAAGAATTTTATCGAAAGCCATCCTGGTGATGGCTTTGTTTATTGTATGCCGGGCCGGCGCGCAGACCGACGGCCTGGGCACCTGGAACGTCATCAGCGGCAAAATGAGTTTCAGTAAAAACTGGAACGCGTATTTCGAAGCGCAACTTCGTTCGCAACAGTTCGTGCACGATTTCAGCTATTACGAATACAAGGGTGGTATAGGCTACAATTTCCCTACCAATGGTTCCATACTGGCGGCTATAGGCCACTATGTAACCTACCAGCCCGAGGGCGACTTCAAAGACCCGAAAATCAATGACGAATTCCGGATCTGGGAGCAGTTCGTCCTCAATAACAATATCGGCAGGCTGAAACTCGAGCACCGGTACCGGATAGAACAACGTTTCACTTCCGCCGGCTACAGGAACCGCTTCCGGTACAGGCTGAATGCACTGTTGCCCTTTCACCATCGCGTGATCGAAGCCGGCACATGGTATGCGAGTGTGTTCAACGAGATATTCGTGACCAATGAAGGCCCCTATTTTGAACAGAACCGGATCTTCGGCGGTTTCGGCTATCAGTTTAATGACAGGCTGACAATACTTGGCGGACTGATCAACCGTTTCGACAATTCAGGAACAGTACAGACCTGGAAAAATTATCTGCAGCTCAATTTTATCTTTACGCTTGCCGAGTTCAAAAGCGGCCGCGAGCGGCATCCAAGTGCCCTCGACTGAGCATGTCCCCTTTTTTTATTTTTGGGGTATATGTCTCTGGCAGCATCGCTGGCATAGTTTTTCACATACTGTTAGTAAACAAAACGATGCTTTGCATTGTCCTATAAGTAAATTCAATAAATCAAAGGATCGATATGAAAACCTTATCACAGACCTGGTTTGCCGATGGGTATATTGATTTCGAGCTGAAAAAATATACTTTACTGGCCTACCTGCAGGAGATCGGAAAATACTTCTGCGAACGGAAATTATACCCCCAGCTCTCCGATCTGATCTTTCACTACAATAACCTGGTAGCTTTCCGCGAGAACAAAAAATACCTGCAGGAGCAGTTCCCGAAAAAACTGACCGGTATCGACCTGGAAAGACTGCAGTTATTATATGAATCGCTTGTAGAGGACGACGAACTGATGCAGGAACTGGAAGATATCATCAACTATGCGTCTTCCACCATGAAAAAATCGATCACCGCCGGCAGCGAGATCTATGAATTCGTAGAGAACAAACTTACTATCGAACCCGTGGGCATTATGCCCCTGGACCATAATGAAGGTTATTTCCTGCTCTGCGAAGGAAGCTGCAGGAACACCTGGGTGTACCAGTACCGGTTGAGTATTTTTGAGAAACACGACGAAAAATACCGCAGCATCAAAACGGAATTCGTGGATGTATGGCAGCGCAACTTCGTAAACACTTATCCCAACATCAAGGCCCAGCTGATCCGCAACCGCTCCGATCTGCCCAACCCCGCCGTATACGCAGTGGAAACAGAATTGAGTATTCCCATGGAAGAAACTTTATTGCCTATCGCGAAACGGAGCCTGGTGCGGTACATTACCAGCACCAGTTAAGAGTTATGAGTTGAGAGTTGAGAGTTATGAGTTATAAGTGATGAGTGATTTGGAGAAATGATCCAACTCTGAACTCATAATTCTCAACTCCCAACTCTTTAGCTTTTTTCCATCATCAGGTAAGCCTTGATAAAGCCATCCAGCTCTCCATCCATTACCGGCCCGATATTGCCGACCTCATAGTCGGTGCGGTGATCCTTGATCATTTTGTAGGGATGGAATACATAGCTGCGGATCTGGCTGCCCCATTCGATCTTTTTCTTGTTTGCATTGCTGGCGTCGATCGCTTCCTGGCGTTTACGCAGCTCCTCCTCGTACAGGCGGCTCTTCAGCATTTTGAGCGCAAGCTCCCTGTTCTCGCCCTGGGTACGGGCCTGCTGGCATTCTACGATAATACCGCTGGGAATATGTTTCAGGCGAACAGCAGTTTCTACCTTGTTCACGTTCTGCCCGCCGCTGCCGCCGCTCCGGTAGAACGCCCATTCCAGGTCGCCCGGGTTTACATTGATCTCGATACTGTCATCGATCAACGGATATACATATACAGAAGCGAATGAAGTATGCCTTCTCGCATTGCTGTCGAACGGTGAGATACGCACCAGCCGGTGTACGCCGCTTTCGGCTTTCAGGAATCCATAAGCAAAATCGCCGTCGAACTGGATGGTAGCGCTCTTGATGCCGGCCCCATCCCCTTCCTGGAAATCGATCTCCGTCATTTTCCAGCCCTGCTTGTCGCCATACATCCGGTACATGCGCAGCAGCATCTCGGCCCAGTCCTGGCTTTCCGTACCGCCTGCACCCGGGTTGATCTGCAATACCGCCGGCAATTCGTCTTCAGGTTTATTCAGCGTACTCTTGAACTCCGCGTCTTCGATCTGTGCCAGCGCCTGTTCATAGGCAGCACGTGCTTCTTCTTCGGTGGCATCGCCGGCTTTCCAGAAATCGAACAATACGGCAAAATCCTCCACAGCAGTATCTACCTGCTTATAGAGTTTCAACCAGTATTCATTCACCTTGATTTCTTTCATGATGGCCGTGGCGCGGGAATTATCATCCCAGAAGCCCGGCGAAAGCGAGAGCTGGCGATCAGTTTCTACTTTATAATTGCGGTTCTCGACGTCAAAGAAACCTCCTCAGGACAACTACGCGGTCCCTCATAGATTTGATCTGTTCCTGTGTCATGCCGCAAAAATAAGCTGTTAGTGTTTACCTATCGGTTTTTAGCGAACATTCTTGCTAAAAGCTAATAACTAAAGACTAACAGCTAAAAAAAACACAACCTCGTAAGCCGGATTCTGTTTCTAAACTATCATTTATCTGGCCCGGGCATTACTGCCAGGATCATGCTGCCTACCCTGGACCTCGGGCGAGCAGCCCTCAGGCGGTCCTATACATGGCATTACAGCACCCAAGGTTTACCCGTAACGGCTGTTACCAGCCTTTACTGTGAGCTTTTACCTCACATTTTCACCTTTTCTTCTCCCCACACTACTGTGGGGAGAAGTAGTTATTTTCTGTGGCACTTTCTCTCTCCGCCCGCATTGCTGCGTTGAGAGGCCGGCGCTTAACCGGTGGGTTGCTCTGCGCTGTCCGGACTTTCCTCCCCCCGCCGAAACGGGGAGCGATAGCTCGGGTTGTGGGAGACAAAGGTACGGAATTGCTATTTGGGAATTTTGGGATTTCGAAATTTTGGAATTGCTGACGCGATTGGACGATTTCGAAATTTCGAAGTTCCAAAATTCCAAAATCCTGATTTCCCGATCCCGTAACATCATTTCCCAATCCGGGCTGATTCTGATCTTCTCCTGGTCTTTCTTCGCGGCAAATTAAAATCAGCCATGAACAGGATCATATCACTTGCTTTTTTATTTATATCAATATCTGGCCGGGCGCAGACAGGACATATCAAAGGAAAGATCACTACTGCCGACGGGCGGCCTGTTGCAAACGTAACGGTTACCATACTATCCCTTAACCGGATCACTATGTCCCAGGAGGATGGTTACTATTCTCTGAGGAATATCGATACGGGAATATATACCCTTACGATTTCCTGTGAAGGCCTGCAGACCGTGCACAAGCAAGTACATATCGGGGCTGATGGTAGTACGCCGCAAGATTTCAGCCTGCTGGAATCGGCGGAACAACTGAACGAAGTAATTGTGAATGCCCGACGCACAGCAAATGATAAGCCGGTCGCCATCGGTAAATCAGGCATAGCCGCTATGGATCTGCCGCAGGCGATCAGCATCATTGAAAAAGGTATGCTCGACAACCAGCAGGTGCAGCGCCTCAGTGATGCATTGCGAAATGTGAATGGCGTTTATCTCGCCAGCGCCCGAGGCGCTAGCCAGGAAAATATTTCAGCGCGGGGCTATGGTCTCGGCAGTGCAAATTTATTCAAGGACGGCGCCCGGATCAATTCAGGTGCGATGCCTGAAATGAGTTCTCTGGAACGGGTGGAAGTACTCAAAGGAAGTGCCGCAATCCTCTTTGGCAATCTGGCGCCGGGTGGCGTGATCAACCTGGTAACCAAAACGCCAAAATTCACTCCCGGAGCCGGGCTGACCCTGCGTTCTGGAAGTTATGGATTGTTCAAACCAGCGGTAGATCTGTACGGACCGGTATCCTCCACAATTGCCTATCGCATTAACGGAAGTTTTGAAGCTGCAGGCAG
The DNA here is from genome assembly GCA_019247775.1 of Chitinophagaceae bacterium. Lineage (GTDB taxonomy): Bacteria > Bacteroidota > Bacteroidia > Chitinophagales > Chitinophagaceae > Sediminibacterium. The sequence goes on along the minus strand of JAFBAN010000128.1, from coordinate 11,133 downwards.
CTACCGCGATCAGGTGCATTCCGAACGATACTATATTAATCCATCTTTGCTGTTCAAGCCGGGAAAGTATACTGAACTGATCATACAGGGCGACTATCTCGCGCACAATTTCACACCCGATTTCGGCATCGGCTCTATTGCCAATACCAGTATCCCCGATGTGGCGCGAGCTGCTTTTTTCGGAACACCCTGGCAATACGCGAAAACGCATCAGCTGGGACTCAATGCATTGCTCAGGCACAGCATCAACGAACAATGGAACTTCTCCGCATCCGCATCTTACCAGGAATATAACCGCGATTATTATTCAACTGAAAGGATACAGGCGCTCGCCAATGGCGATCTTGCCCGGCCATTGAACCGCGCAAAGAATATGGAGGATTATTATGTGGCGCAGGTAAATATTACCGGCAAGATCAACACCGGAAAGATCAAACATACACTGCTCGCCGGGATGGATGCGGATAAATACTATACGACTACATACAGTTACAACCAGCCGACGGTATACGATACGATCAATATCCTCAACCCGGATAAATTCAAAGCAAGAACAGATATACCGGCTGCGTCCGAGACAAAAATGGTAACGACCCCAACGATCCGCTTCGGCATCTACGCACAGGATCTGCTGAGTCTGACAGACAAATGGAAACTGCTGTTGGGTGTGCGCTGGTCTGTTCAGGATGCCAGGCCGGCAACCACCACCGACCTGGTCGCCGGTACTGCAACGCAGAGTGCTGCTAAAACAGATAAAGCATTCTCGCCCCGGGCCGGGCTTGTGTACCGGGCAACGGGAAATACCAGTCTGTTTATTTCATACGCCAATTCTTTTACGGTGAACAGTGGTACCGATGTGTTCGGGAATGCGCTTTCGCCCTCGGTGATCGATCAGTATGAAGCAGGTATCAAAAACGATCTGTTCAGAGGCATCCTGACGGCCAACATGACGGTCTATCGGATCGTCAACAACAACCTCGCCCAGACCGCGCTGTATCTTGCAGACGGCATTACACCCAATAGCAATACAAGCCTTAAGGCACTGACAGGCCAGACCAAAAGTGATGGGGTGGAAATAGATATCTCTGCCAATCCGCTCCATGGACTGAGCATATTGGCGGGTTACAGCTATAACTTTATCCGCTATACGCGAACGCCGGATGCAAAAGGGAATTTTATCGAAGGCGAGCGTCTGCAGAATTCTGTGGGCAGCACTGCCAATGCATCTGTATTTTGCAGCCGGGGCTCGTGGAAGCTCGGCGGGTCGCTGCATTACACGGGACCAAGGTATGCCGGGTTCAACAACACCAAGGGACAAGCCCAGAATTACAACAGGTTATTTGAAGTAAGCGGATTTACTGTGCTGGATCTTTCGGCGGGCTATACTTACAAAAAGCTGGGGTTGATCGCTAAGATCTCGAACCTGGCAAATACACTCAACTATTACACGCATGAGAACTATAGTATCAACCCCATCCCACCACGCCAGCTGGTGGCAACCTTGAGCTATAAGTTCTGATGCAAATATTCCCAGCATTCTCTGCGTTCCTTGCGTTACTACATTTGCAACTCTATGGTATCGCAGAGAACGCAAAGGTACACAGGGAACGCAAAGAGGATGAACTGACCTTAGTATTGAAAGAAAATTTCAGTTGCCCCGTACCCAAACCTGGGATCGTACTGGTTGATGAAATTCTTTACTTCCCGGCGGGTCTTAACTATGTCGTGGATCTCGTCCCGCAGTTTTCCCGCCCCCACGCCATGGATCACGATCAGCGAGGGCTGTCGGTGGGCGATCGCAAGGTCGAACCATTTTTCAAATTCATGCAATTGCATGGAAAGGATCTCGAGATTGCTGAGCGATCCCCAGCTATTGCTCAGTTTTTCTATATGGAGGTCAACTACCGAACGGGCGGGTTCCAGGTGCTGCCTGGCTTTTGATGCATCGTAAATTTTAAATCCCTTACTGGCCAGCGAGCCGATATCGAGGGTATTATCCTCGGCCTTATCTGGATAGACTTTGAATAATTGATAAGAAACAGAAGGCTCGTTGCTCTCCTTCATCTCCTCGATCTTCCTGAATACCTGCTTCGGTTTCAGTTTCAGGTTCGTTTCAAAATGGGGCGCTTTCTTTTTTTCAGGTGTAGCGAGTGAGAAATCAAACGCAAAAGAGGGTGAATCATTTACCGCTTCAAAAGCAATATCGTGCAGGTAAAAATCATGGAAAGGCATCACCTCGTTAACCAGTTCAAATTCCGTACGGCCGAGCAGCTGCTGGGTATACACAAACTTATAGGCCCTGTCGGTTTTATTGACCAGGTGGATCTTCAGCAACTCCACCACTTCATCGTTAAAATCGTCGAGCGAAAATTTGGGAATAAAGGAAAGCCAGACACCGTCCGCTACCTGGATCTGGTTAGGCCTGGGTTTTTCCTTAGGTACCTGGTCGATATATACTTTCGGTTCCGGCTTTTTCTCCGGAAGCAGTTTCTTTTTGGTGAAGCGCTGGAAATAAGGAAAATCGATCTGGTCCATATAGGCGGGAAATTTCACACCCCTGACCTCGATCATTACCATTTTATCGCTCATGATCTCTACTACCCGGCCCTCTTCGTTGCTGTGCAGCACAATGATCTCGTCTCCCACCTGGTACTTCATAGCTGCAAAAATATGATAAAAGAAAAACGGAGTGGAAGAAGAAAAGAAGGGTGGCTGGATTTTTTCCCAGGCCGGTCGCAAACCGCAGAACTTGTTTCGCTAAGAGTGTACAGGAGAAAAAGAGCCGAGGAGGGGTCTCTTCGATCCACTCTTTTTCTCCTGTACACTCTTAGCGAAACCTAGGCCGCAAGCTTGCTGCGGGACCGTCCGTACAGGAAATAGATCAACAATCCCAACGCCATCCAGCTGAAGAACCAGAGCCAGCTCTTTGGGGGGATCTCGATCATCAGATAGAGACAACTGAGGGCACCGACCACAGGGATCACGGAATAATCGCGCAGAAAGCTCAGCACCGCGGTTACAATGGCGATGAGCATAAATACAAGGAACAGGATCTCCTGGTAGCTTTCCGAACTGGCATTGGAGAACGCATCGCTGATCCGCCCGCGGAACAGGAATACGGCAACCGCAACCAGCAGCGGTATCAGGTATTTGCCATTGATATAGGGAAGACGGAATGCATTTTTATTGTTCGCCCTGTTGAGTTTCGGCAATACGAGTACGCCAAAGCAGACCAGCACGAATGCAAACAAAGTGCCGATACTTGTCAGATCCGTCATCGTGCTGCTGGAGGCGAAAAGCGATGGTATGCCCACCATCAGCCCGGTAACGATCGTTGCGAACGCAGGTGTATGGAATTTCGGATGCACTTTCGAAAAACGCTTCGGCAATAATCCGTCCCGGCTCATGCTCATCCAGATCCGCGGCTGTCCCAGTTGAAAGACCAGCAGTACACTGGTAGTGGCCACCACGGCGCTGACCGAGATCAGATAGCCGATCTTATTGAGATGCAGTTTTTGAAACACATAAGCCAGCGGATCGTCCACTTTCAGTTCGGTGTATTTGACCATGCCCGTCAGTACCAGGGCGATGAGGATATAAAGCACTGTACAGATCAGCAATGAATAGATCATTCCTCTCGGCAGATCGCGCTGCGGATTCTTACATTCTTCCGCCGTGGTGGAGATGGCATCGAATCCGATATAAGCATAGAATACCGCCGATACCCCGGCCAGCACGCCGCCAAAACCATTCGGCAGAAAAGGGCTCCAGTTGGTGGTATCCACATAAAAGAAACCGATCACGATCACGAAAATGATCACCAGCACTTTAAAGATCACCATGAAATTGGTGCTCTTCTTGCTTTCCTTGATGCCGATATAGGCGAGGATGGTGATCAGGAATACGATAATGAATGCCGGCAGGTTGATGATGAATTTCCAGCCACCGATCACCGGCGCATGCATGATGGCATCATAACCCATTCGTGCATTCTTGCCCAGGGTTTCCAGTGCATGTCCGGAAGCCAGTGCCGACATCGCTTCTTCATAACCTGCCTGGGCATTGGCGGTATTAGTGGTGAGCCATCCCGGCAGACCGATATGGAATGCTTCGAGCAGGTTATTGAAATACCCGCTCCAGCTGATCGCCACCACAATATTTCCGATCGCATATTCAAGTATCAGGGCCCAGCCGATGATCCATGCCACCAGTTCGCCGAATGATACATAGGCATAGGTATAAGCGCTGCCCGCAATAGGCACCCTGCTCGCGAACTCCGCATAGCATAGCGCGCTGAAGCCGCAGGTAACGGCCGTAATAACGAACAGGAAAACGATACCCGGCCCCCCATTGAAAGAAGCCGTACCGATGGTTGAAAAGATCCCGGCGCCCACCACAGCCGCAATACCCATAAAAGTAAGGTCCCGCACACCCAATACCTTGCGCAGCCCCGCGCCATGGCCATCGCCAAGGCCGGCTTCCGAATCCGCTACAATTTTATCGATCGATTTTTTCCTGAAAAGAGAACCGGCCATAGACAGGGTGTTGGTTGAAGGCTAAAGCTAAGGAAAGATCGGCAATCGGGGGTGGGAGGCGTGAGACGTGAGGTGTGAATGGTGAATGGGCAACTGCGCGGACCCGATCATTATAACCTGATATATCATATCTCCCGTCTCACGCCTCACGCCTCACGTCTCACGACCTCTCAATATTCCCGCTGCACCAGAAATTCCGCCAGCTCGAGCAGGGGTTTTTTCCGGGAAGAGAGAACGGCTATTTCATCGAGATGATGCAACGCGGTTTGCAGGTATTTTTCTTTGAGCTCAACAGCCCATGCATCCGCATTACAGGCTTTGAATATCTGGAGCACGGCCTGCACTTTGCCGGGTGCTTCGGTCTGCAATAGTTGCTGCAGCTGCTGTTTCTGGTCTGCGTTTGCAACTTCCATCGCGTGGAGCAGTAAAAATGTTTTTTTATTCTGGCGGATATCACCTCCTGTTTCCTTCCCGAATTTTTCGGGGTCGCCGAAAACGTCGAGGTAATCATCCTGTACCTGGAAAGCGATGCCCAGGTTCTTGCCAAACTCATAAATATGCCTGCAGTTGCCCTCACTGGTACCGCTGATGATGGCGCCCATTTCAAGGCTGGCAGCGAGTAACACTGAAGTCTTGAGACCTATCATCTGGAGATAAGCATCCATCGAAACATCCGGCATGGTCTCGAAATCGATGTCCAGTTGCTGCCCCTCGCAAACTTCCCTGGCTGTTTTGTTGAAAAGCTGAATGATGCGTGAAAGATAATGGCCGCTGATGGTGTTGAGATGTTCGTAAGCGCGGATCATCATCACATCGCCGGTGAGCAGTGCGGTATTGGAACCGTATTTCATATGCACGGTTTCCATGCCGCGGCGCAGCGGGGCCTGGTCCATGATATCGTCGTGTATCAGCGTAAAATTGTGGAACAGCTCGATGGCCGTGGCCACTTCGTAGGTATCCGGCTGGATATCTCCGAAAAGCTCATTCCCCATCAGGCACATCACTGGCCGGATGCGCTTGCCGCCCCAGGAAAGAAAATATTCGGCCGGCTCATACAGGCTGGCGGGCGCCGCCGGAAAATGCCGGGTAGCGAAGCGGGCTCCGAAATCTGTTACCAGTTCCTTAAAACTGTGCATGTTACAAACCTAAATGATAATCCAACATTAACCTTAACTATTCTTTGGGCAGCCTGCTGCGGGCATTGGCATAGTTTTCTGTTAATAATCCGAAACCACTCTACACATGAAACTTATGAAACGATTTTCGGCACTCGCAGTAGTAATGATCATCGCGGTAACGGCTTCTGCCCAGATGAATGAAGGTTCCGATTACCGCACTGCCCTGGGCGTTAAGGTTTATCCGGGCGCAATTACCGTCAAACATTTCTTCCAGCCCAACAAAGCTTTTGAGGGCCTGGGCTATTTTTCAGGCGATGGGTTCCGGCTCACCGGGCTCTATGAACTGCACAACAATATCAACAGCGTGGAAGGATTGAAATGGTATATCGGCGGCGGCGCTCATATGGGTATCTGGAGCGATACCTGGAAAACCAAATATCCCACCCGCAATGCCGGCATGGCCATCGGCGTAGATGGGGTGATCGGCCTCGACTACAAGATCCAGGGCGCCCCACTCAATCTCAGCTTCGACTGGCAGCCTTCCTTCAACTTCATCGGCTATAACTATTTCGAAGGCGGATGGGGAGGAATAGGCGTAAGATATACGTTTTAGAACAGCATCGATCTAACCGCAAAGGCGCAATGACGCGAGGGAACGCAACGAATTTCTTCGCGAACCTTTGCGACCTCGCGCCTTTGCGGTTAGATGTCGCATAAATAATCAGGAAACTGGTCCTTCTAATTTTTTTTCAATGAAAAAAGGCTGTCCACGAACTCGTGTTTGTCAAAAATGATCAGGTCGCTGATCTTCTCTCCCACGCCGATATATTTTACAGGTATCCTGAACTGGCTGGCAACGGCTAATACGACTCCCCCTTTTGCCGTACCATCGAGTTTGGTGATGCTGATGGCCGACACATCGGTGGTAGCGATGAATTGTCGTGCCTGTTCCACCGCATTCTGGCCGGTAGAACCATCGAGTACCAGCATTACTTCATGCGGTGCATCGGGAATTACTTTCTGAACAGCTCTCTTGATCTTACCCAGCTCTTCCATCAGGTGCGCTTTATTGTGAAGACGGCCTGCCGTATCGATGATAACGATATCCGCATGCTTCGCCACGGCGCTCGATACGGTGTCGTATGCTACAGCGCTCGGGTCGGAGCCCATAGCCTGCTTCACAATTGGCACGCCTACCCTTTCGCTCCAGATCGTTAACTGGTCAACAGCCGCCGCACGGAATGTATCGGCAGCGCCGAGGATCACCTGGTTACCGGCTTTTTTGTAGTTGTAAGCGAGTTTACCAATGGTGGTGGTCTTGCCCACGCCATTCACGCCAACCACCAGTATCACGTACGGTTTTTTGCCCTCAGGCAGACTGAAGTCTTTATAGGAAGCTTCCGCAGCGTCCACGAGTATGGATTCGATCTCTTCCTGCAGCAATTTATTGAGCTCGGAAGTGCCCACATATTTATCCCGCTTCACCCGCTCCTCTATCCGGTTAATGATGGCCACTGTTGTTTCCATGCCCACATCAGCTCCTACCAGTGCCTCTTCGAGATCATCGAGCACTTTTTCATCTACGGTACTCTTGCCCGCGATGGCTTTGGTGAGTGAGGCGAAAAAACCTTCCTTGGTCTTCTGCAAACCCTCATCCAGGCTTTCTTTCTCCTGTATGCCGAATAACTTATCGAGGAAACCCATGTGAACGATTTAAAATTGTTTCTAAATACAAAAAGCCTTCCAACAAAAGGAAAGCTTCTTAGTATGTCATCATCAGGCAGGACTTATTTCTCCGCCAGGAATTCTTTGATCTTGTCTTTGTGTACGATCTGCTCCTTGAAAGTGTAAGCGCCGGACTTGGGGCTGCGTACAGCCTTGATCACTTTTGTCCAGTTCTTAGCTTCAGCTGCTGCTTTCTGGTCTTTGGTCTTGATCGCCGTTTTAGCTGCTTTTGCCATGGTTATTTGATTTCTTTATGAAGTGTTACTTTTTTCAGGATCGGGTTGAATTTCTTCAGCTCGATACGCTCAGGGGTATTCTTCTTGTTCTTGGTGGTAATATAACGGCTGGTGCCGGGCTGACCGCTGGTCTTATGCTCCGTGCACTCGAGGATCACCTGTACCCTGTTACCTTTCTTTGCCATTGTTGTAAATTATTTTCGTTGTTATAGTTAGATCTTGGCGCCCTGTGCACGCATTTCTTTGATCACGGTATTCAAACCGTTCTTGTTGATGGTACGGATAGCATCGGTAGACACTTTCAGGGTTACCCAACGATCTTCTTCAGCAAAAAAGAAACGCTTTTTCTGCAAATTGGGTAAGAAACGACGCTTGGTTTTGATGTTGGAGTGAGAAACACTGTTTCCAACAATGGGCTTTTTACCAGTAACCTGACATACTCTTGCCATGACTCTTGTTTTTTGTCCGATTTTTTCGGGGATGCAAAGGTAAGGAAGAACAGCTAATTATCCATGCGATTTCGCCTTTTTTTGGGGAAAACAGGGATAAGATTCGAAATTACGAAAGGTTATCCACAGGGGAGTCTGGAGTCTGGAGTTAGGAGTCTGGAATATTCTTTATCGGAATCAACTCCATCCCCGCCCCGGGCGGGACAACTTCCATACTCCCAACTCCAGACTCCAGACTCCTAACTCCAGACTTCCACTACATCCTTATGGTGTCTCCGAAGTAGATCGAATTCATGAACAATTTCGTCGTTCCCAGCCAGAATGCCCTGAAATTCAGGTTGTCTACCATGGAAATGACCCTGCCACGGCCCAGGTTATCGATATTAATGGCCGCCGTGTTCCTGATCAGGTTTTTGTACCCACGGTACAGGTACCCGCTCTGGAGCGGGCTGTCCGTATACATGACCGGCGAGTCATAGGGTTCATTGTTCTGGTCCATGAACAGGATATTAGACTTGAAAATACTCACTGTAGGTTGGGTATACCCGTAACAGAGCGGATGGGTCAGGTCCAGCCTGGCCTCGAAAAGGGAACCTGCCATTTCCTTAGCCCGGGTTTCATCTGACCGCAGGTAATAAGGCAACTGGAGCGTACTGTCTTTCTTATCCTCTGCGGGCCTGAACAAAACCTTAGTGAACGCGTTGGTTGACAGGTACTTAGTTGCATCTTCCGTGGCTATCAGGGTTCCGCCGCCGCTCACCCATTCGCGGAGTTTGTCCTGGGCGGGCTTGTTCAGGGTACTGTAGCTGCCGGAGGGCATGATGATCACATTGTATCTGGCGGGATTGATGGCCCCGAACCGGTCTACATCCACAATGCTAACCGGAATATTGTAGCGCACATCCAGCAGATGCCAGATCTCCCCCACATCTGTTGCAGTGGTACCCGTACCGCCGAACATCATCACTTTGGGAGTTTTAACGTTCACAAAACTGGCGCTGCCGAGGTCGATGCCGCCGCTGGCTAGCCCTGTGCTGATGCCGTAAATATCTACCCCGCCATCTTTCGCCGCCTCGTTTATGATCCGCTCCAGCTCCTGGCCCCTCACTTTTTGCATGCCCACCGGTACTATAATGGTGCCGTAATCGAAACTTTCCTCCCTGCCATTGGCCGCTATCCTGAATTTCTGGGTGGCTACTTTGGCAATGATACCGTTCGCCTGCAAGCGGTACAATACTTTTGGCGCATTAAGGTCATTCCAGCGGAAAGCGAAAGCATAGGGGCTAACAGGGGCGCCCACCGAATACTTGGCATCCAGGTTTGTAAGGCTGGCCTTCTCCCCGTTCAGGCCGGCAGCCGTTTTCAGTTCGGCATAAGGCAGACCGAACGCCAGTGGAAGGGTCCAGGCCGTTACATCATAGAAGAGACTATCCTTGTATTCCAGCGTTTTTTCAAAAGCTGTTTTGATCACTTTGAACTGCTTCTGGTTGGTAGGGATCACATAAGCACCGCCTGCTTTGAATGTTTTACCGTCTGCGGTATAATCCTGTTTCAATTTATAAATATCTACCTGGTGGCGCAGCAGCATGGCCACAAATGCATTGGTGCGGGTCTTGTCCAGCTCATCGCCGATCACATATGCCTTTATGGGAAATGCATCCGCTTCTTTCATCACATCCTTATAGAAATCGCGCTGGTAACTGAGGAATTGGGTTCGCAGGTTGACCGCGCCCTCGAGGGTGGACAGCGCTGTTACGAACTGGTTGCGGATGGTAAACGGAAAACTGAGTATGCCGTTCTCGGTTTCCTGCGCGTGCCCGCGGCTGCTCGCCTGCTCGAACAGGATGCCAATTGCGCCATTGATATCGGGATACGTTGATCCTTTGCCATAATAAAAATCATCATATCCTTCCTTTGTAAAATAGAGCGAGCCTATGCTGTCGAGCGATTTTGCATGGTATTTCGCCAGCGAGGCGGTGAGTTCCTGGTTTCTCCAGGGCGTATTCGGATTTACGCGTGATGGAACGCCCGGCTGAAAAAAGAAACTTGCATTGCTGCCCTGCTCGTGGTGATCTGTCAGGATATTCGGTTTCCATGCATGGAAGGCAGCCAGCCTGTTGCGGCTTTCTACATGTTGTGCAGGCAGCCAGTCGCGGTTGAGGTCGAACCAGTAATGGTTGAACCGGCCTCCGGGCCACATTTCATTAAATTCCCTTGCATTCGGATCTGTGACCGGCGTCATGCTCTTATTCGTATTGGCCCAGCTGGCGAAACGGTTGAGGCCGTCGGGATTGAACGAAGGGTCAAACAGTACCACAACATTATCCAGCAGTTTGTCTACCTCGGGGCCTTGTGCGGCGGCGAGATAATACGCGGACAACAGCGAGGCATTGCTGCCGCTGCTTTCATTTCCATGGATGCTATGCCCTATCCATACCACGATGGGCATATTACTGATATCGACCGAGCCCGACTTATCAGGATCGGTCAGCAGCAGGTGCTGCTTGCGGATGGACTCAATATTCTTATGGTTTTTGGGCGAGGTGATCACCAGCAGTACCTGCGGACGACCTTCATAAGTGTTGCCCATCGTTTGCAGGGTAACCCGGTCTGATGCAGCGTCGATAGCCTTCATGTAATTCACCAGCCTGTCGTGGGTAACATGCCACTCGCCCACTTCATGGCCGATAACAGATTTCGGCGTAGGAATAGCAGGATCGTAGCTGACGTTTTTAGGGAGATAATAACTCAGGTCCTGGGCGGTTACTGTAAGCATCGCACAACATATAATACCCAGTAAGGCGATTCGTCTCATGAAGCATGGTTTTGGATGAGCAAGATAAGATACAACAGGTTCTCTGCGTAAACTCTGCTTCTCATGTTCTCTGCGGTAAAATGGCAGCGGGCCGGGTCTTAGGAGAGTTCTTCACCGCGGGGAACATAAGAGGCAGAGTAAGCGCGGAGTCGTTGATGGGGCCGATCATTTTTTATTGAAGGCCGGCAGGATATAGTTCCGGATCAATTCATCTGAGGACGACTGGTCATTTCGCGCCCTTGCGACTTCGCGGTA
>JAFBAN010000107.1 GCA_019247775.1 Chitinophagaceae bacterium | reverse complement strand
AAAAACCGGGCTTTTTTTGAAACGCATTGATTTTCAGCCATTGCAGCGATATCCCGCCGGTTCCCTATCAGATCGGACCCCGCAAATGGCATACGATTTTTACCCTGGGGGATATGACAAGAACATGGACCATTCTTCTGCTGGGCTGCTGCCTGGCCAATTGCACCCCAAAACCCCCATCGATCGCTGGCGCCTGCTACCAGGGCAGGCTGGTCAAAAAAGGCACCTGCGGCCAGCGGGTGGTAGAATTGTTGGGGAAAGATGATACCCGACTTGAGTTGGCGAAGCAGTGGCGCGACAGTTTATCGGGCCGCGAATACCAGAACGTATTCACGGTTGCCAATTCCTGCGATTTCCCCGCGAATATCCAGCAGGGCGAAACTTTCAGTTTCAGGCTGACGGCTTCCACCGGTGCGTCCTGCGTGCAATGCTATGCGTATACCCCGGTACCCACTGAAAAAAACAATATCCTTATCGGTTGCACGAAACAATAGTATTTATGTTGTCTACTCAGATCATCTGGCTTTTTGTACTGGCGATACCCATCGCCTGTGTGGCCTGGACAGTTACGCACGAAGAGATCTTTAGCGGCATGCGCGCCTATTGTACCAGGCAAAGCAAGGAGAACAGGAGTCCGTTCCTCCGTAAATGTTTTTACATGCTTACCTGCGAATATTGTTTCAGTCACTATGTAACGATCTTTTTTCTGATCATCACGGGCTATACGCTGCTGTTCAGCGGCTGGCGTGGTTACCTGATCGCCGGTTTTGCGCTGGTATGGATCGCCAATCTTTATATGAGCATCTTTGCCCTGTTGCGGCAGGCGATCAAGGCGGAAAAAACCAAAATTGAGCTCGAGGAAAAAATAATCGACGGGCAGCAGCAGACCGCCGACAAAAACAGGATCAGCCCCGGAAAAAGGAGCCTGCTCAAAAAAACACTGATGGGCGATCACTGGAAAGATATCTAGCTGCTCATATTAACAACGCTTTAGTACATTGTTGGCAACGTTTTTGGTCATTTGTGTTTCTATTCATTTAACCGAAACCGTTGTTATGCAACCAGCCGTAAGCAGTATACAGAAACTGTTGAGACAAAAGCTTAATATCTACCCTGACACCCTCACACTAAAAACAGAACTTAAACGGGATCTTCAACTGGTTGACTGGGAGATGCTTTACCTGCTCAACGCGGTGGAGCAGGCCTGGCAGATCTCCATCCCGCCCGCTGATTCCGATAATATCGTTCAGATCGGGGAATTACTGGCGGTGGTGAAAAAGCAGCGGAGCTCCCAATTGCACTGAATTGTGGGAGTGCTGTTAAACTTAAGGTGAGCAGCCTTGTTTACCGGTTAAAAAACTTTAAGGTGGCTTTGAGGAATCAAAAATTAGCTATCTTTCCGCCTCAAATAACAAAATTACCATTTATGAAAAAGATATTCCTGACGCTGCTGGTTGCCGTGGGTATGACCAGCGTTATTTCTGCACAAACTGCTCCCAGCACTGGTGGTACATCTTCTGTGATCAGCTTTGCTTCTGAAAAGCATGATTTCGGAACCATCCCGCAGGGTACACCTGTAACCTACAACTTTGCCTTTACCAATACGGGGAAAGAGCCGCTGATAATTACCGGTGCTGTGGGCTCATGCGGTTGTACTGTGCCTGAATATACCAAAGAAGCGATTGCTCCAGGCGCCAAAGGAACGATCAAGGTAACTTACAATGCAGCGGCACTCGGAACCATTAACCGTACCGTTACCGTGAATACCAATTCCGCTACTACACCGGTAGTGGTGCTGTCTATCGGCGGCGAGGTAAAAGCTGTTGCAAGCAACGCAGCAAATACCGCGGCTCCTGTACCTGCAAAACCGGCTACCGCCGTTGCTCCGAAAAAGAACTAAACACAATCCTGGTACATAATATTAAGCCCGCCTTGTGCGGGCTTTTTTTGCATTCACCACCGCAGCTCGCAACTAAAGTTCCGGCTTCCGGATGGGCAATTTTGGCAACAGAAAATCATCCCGTTCAGCCCTCCCCGATCCGGCTTTTCGGGCATGTTTTTTTTGCCCATTAGAGGCATCCATTTTCTTACCCCAAAAAACACCAGTTATGCAAAATCAAAGAAATGGTGGGAACAGGAATTCCCCATCCGGAAACAGGTTTTTCAATGACGGTAATAGCCCCGATTACCGGGAGGACAGGTATTCACAGGACTGGAACCAGGACCGCGACGGCCGAGACCGCCAGCGCGATGATTACGACAGGTCCCGCAGGGATGACTGGAACGGCGGCCGCGGAAATCATGACGACTATCAATATGGCCGCGACCGTTATGGAAATGAGGACGACAGAAGGGAGAGCCGCGGGAACGACAACAGACGCGGGTATTCTGATGATTATGAAGACATGATGAATGATAACGACCGTGACCGGCGTTCGTACGGATCGCAGTACAACCAGCAGGGCCGGCCGCAGCAGAATGGGAGCAATGGCCGTGGATACAATGAAATGAACGGCGGCCGCAATGATCAATACGACCGTGACCGTTACAACAGGAATGAGCGCCGCGATAACGATCGCAACGACAACCGCAGCGGCAGACAAGAAGACAACGGCTATAACAGCTTCGACCAGTATGCGGATCGCGGCAATTACAACACTGCACGCGATGGCGGCGGCGGATATGGCTCTACCAGCAACCGCTACGAAGACGGTTCATCCCGCAACAATCAATCGGGCAGGTACGGAAACGATCGGTACGGCGCCTTCAGGAGCCGCAATACCGACTGGCAGGGCGGATCGCAGCAGCGGAGCTCGCGCCAGGGGTTTGGTTCTATGAGCGAGGAACGCCGTCGCTCGCTGAACGAGAGCAATGATCGCTCACGCAATGATCGCTAGCCGATCGATTATTTCACCACTAAAGAAAACAGTATGAAAAAGGACACGAATACCAGGAGTACCCGCACCATCGATTCCCTGCGGGATATGAATGGAAAAAATAAACAGCAGCCCGAGAACAGGCCCGTACTCCTCGAAAAACTGTTCTACGATCTGTTGAAGGATATGTACTGGGCCGAAAAACACCTGGTGCAGACTTTGCCGGATCTGCAGAAGGCCGCTACCACTACAGAACTTGAAGAAGCGTTTGAAGATCACCTGCTGCAGACCCAGAAACATGTACTGCGGCTGGAAAGGATTTTCAAATTACTGGGCTGTGAAGCGCAGACCAAGAAATGTGAAGCCATGTCGGGCCTGACCGAAGAAGCCAAATCACTGATCAAGGAAACCAAAGACGGTACCATGACGCGTGATGCGGCGCTGATCATTGCGGCCCAGAAAGTAGAACATTATGAGATCGCTACCTATGGCAGCCTGGTGCAGCTGGCGAGAACGCTGGATGAAGATGAAGTGGCTTCCATTCTTGAAGAAACACTTTGGGAGGAAGAGGATACCGATCAACACCTCACGCATATCGCTGAAACTTATGTCAACCCCATGTCCGACCAGGAAGGCGATGGTTCCGAAACCATCAACCGGGAAAAAGACGAAGTACAGTTACCGGAATTCGATCACGCAGAGCAGGGTTAGCACGGTTACAATAAAAAAAGAAGGGCCCATCTCGATGGGCCCTTTGTTATTTCTTCTTGCTGCTCTTACATTTTTGACTTGATCGCTTTGATCAGATCGCGGTGGCGGATAAGGGTAGGCAATGTTTTGATCGCAAAATTCTTCAGGTCAGGATCAGTTGCATTTTTGGATGCATCTTCGAACAGGTCAACTGCATCCTTGTGGTCGTCTACCATTTCATTTACATAAGCTTTGTCCGCATCCTTGCCGGTGTTCTTTTTCACCTTGTCGATATCTTCGCGGGTGTCTTTGTTAACATCGCCGGGAAGCGCGATATGCTTCGACTTGGCGATGGCTTTCAGTTCTTCCGCAGCCTTGGTATGATCAGATACCATCATGGCGCCGAAATCCTTGGCATCTTTGCGGGTAACAGCTTCCTGTGCCCATTTTCCCAGCTCTACTTCTTTCATGCCGGCATTAGCCGCTTTTACAGCGAAGTTGACACATTTCTCATCAACAGTCGCTTTCATACTGGCAGAAGTGTCTGGCTGGTTAACCATGGCTTCCCCCTCTTTGTTGGAAATAACGGCACTGCTATCGGCGCCTTTTTTTTCGTTTGCGCCATTACCGCAGGAGCAGAACAGGATGGCGCCGGTGAGTACGAGACAACTCAGCTTTTTCATGTGAATATGTTTTAGGGTGATGAACCACTAAATCGCAAATGTGATGCCACCCGCGGCGCTGAGCGTTACCGCCCCGGAAAATTCCGCCTATAGGCTTCAGTAGAAATATTTCCCCAAATCACCAGCTCAGTGTAGCTACTGCACCCGCAGGCAGCGAACAGGTAAAGCTTGCAGCCGGTGTACTTACTGTGAATGTTCTTTCTGCAGCGCCGGTGTTCTCTACGATCAGCACCAATAGCCCCGCGGGTGTTCTGAATGCAACATTGGGCAACCCTTCAGGCATGTTGGATCCGATACGGTAAGAGCCCGGACGCACCCATTTGGCGGCATGGGCAATGATATAATAGGAAGGATTGCGGGTAATATTGTCATGATCGATCGTAACCGCCCCAAGACAGCTGGTGCAGCCTCCTCTGTCTGTATGTGGATTATACTGGGGATCGGATGCCAGGTTCCATTCGAGCACATTACGGCTCCAGTTGCGGGTGGCGCCGATGATCAGCTGCTCCACGTGCCAGGCGATATCCTTGCTGTAATTGCCCGGCGCGCCCACCCATTGCTCGGTGAAATACAGATTTTTATCAGGATGCGCGTCGTGCACTTTCGACAATGCTTCAATACGGCCGCCATACAGATGAAAAGCAGAACCGTCAATGAATTTTCTGGCGGCAGGGTCATTCAGGATAGAGATCGGGTAATCGGGTTTATCGGCGTTGTGATCATAAATGATGATCCTGGTGTCGATACCCGCTTTTCGGAAAGCGGGGCCAAGATATTCCTTTACGAACAGACCCTGCTCGCTTGCAGGCATCAGCAGGCTTGGATTATTGCCCGGATGCAGCGGTTCATTCTGCACCGTTACCGCATCTATCCGGATACCCTCACGGCGCATGGCCTGTATGTACTTCACAAAGTACCTGGCATATACCCCATAATATTGCGGCAACAGGCTGCCGCCGCGTGCATCTCCATTCGTTTTCATCCACACCGGCGGCGACCAGGGCGAGCCCAGTATCCTGATTGAAGGATTGATGCGCAGGATCATTTTAAGTACCGGGATCAGATCGGCCTTATCAGGGCCCAGATCGAAATGCACCAGCCCGGTATCTGTCTGGCCTGCGGGCAGATCATCATACGAGAATACATGGTCGCTCAGATCGGAAGCGCCTATGCTTACCCGGAGATAACTGGTGCCGATATGATCGCTGTCGGCAGCAAATAACTCCCTGATCAGAGCAGACCTGGCGCCGGCGCTCATCTTCATGATATTCTGTGCACTGCCGCCGGTGAGCGTAAAACCGAAGCCGTCGATGGATTGGTATTGTTCCGACGGATCGATCCTGATATCTGCAGTTGGCGTTGCTCCCTTAACTGCTGCCGGCTGCGGTTTAAAAAAAATATTGTGTGCGGGATCGGTCAGCCATAGCCCGGGCATTTTTTGCTGTGCCGTCAATACATTCAACGGCAGACAAAATGCATAAAGGACAAGCAGGCGATAATGGTTCTGCATTTTACTCAATCATTAATGTGCTGATAGAATGCGGCAGGCTTTCCACCGATGCCACCTGACCTCTGATCCATAACAGGTAAGACACTTTACTATTCCCCCTGTTCATCACCACCACCGCGATCCTGCCGTCGGGATTCCTGAAAGCCGTGGTCTGCAACTGCGCCCGGTTCGATGTGGCGCCGATGCGCTTCGCTCCCCCCTTAATGAATTTTGAAAAATGCCCGATATAATAATAAGCATTCGTATAAATGAGCTTGCCGGTCCGGGTATCTGCATGCACGGGCGCAAAACAGAAATTGCCCACATGATTAGGCCCGCCTTTTTCATCGAGCAATACATTCCAATCGGTCCAGGCCACCGTGCCGCTGTTGAAATCGTTGATCATCGAATGACCATATTTTTCGCCGAGCGACCAGTTGTATACGCTGTCGAGATCGAATTTTTCCTGACAGCCTTCCGTGAAGATCAGGTTTTTGTCAGGGAACGCGCGCGAAACCGTTCTCACATTATCGAACTGCATATCGCCGCCGGTCCAGGTTTCATACCAATGGAATCCTACGCCCCATACATAGCTGGCCGCTTTCGCATCGTTGAGGATCACGCTGGCGCGCTGGTAGATCAGGTCGCGGTTATGATCCCAGGCGATCAGTTTCCTGTTGCCGAGCCCCTGTTTCTGCAAAGTGGGGCCGAGATAATCTTTGATAAAATCCCTTTCATCTTCCGCCGAATAGATACAGGACTCCCAGCGCTGTTTCGCCATCGGCTCATTTTGCACGCTCAATCCCCAGACAGGTATTCCCCTGGCTTCATAGGTTTTGATGAACTTGATATAATAGTCCGCCCAGGTCTGGCGGTATTCCGGTTTCAGTTTACCGCCCTGTATAAGGCTGTTGTTGTCTTTCATCCAGGCGGGCGGGCTCCAGGGGCTCACAAAAAGCCTTAATGAACCTCCTGCGGCGGCAATGGCTTTACGGATAAAGGGGATCCGGTATTTTTCGTCGTGCGCAACATTGAAACTCGAAAGGGACTTATCATTGTCGCTGACATATGTATAACTATCACTCGAAAAATCGCAACTATGGATATTGGTGCGGGCCAAGGTATAACCGATCCCTTTCTGCGGATCGAAATACGCGGTCAGCAATTCCTGCTGTTGTGCTGCCGGCAGTTTGGCAAAAGTTTCTGCGGAAGCATCGGTAAGCGCTCCGCCAATGCCCATGAAAGATTGGAATGTATTCGCAGGGTCGATAAATATGCAGGGCTCATACTCGAATGGCTGTGCATATGGTCTGAAACTCAGCCTGCCGGTTTCCGAAATGCGCAGATTGGATTTGTCTGCGCTGGTATACACGGTTACTTTAGATGGCATCCGCATAGTCTGTGCAAACGACGCACAGCCTGCAGTCAGCAGCAGCACAGTCAGGATATTTTTTCTCATACGATGGTTGATTGATGAACCAGTCGTAAGATAATAAAATCGTACGGCGGCACAAAGCCTCACCAGATATTCACCCGCAGGCTGTCGGCCCGGTACATTTTACTTCCTGGCTTCACACCGAACGCCTCGTAGAACTCGGGGATATTCACCATCGGGCCATTCACTCTTTCCCGTTCGGGGGCATGTACATCGGTCTTTAACTGGCTGGCCAGCGATTCCTTGCGTGTCTGGTACATCCATCCGTAAGCGTAGCCGATAAAGAAACGCTGCAAAGGCATCAATCCTCCTATCTTTTCATTCTTTTTATAGGCTTCTGTTTTCTTGAAAGCGTCCAGGCCCAGCAGCAATCCGCCAAGATCGGCGATATTCTCACCCTGGGTTGCGTCTCCATTCACATGCAGGGTATCTACCGGCATAAATTCGTTGAACTCGCGAATGATATTGGCAGCGCGTTTACTGAATTGTTTCGCATCGGCATCCGTCCACCAGTTCTTCAGGTTGCCCGCATCGTCGTACTGGCGTCCCTGGTCATCGAAGCCGTGCGTGATCTCATGCCCGATCGTAGATGCGCCCGCATACCCGTACACGAATGCATCGTCCAGGTCTTCGTCCTTCATGCCCGGTACGGCGAAAATACCCGCGGGCAGAACGATCTCGTTATTGCTGGGATTGTAGTAGGCGTTATAGGTTTGAGGCGACATCTCCCACTCTGTCCTGTCAACGGGCTTATGCAGTTTGTCAACATTTACTTTGAACCACCATTCCCTGGCCCGCATCATGTTCAGTACAAAAGGCCCGCGATCGATATTGAGACTGCTGAAATCGCGCCATTTATCGGGATACCCCACTTTCTTGGTGATCTTGGATAGCTTGTCGAATGCACGCTGCTTGGTACTGTCAGACATCCAGCCTAACCTTGCGATCCTTTCCTTATAAGCCGCACGGATATTCTCCACCAGATCGCTGTAGCGTTTTTTGGCCTTCGCATCAAAATATTCCTGTACGAATAATTGGCCCAGCGCCTCGCCCATCACAGATTCCTGCGCATCCAGTACCCGCTTCCAGCGTGGCTTGGGTTCTTTCGATCCCCTGATCGTTTGCGCATAGCGGAAACTGTTCATAAAGCTGGTGCTGTCCAGATAAGCCGCGTTACGCAGCAACAGGTGAAAACGCAGGTAATTCTTCCAGTCGGCCAGCGGAGTGGATTTCAGTTCCGTGCTCAATGCGGCGATGAACTCCGGCTGACCAACGATCACCGAATCCAGTTTTGTGATCCCGACCTTGCCAAAGTAATCCGACCAGGGAAACGAAGGACCAGACTGTGCAAGTGCAGCCACAGACATCTTATTATAATTTTTATAAGGGTCTCGCAGATCGGCGAGCTTGCGGGAAGCTTTTGCGAGCCTGGTTTCCAGTTGCATTACTTTGGCGGTATTCTGTTTCGCCGCTGCCGCATCATCTCCCAGCTGGATAAAACTGGTTTCCATATAGTGCTGGTAGGCATTGCGTACGTTCACCGATTTTTCGTCCGTATTGAAATAGTAATCGCGGTTGGGCATCCCCAGTCCGCCCTGGTTGATAAAATAAGCGTTGGCGGCACTGTTCTTATCGTCCTGCCCTACATGGTCGCTGAACAGCACGGAACCTTCCGCGCGATGGATACCGGCTACCGCATCCACCAGTTGCGACATGTTCTGGATATCCTGTATCGATCTTAGATAAGGCTGCAGCGGAGCCAGTCCTTGTTTATCGGCGCCCGCCGAGTCCATACCGCTGGCCCAGAAATCGCCCACTTTCTGATCGATCGAACCTTTTTTGGTATTGGCAGCAGCGGCTTTTTCGTTGATGGACCTCAGGCGCTGGTAAATATCCTGCTGTACCAATTGGCCCACCCCCCAGCTGCTTTCCGAAGCGGGTATCGCATTATTTCTGATCCAGCCCCCATTGGCATACTGAAAAAAGTCAGTGGCCGGATCGACCGTCGTATCCAGGTTCCTGGCCAGAAAGTCTTCGGTGTTTTTTTCTTTATTGGGAGAACAGGCTGCGAGGGCTGCAATAGCGATCAGTGCAAGCCAGGAGTTTCTTGACATAGCAGTTTTTTTGTTGATATAGGATACAAGTTAAGTCAACCTGCAAAAACATTTTCCACGTTTATCCTTTTTTTAGACCGGTGGCGGTATTTTTGCCTCAAGTAACGGCCCATGTCATTATTCATCGCTTCACTTAATTCAGGCAGCAACGGTAACTGCTATTATATCGGCACCGGGGAAGAAGCTATCCTTGTTGATGCGGGTATTTCCTGCCGCGAAACAGAAAAGCGCATGAAACGGCTTGGATTGCCGATGAGCAATGTAAAAGCGGTATTCATTTCACATGAACACGGCGATCATATTGCAGGTATTGAAGTGCTGGCGAGAAAACATTCGCTTCCGGTGTACATCACTACTCGTACGAGGCCGCATGTAAAGCTTAACACCGCCTTGCATAGTTTTGAATCGCATGTGCCGGTGCAACTGGGAAAGCTCAGCATTACCGCATTCCCGAAATACCATGACGCCGTGGACCCCTATAGCTTTGTGGTAGAATGCGATTCGGTGCGGGTTGGTGTGTTTACCGATATCGGCATTGCCTGCGAGCAGGTGATCAGGTATTTCAAACAATGCCATGCAGTTTTCCTCGAAGCCAATTACGATGAAGAAATGCTGGACAAAGGGGGTTATCCCTATCACCTGAAAAAAAGGATCCGCGGCGGTGAAGGCCATCTATCCAATACACAGGCCCTGGAATTATTCAAGACCCACCGGCCGCCATTTATGACGCACCTGGTGCTATCACATCTCTCGCGCAATAATAATGATCCGGCGCTGGTGCAGTCTCTATTCGATCAGCATGCAGGCAATACCACTATCGTAGTGGCTTCCAGGTACAAAGAAACCGCGGTATACGCGGTTTCCGATAAAGGTGCGGTCAATATGCCCGTTGCCATCCCGGTTTCTCTCATGAAAAAAAGACCGGTAAAGGATCAGCGTTCGCAACTCTCGCTGTTCGGTTAGAACAGGAACAGCCTGTTACCCCCTACTTTGCTCTTAGATGCGCCGATCGCACGGATATTATATGTGAACGTGGCCATAAAATACCGGCCCAGTACATTTGTCTGCGACGTGGTTACCATATTCCTGGTGGCCCACATGTTGATGCCGTTGTTGCGGCCCAACAGGTCCATCATGCTCAGTTTCAACACGCCTTTCTCATCTTTCAGCATTGTGAAATTAACAGCAGCGTTCCAGCGGAACAGGTCCTTAGGTAATCCATTGGGGATATTTCCATTATAACTGTAGTCAAGGTTCGTTTCCCAGATCACATGTTTTGGAACGCGGACGATGAGCTCCGTGCCGGCCCGATGCGTCAGCACTTCCAGTTTGCGGAACGACGCACTGGAGTAACTCGTAAAATTATAGCCGATACTGTAGTTATTGTTCCATTCGAATTTATCGTTGAAATTGAAATTGAGTCCGGCCCACTGGTTCAGGTTAACCGTGCTTTGCCAGCTGGTTTCTCCATTGTACAATAATTTGCTGCGGTTAAACCCATACCAGGCGCCGAAGTTCCAGGAGATGATCAGTTTGGGATTGTTCTTATACTGGCGGTTAACATTATAGTTGATCCCGAAATTGCTGCTGCCATCCGCATTCACCGGTACATTGGTTTGGATGCCTTTCTGATCGATGGTCACGTTCTGGATCACATCATTGCGCACAAAACCGCCGTTTGCATTCAAGTTGATGTTCAGGCTTTTCTTGGTATTGTTGATATAATAGTAGACGGAAAAATTATGGCGCTCGGAAGGCAGGAGATCAGGGTTGCCTTTGCTGATGACATAGGGGTTACTGTTATCCGCCACAGGTATCAGGTAAGTGTACGCGGGCAGGCTTATATCTTCCGAATAATTGAAATTAAATTGCTTATACACCAACGCAAACGTAGGCAGGAGGTTCTTTTCATTCTGGCGGATGGCCTTGGGTAATGAAGCCAGCACATTATTCACTTCCTGGTACAGTGCACGGATGCCCGGTGTAATGGTCAGGTCCTTGCCCGCTTTGAATTCAAATCCGGCGAGCACATGAAAACGATGGCTTTCCCGGTTAAAATTGCTGCTCAGCTGGGTATTGATCAAATCGTATTTTTTGTTAATTGCATTCGGGTTGAATGTCGTGATAGCATTGGTCAGCTTGCCATATTCATACCGCCCGCCCAGCCGCAAGGTGAATGATTTACTGAGCGGCTCACTGTAATTAGCAGAGGTAAACACATCAGTTCTGGGCACATCTTCATGACGTAGCTGGTTTAATAAACTGTCGTATGGCGTTGGATTGATATAATGGATCGTTGAATTCGTATAATAATTATTGAAACGATTATTGACATCCAGGCTATGGGCCAAATTAAAACGGCGGCCTTTTTTAGTAGGCGATAAACGCGTATACGCAAAATTGTGCCGGTAGTAATAGGTGTTGGCTTTATTGTTCTGATCGATATCGCCATTGCTAAGCGAACCGTTCTTATTGCTGATACTGCTGATATCGCTGAACCGGTATTCATCCTGTAATCCGATCATATAATTAGCACTCACCTGGATCGTGGTTACGGAATCGGGCTTGAACTTACCGCCGATGCCGATATTGTGGGCATGGGTAACCACCCCGCCCGTAACAATGGTGTTGTTATCGATCACCGTATCTGCATTGTATTGCTTCAGATCCGTTTCATTACGCCTGTCGATCAGGATATTCCCATAGAAATACTGAGCAAACAGGGATTGCTTCGCATTGGGCGCATGATTCAGGTTAAAGCCCAATCCCTTGCTTGTAGCGATACCGCCATAATTCTGGATACCTCCGAAACTGATGCCATTGATCGAGATCCCGCTGCCGGAACCATTGGTCCAGATACTGGTGCTGCGACTGTTCAGGTTGCTGTTCGTACGGTCAAGTCCTGCGGTCTGCATCAGGTCCGTATATCCGAAGCCCGGCTTATTGAGGTTGTTCGTATAACCGAGAAAACTTACCTGGAGCGTATCCCTGAAAATATTGGCGATACCCCCCGCTTCAAACCGCGTATCCTTGGGATCGCTACCCGCACCCGCATACACTTTGCCGAACCAGCCTTTTTTCACGCCTTTCTTCAAAGTGATGTTCACTACTTTGCCAACATTGTTCAGGTTATCATCGCCGTTGCGTGCGAGTTCTTCCTTGTCGTCAACTACCTGTACTTTGTCGATAATATTTGCCGGCAGGTTGCGCGTAGCCATTTTAGGATCGCTGCCGAAAAAAGTTTTGCCGTCCACCAGTATCCGATTCACAGGTTTCCCGTTCACGGTAATATTACCGTCAGCGTCTACCTGAACGCCGGGCAATTTTTTCAGGAGGTCTTCTACCAGTGCATTCGGCAAGGTCTTAAAAGCAGTAGCGTTGAATTCGATCGTGTCATTCTTGATACTCACAGGCGGTCTCTCTGCAGTAACCACTACTTCATCCAGCATCTGCGAGGTGGTGGATAGTTTTACTGTATCCATCACGAGCGCACTGTGCCCTGCAGTCAATACAAATTCCTTCCGCACCGCATGGTATCCTGAAAACGTAATGATCATCCGCAAAGGCAGGTCCAATGGCAGTCCGCCTACTTTAAAATCGCCGTCGGGATTGCTTAACCGGTAGGTAACGATCGCTGTATCCTTTGCTTTAAAAACAGTTACGGTTGCAAAAGCCAGGCCCTTGCCCGATGCCGAATCGGCCACCCGGCCGCTGATGCTGCCCGTTTGAGCTGCAGCGCAGCATACGTATGATAAAAAAAGGGAAAAGAGTAGCGCTTTTTTCATAATGTTCAGGTTAGTATCTGGTTTGATCGTTCATAAGAGTGCGGGCAGGCGGATTGGTTGGAAACTGCCCGGATCTTTTTCCCGCAGCATTCCATGCCCCGCCTGCGCCGGCTTCCCTGTGCAATGCATACAGATATTACCGGGATAAGGGCACATCCTTGTTGTCAAGGAATATTCCTCTCCCTGTTACTTTCACGGCGCCATAATAGTAGCCCCAGCCACCGGGTTTCAGGTATTTGGCTTTGAACTGATCGTGCAGGTTACCCGCCATCGGTTTGCCGTCTACAATGAATTTTTCGTTGTCCAATGCAAACCATCCTTTCTGGCTGTCTACTTTGATATTCGCTTTTTCCAGGTCGTCGAGGATATTCCGCATCACGGCTGCGGATGCTTTTACCCGGGCATCATCCTCTGCTGAGCGTTCGCGCAGCTTCTCCAGTTTTTGCAGGGAGATGTTATGATCCGGGTGCACCCTGCTTTTCATGCTGTCCAGTCGCAGGCGTTTCAGTTTAAGATCCAGTTTCAGGCTGTCGTGGGTACGCTCATGCGTCTTCTCGAGCAGGTCGAGTTTCAGTTTGAGATCCTGGCTCTTTTTCACATCAGAATGTTCTTTTATATCCTTCAGGAGCTCCAGTTTAAGATCAACTTTATTATCCAGCTTCAGGTCCTTGTTAAGGGTTATGCTCTTGTCCAGCTTCAGCAGTTTTTCATGTTCTCTCAGCAAACGTTCTTCCTGCTGGAACAGGCGTTTATCTTCCATCGAGCGCTGCCGCATTTCAAGGTCCTGCTGCCGCTTGATCATGTCGCGCTGACGATCTTCTTTCATGATCTGGATCTTATGTTCCATAGCCCCGCGACGCATGTCGGCATCGGCGATACGTTGTATGCGTAACTCCTCTCTTTTTCTCCTGCCCAGCTCCATTTTGTACTGGTAAACAGCTTCTATATCATCCAGTTCTTTCTGGTAATTTTTATACTCCGTTTCCGGGATCGATCTTCCATTCACGAATAATTCTTTGATCTCGCCATTGATCTTTTTGAAGCGGTATTCTTTCCCGTCTTTGGCGGTTGCATTCATTTCCATCACACGTGTTTTCCCGTCGTCGTTGACATTTACAGAGAAATGCGTATACTTATCGGTGGGCAGGGTATCGCGGCTATCCTGCATTTTGTCGGTTAAGGCCTTCAGCTCCTGCAGCGGGGCCAGGTCGGCGCTCCGGTCCGTTACAACCGGCTTTTCCATCACCGAATCGCGATTGACCATATCAGGCCCTGATTTTCCGCGGGAGGGAACTGCGGTGTCGGCGGCCGCTGATAGCTTGTTCATTTTCGGAGTGATGCCTATCCCCACCGGCGGCTGCGTTCCTCTGTTCAGTTCCACTGTAGCCGGCTTGTCTGCAATATGCTGCGGCGCTTTTTTTGCCGCTACAAAGGAGAACATGATGAAAATCGCGACCCCTACACTGAGAATACCCTTCTCCGCTGCATTCAGGGTTTTATTGCGGTTACTGATGATCCGTTTCACCCGGTTCAGCAACTGGTGCCTGCTGCCGGGAAACGCGAGACCCAGCGAGGGCTGCGCCTGGTGGTATTCCTGGAACGAGATCAATGCATTGATGAATTGGGTTTTACTGTTGGTTACCGAGATGGCGATATCATCGCAACAGTTCTCACGCTCGTCGCGCATCATCGATGACACCCATAATAACGCAGGATTGAAAAAGAAAACAGTTTCGGCTATGCTTTGGAGCAGGTTTATAAAATAATCGCTCCGCCTGATATGCGCCAGCTCATGCAGCAGGATGGCTTCGATCTCATCCGGCGGCAGATGATTAAGCAGGCCCATCGGAAGCAGGATCACGGGCCTGAACATACCCATGGTAACGGGCACCTTCACCATGCCCGACTGCAGCAGGCGCACCGGTTTGCTGATCGCCAATTTGGAAATCAGCTGTTCCAGTTTTTCATTCCATTCGCTTCCGGGATCGGAGACCCGGTAAGAACGCAGCCGCTGCACATATACCAGGTTGGTGGCCAGCTTAACAAACCTGGCCATGAATATGATCAGCCAGATCATCACCACCATCGATGCATGGGTATTGAAATAGTTGGTGAACCTTTCCCAGAAGCCTGGCTCGTTTATCGTATCCGGCAGGGTCTGGTTAATATTTACATGGGCTGTCAGCGCCTGCTGAGCCAGATCTACCGGCACAGCTGGTGAACCGCCCGCGGGTGAAGCGAGCCGCAATTCACGCACAAAGCTGAGGACCGTTACCGCCATGAACAGGAAAAACAGCAGGGTCAGGACGGAATATCTCTTCCGCGCATGTGATCTTTTGGTGGCTACCAGTACCAGCCCGGTTACAATAGCCAGCAGCATACCCTGCCAGAGAGAATGGATCAGGGTCCAGCAGAGAGCCGTTACGATTTCGTTTTGCAGGAATGCGGGATTCATACAGTTGATTTTATGTAAACGAAGTTTTGCGCCAACCGTTACAGAACGGCGGCAGCTATTTTTTATCGAGCTTTTTCACCAGTTCGCGTATCGCTTCCAGTTCTTTTTTAGAGGTTTTCTTGTTGCCGAGCAATTGCATCATCAGGCTGCTGGCAGATCCCTTGTACATGGTCTCCACAAATCGCTCCAGCAGAAAGCCCTTGGTCTGCTGCTCCTCTGCCGCCGGGCGGTAGATATGTTTCATCTGGGATTCGTCACGCGTCAGCAAAGCCTTGTCCACCATGATCTGCATCAGTTTCAGCGTAGACGTGTACTGGACCGCCCTTTTTTCCTCGTTCAGCCGGTCATTCACAAAACGGACCGTGGAGGGACCGTACTCCCATAACACCTGAAGTATCTCCAGTTCGGAACGGGTGGGCTCGATTGCGTTGTTTTCCTGTTTCATGATCTAAAGGTAGGAAAATTTTCGTACGAACAAAATTTTACCTTTATTTTTTTCACGGGCACAAAAAAGCCCGCGGATCACACGGGCTTTTAAACAGAAGTTGAGGTATTAATTGACAGGAGCCACCGGACCTTTCCGGATCGCTTTTACAGGCGCCGGCCAGGTTACGGGCCTGCCCTGCCTGTCAACGCCCAGCGCCGCCTTACCCCTAGGGAAAGTTTCTTTATCCTCCGAAGCCATATACACCATGATAGCGGTCAGCAGCGCATTATTGCGCAGGTCATCGAACACGATCTTATCATAGGTATCGCGGTTGGTATGCCAGGTATAGTTGAAATAGGACCAGCTCAGTGAGCTCAGCGAAAAACCGGGCGCGCCCACCGCTACGAACGACGCAAAATCGGATCCGCCTCCGCCAGGCGTGCCGGGAAAACTGGTCTTGATCGAATCGCGCACATTCGCCGGTACGGCAGCCAGCCAGCGCTTGATGAATTCGCCGGAATGTTCAAAACCCTGACCGGAAATATTTACCACCCTGCCCGTTCCATTGTCCTGGTTGAACAAAGCCTGCAGTTTACTTACGATCTCCGGGTGGTCTTCCACAAAAGCGCGTGAACCATTCAGTCCCTGCTCCTCGCTCGCCCAATGTCCTACCAGTATCGTTCGTTTCGGATTCGGATAAACCGCTTTCAGGATGCGCATGGCTTCCATCATTGTCAGCGTACCGGTGCCGTTATCGGTAGCGCCGGTGCCGCCATCCCAGGAATCGAAATGCGCAGACAGCATCACATACTCATCCGGCTTTTCAGTGCCTTTGATCTCCGCCAGTGTATTGAATACCGGCACCGTACCCAGATCTTTCGATTCGGTGCGGATACTGATCTTCGGATTATCTCCCGATTCAACCAAACGGTACAACATGCCATAATCTTCCAGCGCGATATCGACCGTAGGTATTTTGCTCGTATAGGCATTGAATATTTTATCGACTCCGAAACCGGATGACCAGTTATTCCCGATCACGCCTGCAGCGCCGGCTTTTTCAAGAACGATCGGAAGCATGCGTGTTGAATAGCCTGTCTTGCGGATGCGCTTCGTCCAGTCCTGCGTCTGTTGCGTACGGGCAGCTTTCATTTTATCGAAGGATTCTTTCGTCGAAAATTCCTGCCAGTTGTAATCGGGCCTTCCGGTTGGCTGGTTCATGGAGACCATCACGAATTTTCCTTTCACATTCGGCAGCCATTGCTGAAAAGCCATCGAATCTGCCAGATCGGGAATGATGATCAATTCTGCGGTAACGGTTTTGCCGCGGGTAGAAGGGCTCCAGGCGAGTTGCGTTCCCTCCAGGCTTTTCACCCTGGGCGAAACCATATCGATATGGGTAATGCCACGCTCCCATCCCTTCCATTCGCCCCATTGCTCGTTACGCGCCGCTATGCCCCATTCGGTGTATTTGGCCACGGCCCAGTCGTTGGCCTGCCCGAGTTGCGGCGTACCGGTGAGCCGCGGACCGATACGATCGAACAGCTCATGCGCCAGCTTTTGCAGCTGTGAATTACCATTGGCTTCCTGCACCATCCTGTCGATGACAGCGGCATCCTGCGCGCGCACGAAAATGGTCAGCAAAACGAAACAAAGCCAGCTTATATACCTGATATGAAGATGGCAGGGGGTTGAGGTTGATTTCATGGGCTAATATATTGAATAGCGGCAAAAAATATCGGCGCTGCGAGATAAAATCGGCGTAGGGTAAAAAGAAAAACCCGAACAGATCATAACGGCTGTCCGGGTCATATAATGATGAATGATGTTTAAGCTTCAGCAGCCACTACTCCTTTAAAATATCCGATCGATTCGGCGATACCCGGCAGCGGATCAGTCATGTCTTTTTCGAATTCGATACTGCACATGCCCTGGTACTTGATCTTGCGCAACGATTCAACCAATGCGGGGAAATTGATCGCGCCCCTGCCGATCTCGATGGCTTTACCATCCTTGGCCGCCAGACTCACGTCTTTTATATGCAGATCGAAAAGCCGGTCCTTGAAATCCTTTACCGCTTTCTCGGGCTGGTAACCTGCGCGGGTGGCATGACCGATATCGATGCAGAGTCCCATGCGCGGATCGCGGTTTTTGATATGATCGTACACGTCCTTCGGTCCGGGATATAATTTGTCTTCCGGCCCATGGTTATGGATCGCGAGCCGGATATCATGCGCTTTCACCTGCTCTTCGGAATAATCCACCAGCTCATAGTTCGGTACACCCACGATCATATTCACGCCCACTTTTTTCGCGTACTGGAAAGCCTGCTCAACGGCTTCCTTCGTCCTCATGTAGATCACACCAACCGTGTACACATTGATGCCTGCGGCTTTGTATTTATCCATCACTTCTTTGATCTTAGCATCGCTGCTGTTCACGGGCAGATGGATATCTTTCACCGACAGGTTCATCACACCGATGCGTTTCATCATCGCGATGGACTGATCAACATCGAACTTTGCGAATGTATAACCCGCAACGCCAACCGATAAAGGTTGCGCCGCAGCAGTTCCGGCATTCTTTCCATCAATACCAAGTGCAGCTTTTCCCAGCAGGGGCAGCGCCGCCGACCCCGCAAGGCCCATGGCGGTCTTTTGAATAAAATTTCTTCTTGAAGACATTTTGGAGAGTTGAGAGTTATGAGTTGAGAGTTATGAGTTGGGAGTTAAGAGTTAGGAGTTGAGAGTTGGGAGTTATTCGACGATCCAACTCATAACTCATAACTCTAAACTTTAAACTATTTTCGGTTCCCATCCTGGTTGATATTTCCGGGCCCAGAATCCCATCGCTTCCTTATCGTTTGCGATATGTCCATTCGATTGGTCGATATGCAGCATCCTTTGTGTGCGCTGCGCGATATTGCCGAGTTGCACCCAGAGCGTGCTTTTGTATCCGATCTCCACGTCGCAGTTCGGCAGTTTATTGGCGCGGATGCTTTCAAGGAAATTAGCAATATGCACGGCATCGAGCCCTTCATTGGGACTTGCGGTATTGCGGCCATCGATCACCGCATTGGATTTTACTTCTTTGATCACCGTGCCGCGTTCATCGTAAATGGTGTACCCGTTATGGCCGGTGAGCATGATGCCTTTATCGCCATGGAATAAAACGCCTCTGTCCACGCCCTGTACTTTAAATGAGCTGCAGCTGCGGCCTTCCCATAGCACGGTGGCGTCTGCACAATTGAAAGTGATCAGTTGTGTATCGGGTGTTTCCCAGTCATCGTCTTTGAAATAATAGCGGCCGCCTGTGGAACTTACACTCAGCGGGTAGTCTACGCCAAGTCCCCAGCGGGCCACGTCCACTTCGTGTGTGCCGTTATTCAGGGCTTCGCCCGTACCCCAGTGCCAGAACCAATGCCAGTTGTAATGGATCAGGTTGTCCTTGTATGGCATGCGCGGTGCAGGGCCCTGCCAGAGATCGTAATCCAGTCCGGCAGGTACCGGTGCAGGCTTGCCAACACCGATCGATTTGCGTGAATTGGTATACCAGGTTTTCACCAGGTGTATCTTACCTATGGCGCCTTCGTGCAAAGCATTGATGCCCTCTGTAAGCAGGGCCCAGGAGCGGCGTTGCGCACCCATTTGCACGATCCTGTTGTATTTTCTTGCCGCAGCGATGGCCAGCTCTCCTTCGCGCGGATTGTGCGAGAGCGGCTTCTCCACGTATACGTGTTTGCCTGCAGCGCAAGCCAGGATGGCTGCCGGTGCATGCCAGTGATCTGGAGTGGCAATGTAAACGGCGTCGATATTTTTATCGAGCAGTGTTTTGCGGAAATCGTTCTCTGCTTTCGGCGCATCCTTGCCGGCTTTCACCACGGCATCGATGCCTTTGGCCCTGGCTTTTTCATCCACATCACAGATATAGACCACTTCATTATTGGGCTGTTTGGCAAAGATCGGCGCCATGGCGGCCCCGCGGCCGTTACAACCGATCACCGCCATATGTATCCGGTCGTTGGCCCCGATGATGCGTTTATAACTTTTGGCGCTGAAGTTCAGGTTGAGTCCGCCGATGGCTGCTACGGCAGAACCCTGGGCGAGATTCCGGAGAAAAGCCCTTCTCGATTTTTTCATATGCATGGTATATGGCAATGGAATTTACCACTGTCGGCGGTAATATCCACTGTGAATTTTGCGCATTTTCAACAGTATTGCGGCCGGCGGTACGAAATAATTTACGAAAACGATGTAGTAGACGGGGAAAGCTGAAGGCTCAAGGCTGAAGGCTCAAGGCTGAAGGCTTAATGCAGCGGACGACACTGGCAAGCTCGATGGTGAGCGGAAAATATCGCCTGCAACAGATCAGCAATTATAGACTGTTGATTCGTATTTTGTATGCATGAACAAATCTATTCGCTGGGGTATCATCGGGTGCGGCGATGTGACCGAACGCAAAAGCGGACCGGCTTTCAACCTGGTGCCCGGCTCCTCGCTGTTGGCGGTGATGCGCAGGGACGCGGCGAAAGCGGAAGACTATGCAAAACGGCATAATGTATCCAAATGGTACAGCGATGCCGGCAGGCTGATCGCCGACCCCGATATCAATGCCATCTATGTGGCCACACCTCCGGGAGCCCATGAAGAATATACCATCGCTGCATTGAAGGCAGGTAAACCGGTGTACGTGGAGAAACCGATGGCAACGGATACTGCGGCATGCAGCCGGATGCTGAAAACCGCAGACGAAACAGGCGTAAAACTCAGCATCGCGCATTACCGCAGGGCATTGCCGATGTTCCTCTACATCAAAGAACTGCTCGCCGCAAAAGCGATCGGACAACCGCGGACCGTGCGCATCAGCCTGCTGCAGCCCCCGCAGTCTGAGCTGGTGGCCAGCACCCAAACCAACTGGCGTGTAGATCCGGCGATAGCGGGCGCCGGACTTTTTTACGACCTGGCGCCGCATCAGCTGGACCTGCTGATCTATTTTTTCGGCGCCCCGCTGGGCGCCAGCGGCTGCAGCGCCAACCAGGCGGGATTATACAAAGCGGAAGATGTGGTAACAGGGTGGATGCGTCTGCCGCAGGATATAATGTTCACCGGGCAATGGTGTTATACGGTAGCGGCCTCCCTGCGTGAAGACCTGTTCGAGATCACAGGATCGAAGGGCAGGATCCGGTTTGCGGTATTCGATCATTCAGTTACTGTGGAGACGGAGAATGGCGTCGAAACAAAAACCTTCACGCCACCGCAGCATATTCAGCAACCAATGATCGAAAAAGTAGTGGAGTATTTTACCGGTACAGGAGCCAATCCCTGTTCCGCAGCTGAAGCGCTGGAATCGATGCGGGTGATGGAACAATTCGCTTATGGAAACGCTAAACCGAAATCATGAATAGTGTTAAACGAAGGCATTTTATCCGTGCCATAACTACTGCAGCGGCCGTTGCAGGTGTTTCGCCACTGGCGCATGGCGGTAGCAGGCCGGCGGTTGAGAATTCCAGCAACCGTTTCAAGATCAGCCTGAACGCATATTCCTTCAATGAACCGTTGCGCAGCGGCAAGACCAATCTCGATGCCGTGATGGAATTTTGTGCCAGGGAAGGATTTGATGCGATCGATCTCACCGGATACTATTTTCCCGGTTATCCCGAACCGCCGGCGGATGAATATATCTTTCACCTCAAGCGAAAAGCGCATGCACTTGGACTCGCCATCAGCGGTACCGGCATCCGCAACGAATTTGCAGAACCGGATAAGACCAAACGCGAAACGGAAATTGCCTTTGTAAAAAAATGGATAGATGTAGCTGCAAAACTTGGCGCGCCCGTGATCCGCGTCTTTAGCGGTAAAGCGGTACCCACAGGCTATAGCTGGCAGCAGACTGCAGACTGGATCATCGCCGATCTCAAAGCCTGTGCTGACTATGGCCGGCAGAAAGGCGTGATCGTGGCCATGCAGAACCACAACGATTTTGTGAAGACCGCCGATCAGGCGATC
>JAFBAN010000215.1 GCA_019247775.1 Chitinophagaceae bacterium | reverse complement strand
TATATGCCGGCATGTGGCGGGTGATCCGCACGCCCTACAGCATGGAGAGCGGCGGCGATGGCAGCGGTTTATATAAGAGCATCGATGGCGGGGAAACCTGGACAAGTCTTGCCGGCAAAAGAGGACTTCCAAAAGGCACCTGGGGTATCGTTGGCGTAGCGGTGGCGCCTTCCAACACCGATAAAGTGTATGCTATCATCGAAAACGCGAATGGAGGTCTGTTCATGAGCAGCGATGGCGGCGATAACTGGACGCTTACCAGCAGCGATAATAATATCCGCCAGCGTGCCTGGTATTACAGCAAGGTATTCGTTGATCCGAAAAACGAGAACCTGGTGTATTGTCCCAATGTGGAGTTCATGCGCAGCCGGGATGGCGGACGTACATTCCAGAGCATGAATACCCCGCATGGCGATCACCATGATCTCTGGATCGATCCGGAAGACGGAAACCGGATGATCGTGGCCGACGATGGCGGTGCGCAGATCAGCTTCGACGGAGGTAATAACTGGAGTACGATGATGAACCAGCCCACTGCACAGTTCTACCGCGTTTCAACAGACAATTCATACCCGTATCGGATACTGGGTGCGCAGCAGGACAATTCAACTGTTCGCATCAAAAGCCGTACATCCGGCGCGGGCATCACCGACAGGGATTGGGAGCAGACAGCTGGCGCCGAAAGCGGTTATGTGCAGGCCGATCCCTTGAATCCGGATATCGTTTACGGGGGTAATTATGGCGGGTATCTTTCAAGGCTCGATCATCGCACCGGAGAGAACCGCGCCATCAATGTATGGCCCGATAACCCGATGGGCGCAGGGGCCGATGTACTGAAATATCGTTTCCAGTGGAACTTTCCTTTTTTCTTTTCACCGCATAATCCCAAGCGTTTATACGCTGCGGGTAATCATTTGTTCGTAACGGAGAATGAAGGCCAGAGCTGGGAGACCATCAGTCCGGATCTTACCACCAACGATAAATCCAAACAGGTATCGAGTGGCGGCCCGATTACCAAAGACAATACTTCGGTGGAATATTATTGCACCATTTTTACGGTAACGGAATCCCCGCTGGAGAAAGACCTGTTGTGGACCGGCAGCGACGATGGATTGATACAGGTGAGTAAGGATGGCGGGAAGAACTGGGAGAACGTAACTCCGCCCGAAGCCGGTAAATGGATGATGTGGAACTGTGTTGAAACGGATCCGTTCAAAAAAGGCACTGCTTATTTCGTTGGCACCAAATACAAGCTGGATGATTTTGCGCCCTATATCTTCAAGACAGAAGATTATGGCAAGACCTGGAAAAAGATCACCAACGGTATCGACAACATGCATTTCACCCGTGCGCTCCGCGCCGATCATAAAAGACCGGGACTTTTATATGCGGGCACCGAATACGGCATGTACATCAGCTATGATGATGGCGCTAACTGGAAAAAATTCCAGTTGAACCTGCCCATTGTTCCCATCACGGATATGACCATTAAAGACAATGATCTGATCGTGGCAACACAAGGTCGCGCTTTCTGGGTGATCGATGATCTCAGTCCGCTGCAGCAGAAAGATATTGCTGCGCTGGATAAAAAACTCTATGTGTTTGCAGTTAACGATGCCTATCGCACAGAAGGCGGTGGAAGAAGGGGCGGTGGCGGACGCGGTCAAAGCACAGCGCCGGCAAATACGGGGGAAAATCCGCTGTCGGGAACCGTATTCAATTATTATCTGAAAGACGCGAACGATTCATCGCGGGTATTCATCACCATTTTCGACAAACAGAATAAACCCATCCGCACTTTCAGCAGGAATGCCAAAGAGGCCGCCGATAAGATCGACTTTACAAACGGAATGAACCAGTTTGCCTGGGATATGAACTATGAGCCGGCAGAAAGGCCGGAAGGGTTCATTCTCTGGAACGGCGGCGCCGGAACGCCAAAAGCAGCGCCTGGAAAATATTCGGCGCGGTTCAGGTACGGCAAGGATTCGGTGGATGTTCCTTTTGTGATCAAAGCCGATCCGAATTATAAGGCTACTGAAGCGGACTATGATGCGCAGACAGCATTTTTGCTGCAGGTACGCAATAAATTCAATGAAGTGCAGAAAACCATTCGCGATATCCGGTCGCTCCGCACGCAGTTGAATGATTTTACTGCGAAGATGGATACCGCCGGCAACAAGGATATCAAAAAACTGGCCGACAGCATCAACAAACAGATGACCGTGGTGGAAGAGGCCTTGTACCAGACCAAATCGAAAAGCGGCCAGGATGTACTCAATTTCCCGATCAGGCTGAACGATAAGATCGCGGGCGTATATGGCGTGGCAGCAAGCGGGCAGAACCCGCCGAGCAGGCAGGTGCAGGAATCTTTTGCAGACCTGAGCGGACAGGCAGATGCCCAGATCGCGAAGTTCAAACGCATCCAGGAAACAGATCTGAAGACGCTGAACAAGATGATCAACGACCGGCAATTACCGGTGATAGCGGTGAAATAGCGAATTCAATCTGCGAATCTGCTGCGAAATGTAAGCCGCAGATTCGCAGATTTTTTTCAATAGAATATATGAACAAACTGGTAATCGTCTTCGCGCTATTTCTTTTCGCCTGTAAGAACAGGGAACGGGTGTTTGTTTCGGTAAAAGACAGCACAAAGCCCATCGCCATAAGCCATGGTTATCTCCTGTTCAATTCTGTTAAACATCCATTCTCGGAACCGGATCGGCTGGATTCTTTTGTTATTGCGGTTACAGGCGATTCGTTGCTTCATGCCGCCGTAAGATTCGAGATATTTGATCCGGCCGGAAAGTCGATCTACCTGGACACTTTTCCTGCCATGCATCTGGCGGGTAGTTATGACGAGGAATCTTTGAACAGCCCCGTAAAAAAGGAAAACTTCATCAGGAAGCGGGTCCGCGATTTTTTTTCCGCGGATAAATTTCTCGAACCTGCGGTTAGCGCGGCAGACAGTACAGACGATGATTATACGCAAGACAAAGCGCTGTGGTCAGACCTGAAATCCAATCCTCGCTCCATCGGATTTTTCTATCTGCTGGGAGAGGAGGACGGACGAAAGATAGCATACTCCAGGTTGAAGAAAAAAGTGTTGATGTATTTTAATTGCTGCTGAAAAAATCTGATCCGCGAATCTGCGGGGAAAATTAAGTCGCAGATTCGCAGGCCTAGTCGTCGAGCAGATCTGGCCTTCGTTCACGCGTACGCAGCAGCGATTGTTCATGCCGCCATTCTTCCACTTTTTTGGGATCGCCCTGGATCAGAATATCTGGAACCTTATCGCCACGAAAATCGGCTGGTCTTGTATAGACAGGAGGAGCAAGTAAATTATCCTGGAAAGAATCGAACAATGCCGAGGTCTCGTCATTCAGCACGCCCGGTATCAGTCTCCCGATCGCATCTACCACAACAGCAGCCGCCAGCTCGCCGCCGCTTAGTACATAATCGCCGATCGAAATTTCTTTGGTCACATATTGTTTGCGGATGCGTTCATCGATGCCTTTATAGTGCCCGCAGATCAGCAGGATATTTTCTTTTAAAGACAATTGATTCGCCGCCTTCTGGTTGAATCGCTCGCCATCCGGCGTAAGGAAAATGATCTCATCGTATTTTTTTTCCTGCTGTAATTCATCTATGGCATTAGCCAGGGGTTCGGGCATCATTACCATGCCGGCGCCCCCGCCGAACTGGTAATCGTCTACCTGCATATGCTTATTGATGGCCCATTTGCGGAGGTTATGCATCTGCACCGTAAGCAGCCCTTTATCCCTGGCCCGCTTCATGATGCTATGGCTGAATGGACTGTCCAGCAATTCGGGCACCACAGTAATGATGTCGATATTCATACTGCAAACATACAAATACTAAAATCGCCGGGCAGGTTTGCTGCAAATCTCAAATCACCTCATTCAAGGGTAAAAATGGAAACCTGCTTTTTCCTGTAAACGACCGGCGATCCATTAACCGTAGCCGGTGTCCATTTGGGTGCGGTGCGCAGTACGCGGTTGATCTCGTTGCGGATGGACTGGCTTACCTGTCCCTCTATGGTAATGATCCCAATGCTTCCATCCTGCATGATGCCGAAGCTGTACTGCACCCGCTGCGTACGACCGAAGCGTTCGATGTCTTTTTTGGTAGACTGGCTGATGATCAGCTGGCGATTGAAGCTGGTATCGAGGTAATGGCTCCAGGCGTTTTCTCCGCCGGGAAATTCAGCAGGCACCGAAAGGTTCTGCGCCGAAACCTGCGAAAGGCAGCCCAGGAGCAATATGGAGAGCAGAAATGTTTTCATCGCTCGCTGATCTGAAAAGTAATACTCTGCCGGTGTGTGAAGCGAACCGGTT
>JAFBAN010000097.1 GCA_019247775.1 Chitinophagaceae bacterium | reverse complement strand
GGCACCTCGATGTCGGTTCGTCACATCCTGGGGCTGGAGAAGGTCCCAAGGGTTCGGCTGTTCGCCGATTAAAGTGGCACGTGAACTGGGTTCAGAACGTCGCAAGACAGTTCGGTCCCTATCTGTGGTGGGCGCTAGTAAATTGAGTGGACATGACCTTAGTACGAGAGGACCGGGTCGTACGTGCCGCTGGTGTATCTGTTGTGCCGCCAGGTGCAATGCAGAGTAGCTATGCACGGACAGGATAAACGCTGAAAGCATCTAAGCGTGAAACCTTCCACAAGATGAGTTTACTTTTAAGGGCTGTCAAAGACTATGACGTTGATAGGCTATAGGTGTAAAGCTGGTAACAGCAAAGCCAAGTAGTACTAATTGCCCGTATGCTTTATTTTTTTTCTTGTAATTCTTTGTTTTCTCAATATGTCTAATTTATTTATGCGGAAAGCACAACGCTGAACGCATAACGCCAAAAGCTTTAAGCGTTCAGCTTTTAGCCTTAAGCGTGAAGATCTTATGGTGGTTTTGCCGGGGGTGTTCACCTCTTCCCATTCCGAACAGAGAAGTTAAGTCCCCCATGGCCGATGGTACTTGCATTACGCTGGGAGAGTAGGTAGCTGCCATATTTATTGAAAAAGCCTTTCAGGAAACTGAAGGGCTTTTTTATTACCCCCCAGCCCCCTGAAGGGGGGTTAGTGATCCTTTCTTTCGTGAAATATTTTTTCCTTGCTCTTCTGTTCACTTCCTCCGTTCCTTGCTCCTTGTTCGTTGTTCATCTGTTCGATCCCCTGCTCCAAGAATTTTTCTCCCGCACTTGCATATTCCCGAATTCCGATATAGATTTAGCCTGCAATGCCGGAGGATCGTGTGTTCTATAAGGCCATTCCGGCAAAGTTCCCCCTTGTGTTTATGGATTCCCGCGGATAAATCATCCGCCATGCCGAGCTGCCATCTTTAGCGGAGTACCCAGTCGCTTTGCCATCCCCCTACGGCACTGCCAAACCATAGCATATGACCAAACTAACAGCCAGAACCCTGTATCGCTTCCTGCTGCCCTGCCTGCTCGGGCCACTTGGCGGATTTTCCCAAACTCCCATTGCTTCGATAAATGTGCAGGAAATTGACCTGTCGGGCATACACAAACAAAAATACCTGCTGGTTCAACAGCAGTTGAATACAGACCTGTTCAAAATCCGCCTGAAGCCGCTCCCGGATGATAAAATAGTCACGGCTATTTTCCTGGCAGGCAATGAAGTCCCATTCGACTCTGCCAAATCCTACTCGCTTGGAGACATGGCTTTTATCCTGCTGCGTGTGACCGCAACCAATGCCGTAACGAATGCGGGGCCTGATATTCTGGAAGTGAAATTCATCAGGGAAGCCGATAACGGAGATCAGCTGAAACGCAACAGCAGTTTCATCGCCGCCTCTTTCGTAAAATCGATCGCGGGCAGTAATATCCCTTCCAATGAGCTCCTCGACATTTTCATTAAAGTGAATCTCGGTACCCAGAAAAAATGGTTCGCCCTCATGGGCGCAGATGCAGGCCTCGGCGCCAGTAGCCAGCCCGATTCCCCATCCAGCAAGAACAACTCCCGGCTGAACGAAGCGATGGCCAATATCAATTATGCCGTATTCAGGAAAAAACACCTGAAGCTGCCTTGGAAATGCGATGATATTTTCAAAGAAAAAATTAAAGATCCCGCCAAGCAGGAGGCGCAGTCCGCTACCGACTATATGAACAAATTTGACGAGGCCAACAAAGCCTACAATGCCTGTATGGAGAAAAGGGATAGCTTGTCGCAGGTCAATTCCCGGTTCTTCGATAACAGACTGAGCAGGACTGCATTTGCCGGGTTTGGATTGAAAGTTTTTTACAAGGAGGCTTATATCGGCGGCCATTTCGGCATTATGGAGACCAATGGAGATGTATTCGGCTCCTATATCCTTTGCGGGTTCTATCATAACATGTATGCAGGTCAACTGTCGAAAGACTCGGCTGTTTTCAATTACTATTCCAATAATATTTACCTCGAGGCGGGCGTCAACATTTTCGGCGGCGGCAATAAGAATACGAACCTGTCGTCCTTCTTCAATTCGGTGCGGCTCAAATTCGGGCTGCTGCTGCCTATGAAGACCAACCGGGACCAGCTTGCCCCGCAATCGAAAGACATTCTCTCCAGGCTGGCAATAGAAATACCATTGGGCATTAAACGGTTCTGATCACCGCAATAATTTTTTTTATGCTGGGCGATATTTTTAATTCCGCATTACTCGAAACACTGGTCTCGCTTGTGCTTGTATACGCACTGCTGAGCCTTGTTGCCAGCGCCATAGTGGAAGTAGTGAATTACAAATTTAAGGCCCGCGGCAAAATGCTGTATCTCACTATCTCCTCCATGTTCGAAGACAAGCTGAACGTAAACTTCGGGCACCTGCTGTACGATCACCCGGTGATCTACAATCTCCGGAAAGACCGCAGTAACCTGCCGCAGTATATCGGCGCAGAAACATTCAGCTCGGCCATGATAGACGTGATCGGCAATTTCGGCAGAACCTACAGGTATAACGATACCGAGCACGCGATCGTGCTGCAGGACGACCAGCGCAGCATTTTCAAACGTTGCCGCGATGCCATCTTCGACATGAAGCATACCGATGTGAAGCTGATGCTGATGAACATGATCGACAAATGCGATTACAAAGGCAACAATGATGATGCCCGTGCACTTGCGGCCTTTGACAAACAGCTGCGGCAATGGTTCAATGCGCAGATGGACAGGACCACCGGCTGGTACAAATCGCTCACTGCCGCCAGGCTCAAATGGGTAGGGTTCTTCATGGCGCTGGCGTTGAATATAGACAGCATCAGTATGTTCACGCAGATCTCCGAGTCGCCGGCGCTGCGCTCGAAGCTGGTGGCGATCGCAGAAGCAACCGCTGCCAGTTACAAGGCACAGCTGAACGATACCACGCTCACCGGATTAGACAGGGCATACCGCTCGCTGGGAATACCAACGGCTAAACACCTGCCCGATACCGTAAAGCCGGATATTAAAGAGGATACCGCCTACCTGCACTACCTGCTTGCGCTGATCAAGAAGCTGGACAGTGTAAAGAAAGAAGTAACTGCCATCGATTCTATCCACAGAAAATTGTCGGATTCAGCCAATAACCGGATCGATGCATTAGCCGCTTCGCAGCTGCCATTTGGCTGGCGGCGCGACAGGGCGCCGGCGAATTTTGAGTGGAAGATCAGCGTGTGGCCTTCGGCGAGCTGGTGGCAGCTATTAAAAAGACTGTTCTGGTACCTGCTCGGATTGATCATTACGATGTATGCCATCAGCAGCGGTGCGCCCTTCTGGTTCGATATGCTGCTGAAGATCGTGAATATCCGCAAATCGGGAGTGCGGCCCGATCCTAAATCGTCCAACCCAACAGCCGAATAGCATGAAAACATTTACCAACATCCACTCACATGTATTCACTGCGAAGCATTCGCCTGATTATTTCCTGGAGACCGCGATCCATTTCAGCCGCTGGCCCTGGCTGGGCAGGTGGCTTGCGCGGAAGCTGAACGAAATGGTGCAAAGAAGGGACTCGAGGTTCCTTCTTAAAACCTTCGCCGGCATTTACCGGGTGCTGTCGCCCTCTTCCCGCTCCGCCATACGCAGGTATATCGAGTTTATCAATATCGGCACCTCATCTACGCAAAGAGAGATCTTCGACGATATCGCCAAAACCCATGTTCATCTCGGAGACTATCGCATTGTGGTGCTGACGCAGGTGCTCGATTACCTCGACCTGGAACAGGAATCGAACCATATCCGGATCCGCACCCAGGTAGAACAGATCGCCGACCTGAAACGGAATATGCTTTACCAGAAGAATATCTGCCCCTTTCTCGGCGTGGATCCGCGGATGGTGGGCGTGGACCTGGTGAACGACTGGGCAAAAAAATACATTCATCCCGATTATGGATTTCGTGGCATCAAGATATATCCCGCCGCAG
Source organism: Chitinophagaceae bacterium (assembly GCA_019247775.1). Lineage (GTDB taxonomy): Bacteria > Bacteroidota > Bacteroidia > Chitinophagales > Chitinophagaceae > Sediminibacterium. The sequence goes on along the minus strand of JAFBAN010000097.1, from coordinate 11,366 downwards.
GGTTTTTCCCGTTCGATACAAGGCTAGATGAGCTATGGGGGTGGGCGGAAAAAGAGCAGGTGCCGATCATGACGCATTGTACGCGCGGCGGTTCCTGGTACCTCGGCAGTTTTGAATCGGTGTTCAATACCGGGTATATCGAAATGATCGGCGAGGGTAAGGACCCAGCCACCGCAGCCAGGATCCGTCAGCGGATCATGGACCTGAAAAAGGACAAGAACATCAAATCGCAGAACAGCAAATGGACCAATATTTTCGGCCATCCGCAGAATTACCGGCCGGTGCTGGAGAAATATCCGAGGCTGAAGATCTGCCTGGCCCATGCCGGCGGTTCCAACGAGATACTGCGCTCGCATGGAAAGTTGCTCGTTCCGCCTAAGTATCCCAGCTACCTCCAGGAGAACTGGTACGACGAAGTGCGCAGCCTCATGAAGGATTTCGAAAATGTATACACCGATATCTCCTACACCATCAGTAACCGCAAAGCCATGAAATTATTTTACGACGATAATACCGACGGGTTTGCTAAAGTGATGTATGGAACGGACTTCTATCTCACGCAGCAGGAGAAGCGAGGTGATGAATCGGATCTGCAGAAGATATTTTTTGGGTTGTTTAGTGATAAGGAGATTGAGAGGATTGCTTATTCAAATCCAGATGGTTTTATAAGAAATAATATTTTTTAGACAGTAGATTACCGGCAGAGATGCATTGGGTATAACTGAAGTGGAATTGGTTTATCTGCTGTGCCAGCCTTAACAAGTTAATTATAATTAATATGTTCTCTTTCCGCAGGAAATACCAACTCGACGATTTAACTGCAATAGTTAATACAACTAAGACTGACCGGGCCAGCGTTCAGATAGCAGTGATTGATGACAAAACTTTTCCATTATTGGAAGATCTGAGACGCCATCAGTATAACATTACCTTTTTTCATGACATCGAACGGTTGTCCTCTTTAACAGATTTTGATATAATAGTAACGGATATAAGAGGAGTAGGAAAACATCTTGGTAGCAATCTCGAAGGTGCACATCTTATTGAGGAAGTTAAGAAACTATTCCCCAATAAATATTTAGTTGCTTATAGTGCAAGCCGATTTGACGCAACAATGAATATATATTTTAGCATGTGTGATAGACAAATGAAAAAAGATGCAGATATAAGCGAATGGGTTACTTTATTGGACCGCGCAATACAGCACTTACATGACCCTCTCTTTCAGTGGGAAAAGACCAGGCAACTACTCCTTAGTAAAAAATTTTCTTCAGCGTACATTTCCAAGTTAGAAAAGGCTTATGCAAAAACGATAATTAAGCGAAATAATAAATACTTGCAACGAGAGCTAGAAGCGAACACAGCATGGTCTGAAAAACCTATCGCTAAAGTCGCAGTCGAGTCAATTACGACGTTTGCAGCAAAATTCATCGCTGAAATAATATCTGCTGGCTAAATGGCAATTGAGTACAAAAATTTATTAGAGAATCTTATTCACGAGTTGACGATAATCAATTCGATGATTAAGCAGAGTGCTGATGTTTTGTCGAAAGGCACTAAGGGAAAAATAGATCATGCTGCGATCGTTCATCATTCTGAAGTAATTGTGGAAAATTCCTATTTGTTTTCTACGCAGCTAGATATTGTGAGTTATGAGTTAAATCCAAAATATATTGAGGACGTTGAAAATTTCGGTCGACGTAATTTGTATGGGAAATTCTATAAGACAATATTGTATTTCAGGAGGATCGCCAAAAAGAAGAACGTAAAAATCTCTATTTCTGGCGATGTCAAGTCTTTGATCGATGCGAAGCCTGTAATAGATACTTTGCCGATGCTGATACTTGATAATGCGGTTAAATATTCTCCATCGGGAAGTGAAATTGATATCGAATTCTACGAGGACGAAAGTGAGGTTCAAGTAACTGTCTCTAATATTGGTCCGTATGTCAGCCCTAAAGAAAGGAAGAGAATTTTTGAGAGAAGTTTCAAGAGTGAGGAATCAATTAAATTGAAACTCCCGGGCTTGGGCCTCGGCCTCAGTTTTTTGAAATTTATTTGCGATATTCATCATGCTGCTGTTAGCGTTAGTTGTTCTGATAAGACATGTAAAATCAATGACATTATTTATGCGGAGTTTAAATTGACGTTGACTTTTCCTAAAAACAGACCAGTACAAGTAAGTGTAAGATGAGCCATGCATCGGGCTGTAATTGTGAACTGATCGTGATACTATGGAAAGATCGTTATGCACGACGGGTAGCTCTCGAGTCGAAATTTGTAACTCCAAAGTGATATATCAATAATGAAAAGTTGACCTCAGAGGCCAGCATGGTCCACTATAGGATTTCTCCCCACCCTTTACTACTTTGTTCTCCCAAACCGATATGGACATCCAGGACTTCTACATACAAGCCAGAAATGCCATAACAAACGAACATTTTGAAGCATTGAGCTCATTGGAACTCGAGCGGCCCGAATATTTCAACTGGGTAATGGATGTTTTTTATGCTCTCAATGTCAAACAATTCCCCGGCAGCAGGGCCCTGATCTGGCGGTACAATGAAAAAGAGCGGGTCTATACATTCGAAGACATCTACCGCAAAGCCAACCAGTTCCTGAATTTCCTGCAGGGTAAAGGCATTAAGCAGGGTGATTGTATCTTTTCCCAATTACCATTGGATCCCGCCAACTGGATCAGTTTGCTGGGGGCCATCAAAGGAGGATTGGTGCTGATCCCTTCATCCACCAACCTCACAGAAAAAGATATCGAGTACCGTTTCAACACCATCTTCCCCGAAGTAGTGATCGCCGATCTTGCCAATGCGCCCAAGCTGGATGCCGCGGAACGGCTGGTCAACAGATCCATCAAACTCAAGATCCTTGTGGATGGGGAAGCGGCCGGCTGGCATAACATCGAAGAGATCTTCAAAGAACCGAAAGAAGCTGCTGCTGCAATCACCCGCGCCGATGATAACCTTTTCTATTTTTTTACTTCAGGAACTACCGGCCTGCCCAAGATCGTAACGCATACGCATCTCACACTGCCTTTCGGCCATTTAACTACCTCGGCATGGATCGGACTGCGGCATGGGGATATCCATTACAATATCTCCGCCCCAGGCTGGGCCAAATTTGCGTACAGCAGTTTCTTCGGCCCCTGGAACCTGGGCGCCACGATACTCGCCAACCAGACAGATAAATTCGTAGCCAGGGAACAACTGCAGACCATCGAGCAGTACGGCGTCACTACATTCTGTGCTCCGCCTACGGTGCTGCGTTTGATGATCCAGGAAGATTTGTCGGGATATAAGTTCCAACTCAGGCAATGCGTTGCCGCGGGGGAGCCGCTGAATCCCGAGATCATCGAGCAATGGAAACAAGGCACCGGTCTGGTGATCAGGGATGGTTATGGTCAGACCGAAAGCAGCCTGCTCGCAGGCAATATGCCCGGTGCTACGGTCAGGTTCGGTTCTATGGGCAAACCATGCTTTCTCTATGATCTCGTTATCGCCAATGATGATGGACAGGAAATGCCGCAGCTGGAAGAAGGCAATATCTGTGTCAGAATGGAAGGCGCAAAAACCAACGGCATATTCACCGGCTATTTAGGCGAGCCCGAAAGGAACAACAGGGTATTCAAACACGGCCTGTATTATACCGGCGATAAAGCATACAAGGATGAAGAAGGTTATATCTGGTTCGTTGGCCGTGACGATGATGTGATCAAAGCCTCCGACTACCGCATCGGCCCTTTTGAAGTAGAAAGCATACTGTTGGAACATGAGCTGGTCGTGGAAGCAGCCGTGGTAGCTAGCCCGCATGCCATTCGCGGTTTTGCTGTAAAGGCTTTTGTGATCATGCGTCCGGGTGAGACGCCCTGTAAAGTTCTGGCTGATGACCTGTTCGGTTACTGCAACAAACATTTAGCCACTTACAAGATCCCGCGCATCATCGAGTTTGTGGAAACCCTGCCCAAGACCATCAGCGGCAAGATCAGGCGGGTGGAGCTAAGGGCGGCGGAGGCGGATAGCAAGAGTAAAAAGGAGTTGAGGGAGAATGAGTTTTTTCATGAGAAATATTGAGGAGTTGAATAACGAATCGGGAATGTTCAATGTCGGGGAATTTTTTACCGCGAAGGCGCAATGTCGCAAGGATACGCAAGGGGTTTCCCATCCTTTGCGCCCTCGCGTCTTTGCGGTAAACATTTTACGAATTTAGACAGGAAGGTAGTTAAGCAACATCCTCCCCCGTAGCCGCAGCCAGCAACTTAAACCAATCCTCCCTTTCCAACCGTATCGAAGCCGCGATCTTCGCCTGCACCAGTCTTTCGATCTTCGTTGTACCGATCACCGAAATGATATTGGAGGGATGTGTATGCAGCCAGGCGAGCAATATTTCGTTCAAGCCGGTTTCATACTTCACTGCCAGCTCTGAGGCAGTTGCCGTGATACTGCGGAACCGCGGATGAGCTTCATCGGATAACAGGCCCCCTCCCAGCGGCGCCCAGGCCATGGGTACGATATTGTGATGCATGCAATTCTCCAGCATGCCATTGGCAAATGCGGCCAGCTGAATTACGGAGATCTCGATCTGGTTATAGTTGATCTCGGTATGCGCGGCAAGCAGATCTACCTGGTGCGGTAAAAAGTTAGAAACGCCGAACGACAGGATCTTTCCCTGCTGCTTCAGGTGCGTTACCGCTTCCGCTACTTCCAGCGGATTGAGCAGGGGGTCGGGGCGGTGGATCAGCAGCACGTCGAGGTACTCGGTTCCGAAATTTTTCAGCGAACGTTCCACCGAAGCGATGATATGTTCTTTGGATGTGTTGTAGGATTTGATATTGTGATCCGGCCTGTTGGCCGCCAGCATCTGGATGCCGCATTTGGTGATGATCCTGATATGCTGCCGCAACGAGAGGTCTTCTTTCAGCGCCCGGCCAAACTCGGCCTCGGTGGTATAGTCCCCGTAAATATCGGCATGGTCAAAGCTGTTGATACCGTTCTGGAGGCACTCTTCGATGATCTGCCGGTACGCGGCGGTGGAAAACTCAGCCCCCCATTTTCCCCAACGCATACAACCGGCCACAGGTGAACTGATACTGACTGGTTTCATCTTTCTAAGTTACGAACTCTGCGGTTTACTCTGCTTTTCATGTTCTCTGCGGTGAGCTCGGACGCCAGTTTTTACCGCAGAGAAGATGAGTGGCGGAGGTTTCGCGGAGGGATTGCCGATTTTCGGGGTTGGGCTGGATTCCACCTCGCGCCACAACGACAAAATACCTAACTTAATGGCCCCTAATCTGAAAACTATGATGTACTTCCTTCGATCAGTGAGCATGTTGCTTGCTGCCAGCCTGTTTTTTCAATCCACCAATGCGCAATCCCGGCCTGTACTCACCACTGCGGATTATGCCCGGGCGGAAAAAGCGATGTCATATAACACCAGTCAGCTCGTAGACCGGTTCAATATCCAGCCCAACTGGCTGCCGGATGGCCGCTTCTGGTACCGGGTACTTACTGCACAGGGCAGCGAATTCATCATTGTTGATCCGGCCACCGGAAACCGTCAGCCTGCATTCGATCATGCGAAACTGGCTGCGGCGATCTCGGCGGATGGATCTGAAAAATACGATCCCGCTAAATTGCCATTCTCTTCCATCAGCTATTCTCCCGATGGGAAAACCATACTGTTCAATGCAGGTGGCAAAAGCTGGACATTCGATCCGGCCACTAATATCGCCACAGTAGCGGAACCCAGGACCGGCGATAATCTTGGCCGCAGGGGTGGTCAGGGACGCGGCGGTTTCGGTCGGGGCAATGTGAGCGTATCGCCGGATGGCAAACTCTCGGCATTCATCCGCGACTGGAATCTTTGGGTGCGCGACAATGCTACCAACAAAGAAACCCAGCTCACCACCGACGGCATCAAGAATTTCGGATACGCTACGGACAATGCCGGCTGGAAACATAGCGACCGGCCGATACTGGTATGGTCGCCCGATTCAAAACGCATCGCCACTTTCCAGATGGACGAAAGGAATGTGAGCGATATGTACCTCGTAAGCACCAATGTAGGTAAGCCCACTTTACAGGCCTGGAAATATCCTTTCGCCGGAGATAAGGAAGTTGTTTCGATCTACCGCGTTATCATCGATGTGGATGCAGCCAGGGTAAACCGGCTGAAACTGCCGCCCGGCGCGCATCGCAGTACTTCCTGCGACGATATCTCCTGCGGCGGCCGTGATATGGGCGATGTAGAGTGGAGCAAAGACGGCAGCAAGCTCGTGTTTGCAGTAACCTCACGCGATCACAAAGAAGAAACCGTGTACATGGCAGATGCCGCCAGCGGCGAACTGCGCGAGATCTTCAATGAAAAAGCGAAGACGCAATTCGAATCAGGTCCCGGTACGCTTAACTGGCGCTATCTTTCTGCCAGTAATGAAATACTCTGGTATTCCGAGCGCGATAATTGGGGCCATCTCTATCTATACAATGCAGCCACCGGCCAATTGAAGAACCAGGTAACAAGGGGCGACTGGATGATCTCACGCGTGCTGAAGGTAGATGAGCCCAACCGCATGATCTACTTTTTAGCAGGCGGCCGCGAAGCGGGACAAAATCCATACTTCCAGCATTTCTATAAAGTTGGTTTCGATGGAAAGAACCTGACCCTGCTTACGCCCGAGAGCGGCCAGCACCAGATCACACTATCCCCTTCCGGTAATGTGTTCATTGATCGCTATTCATCGAGCAATACCACACCGGTGATCGTGGTGCGTAACCTGGACGGCAAACTGATCAGCACGCTCGAGAAAACTGATATCTCGAGACTCAGCGCTTCCGGCTGGAAAGCGCCGACACCGGTTACCCTGAAAGCGCATGATGGTGTTACCGATATCTACGGACTGATGTGGACGCCTTCCAATCTCGATCCAAAGAAAAAATATCCGATCATCAACTATATCTATCCTGGTCCGCAGGGCGGCAGTGTAGGCAGCTGGGCATTCGAAGTGGCCAAAGGCGATAACCAGGCGCTGGCTGAATTGGGTTTTGTGGTAGTATCTATCGAGGGCACATCCAATCCGCTGCGCGCGAAAAGTTTCCATGATATGAACTACGGCAATATCGCCGAGAATACTTTGCCCGATCAGATCACTGCCATGCAGCAGCTGGCCAAGAAATATCCATACATCGATATCGATAAAGTGGGGATCTGGGGACATTCGGGCGGCGGGTTCGCAACGGCGGCAGCCATGTTCCGCTATCCTGATTTTTTCAAAGTGGGTATTTCCGAATCGGGTAACCACGATAACCGCAATTATGAGGATGACTGGGGCGAGCGATACATTGGACTGATAACATCCGGTCCCGATGGCAAATCGAACTATGATTCGCAGGCCAACCAGAACTATGCAAAGAACCTTAAAGGAAAATTATTGCTGGCGCATGGATTGATGGATGACAATGTGCCGCCGCAGAATACTTTACTGGTGGTAGATGCACTCGAGAAAGCCAATAAGGATTTCGACCTGATCGTTTTCCCTAATGCAAGGCATGGCTATGGAGATATGTCTTTGTACATGACCCGCCGCCGCTGGGATTATTTCGTGAAGAACCTGCTTGGCGCCGAACCACCGAAGGAATATGAGCTGAAAACCAAAACTGATCCCAGAAGCCCCGCCCCAACCGGCTTCGGAGCAGGCGGGCCTTCCGAGCAGGAGTAAGCCCCTTGCGTTCCCTGCGGTTCTTTGCGTTCTCTGCGTTACAAATCCGCAGCTCTATAGTAACGCAAAGAACGCAAGGAAACGCAAAGAACGCAAAGCGGATTGTTTTTCGATGCTGTTGCCATATCGGGTTTGAATTGGCTATCTTGTGTTCAGGTCAAGACGTCCTTATGGCCCTGAAATCAATACCGGTATCCGCATTCCTGTGGCTGTTCATCTGCATAACAGGAACAGCGCAACTGCATCGGGTTACACTGCAGCTCAAGTGGTGGCACCAGTTCCAGTTTGCGGGGTATTATGCTGCGCAAAAGCAGGGCTATTACAAACAATCCGGTCTCGACGTACAACTCATTCCTGGCGATGCCGGCCACGACGTGATGAAGCAGGTGTTGTCGGGCACGGCGGATTTCGGAATAACCGACAGTGAATTGCTGCTCGAGTATTCCCAAGGCCAACCGGTGGTTGCCCTGGGCGCCATTTTTCAACACTCACCTTATGTGATCATGTCGCTCGCCAGATCCGGCATCAATTCTCCCTCAGATCTTGTAGGAAAAAAAATAATGGCCGCAGACAACCAGGGCTGGGTTGAAATGAAAGCGGTATTCCTGAAAGAAGGCATCAATACCGACGGTATCCATGTTGTCAGACATACCTGGAATAACCTTGATCTGGTGCGCGACAGTGTGGATGCGATGACGGCCTATCGCTCGGTAGAGCCATATCAATTGACGCAGCTTGGGGCCACGGTTTCTTTGATCGAGCCTGTTACTTACGGCATCGATTTTTATGGAGACATACTTTTTTCCAGGCGCGATGTGGTGAACAAACAGCCTGAGCTGACGGAATCATTCAGGCAGGCCAGTTTTCGCGGCTGGGAATATGCAATGGCGCATAAAGAGGAGATCTGCGATTATATCCTCAACCTGCCGGGCGTGAAACAGCGAAAGGTTACCAAGCAAGCCCTGCTATTCGAAGCGAATGAAATGGAAAAGCTGATCCTCCCCCAGATCATCGAAGTAGGTCATATGAACGAAGGACGATGGGAACATATCCAGAGCATATATCATGGATTAGGACTTATTCCAAAACCCACCGATCTCAAAGGTTTTGTATACGCGAAAAAACCTTCCCTGGCAGAGTCGCTGAAAAATATAGGTATTGTGGTATTGGCAAGCGTGGCGTCTTTGTTCCTGGTGGTATTGGTTTACGGGCTGGTGGTAAGGGGTGCGGTCAGGAGAAAAACAAAAGAGCAGCGACTTGCGCTGGAAGCGTTGAAAGAGTCGGAGGCGGAGCTGTCGAACACCAATAAAGAATTGAAACAGTTCTCCTATATCACTTCCCATAATCTGCGGGCTCCCGTTACCAACCTGCTGGCGCTTACGCAGCTGATCGACCTGGATAAGATCAGTGACGAAGAAACGCGCAGTTTGGTCAGAAGTTTTGCAACTTCCACCACCGCGTTGAACGAAACGCTGGAGGACCTGATCCGGATCCTGATCATCAAAGAGAATGCACAGGTGCCGCTGGAGAAGATCAGTTTCGCTAAAGTGCTGCAGAAGGTAACGGCCTCGATACATTCCATGCTGCAGAACGCTCATGCAACTATCAGCTCAGATTTCAGCGAATGCCCGGAACTGGTGTATAATGCTTCTTACCTGGAGAGTATTTTCATGAACCTGCTGACCAATTCCGTGAAATATGCATTCCCAGGCCGCGATCCGGAGATAACGATCGTTACCAGACTGGTTGGCGAAGAAACTTACCTGGTCTATACTGATAACGGACTCGGATTCGATAAGACCAAGATCGGGGACAGGCTGTTCGGCCTGCACCAGCGTTTCCATCATCATCCCGATAGCCGCGGTATCGGCCTGTACCTGATCCATTCGCAGATCACTTCTGTCGGCGGTACTATCGAGGTGGAAAGCGAACCCGGCAAAGGCACCCGGTTTACGATCTGCCTGAAGAAAAAAATCTAGTGCGAATGCAAAAAAAGATCCCGGCTGCAAAGCAACCGGGATCTGACAGTAAGAGGGGATAACTTTATTAGTATCCGGGATTCTGTGTAAGGTTCCCGTTCGCATTGCGTACAAGCTCCGGAATCGGCAGGGCCCATTCTCTTGCAGTAGCGCTCAATGAGCAGGTGCCTGCAGAAGATAAAGCAGTGTTGCCGCAGGTGCTTCCACGTGTGATCGTTCTGGTAGTGCGTTTCAGATCGAAGAAACGATGACCTTCGGCCACCAGTTCTCTTCTTCTTTCATCAGCGATCGCAGTCAGCAGCGCAGTGCCGGTAAGTGCTTCCGGAACATAACCATTGATCCGCGCTGCACGAAGTGCATTGAGATCGGCCATTCCCAGCGCTTCTTTCGCGCCGCCCTGCCTTGCCCTTGCTTCTGCGCGTATCAGGTACATCTCCCCGGTGCGGAAAGGGATGGCATTGGCATTACCATCCGATACGCCATTCTTGCCTTTGTATTTTGTTACCGCAAGACCTCCGCCGATGGTGCTGAAATAAGCGCTGTAACGGATATCGTTGTTGCGGATCAGCCCACTGGTACCGGAGGTGGTAGCGATCTCCAGCGCGGGGCGGAAATAGCTGCGGTTATTGGTGGCGAAGAAAACCAGGAACGTAGGACCCGATTGTCCTGATTCGAACTGCACATTCCAGATGATCTCACCTGAAGATGTCTGGTTGTACATACCGGAGAAAGCAGCCTGGTTCAGGTTAACCAGCGGCCTTGCAGCGATAGCATTGCTGGCTGCGGTTTCAGCCGTTGCAAAATCTCCGGCATACAGGTTCACCCTTGCCTGTAAAGCATAGGCGGCGGTAAGATCGAGATAAGGACGGGTAAGCGCAGAGGATGAATTGATCGGTTTATCGATATTCTGCAACAGCGCAATACCCTTGCTGATATCATCGAACAGGTTATCGTAAAACTCCTTGTTGGTAGGCCTGGTGGGTTTAGCTTCAACCGATACCACGAATTCCTTTGAATAGGGAATGGCAAGATCGGTAGTGCTCGCCCTGTCATATTTCACCGCGAAATAACGGAACAGGTCGAAATGAGCCAGCGCCCTGATGATATATGCCTGTCCTTTCAGACGATTGGCACGCAGCTGCGTGTTGGCATTGGTGAATTTGTCGATATCGCGCAGCACCAGGTTTGCGCCGGCGATCACCGAATAAGGTGCGCCCCAGAAAGTATTCACCTGCCCTGTATTGGTGGTGAACGTGAAATCCGCCATCGCCCTCGAATTGGCAAGCGACTCGAGAGTTTCGTACAGGTTATCGCTCATCACATCGGGCATCATGGTCCAGCCGGCACCCGTGCCGCTGCCCGAGCCATAATAGTTGCCGTTGCGGAATCCTGAATAGGTTCCGGCCAATACCTGTTCAACCTGGTCGATATTGGATGGGTTGTTCAGGGCGTCGAGCGAAAATTCAGGAGCGAGTTCGATGACTTCTGTTTTTTTACAGGCCGGCAGTAAAAGCGCCACTGCAAAAAGCATAGCCAGGTATTTGAATATTTTAGTCATAATGATTTTTTTAACGGTAATTAAAATCCAACATTCAAGCCAACGGTAGTCTGTTTAAGGGCCGGGTACTGCGCGCCGGTAAGTGAGCCCGAAGCGTACTCGG
>JAFBAN010000008.1 GCA_019247775.1 Chitinophagaceae bacterium | reverse complement strand
GGATACGCATGGGGTTAGGATGTGCCTTGCGAACGATGCCGAAGAACTCAACGCCGGTAACTTTAGGCATGCGCTGGTCGGCCAGTATTACATTGATATCATGTTCATTCAGAATATTCAGACCCTCGCCAACAGTACTCGCCGTATATATCTCATAAAACCTCCTGAACCCGGCCTGAAAAGCAAGCAGGTTATTGGTCTCGTCATCCACGTACAGTACCTTGATCTTAGTATCTGTCTTTTTACTCATGAATATTGGCGGTTAGTTAACGGCTGACTCCGGCAAGGTATGATTTAAAGTTAAAATAAATTCTGCACCATGCCCAGGCGAGGACGCAACTTCTATTTTGCCCTCATGCCGCTGAATGATCTTGAACACGATCGACAGCCCGAGCCCGGTGCCTTCCCCTACATCCTTTGTAGTGAAAAATGGGTCAAAAATCTTATGCTTCACCTCCTCGGTCATGCCCACGCCCGAATCTTTGATATGGATCTCTATCTGGTCTCCCCTGTCCAGCGTACGGATGGTAAGATATTCTTCCGCTTCCTGGTGCTCTTTCTGTTTGATGGCCTGCAGTCCATTGCTCATAATGTTCATGAATACCTGGTTGAGCTTTCCGGGCAGGCATTCGATGGTTCCATTGGCCTGGTAATCCTTCACCACTTTCACATTGTCCGGTATCTGGTTCTTCAGCAGAACGAGCGTTGAATCGATACCTTCATGGATATTGACGGTCTTGATCTCACTTTCATCCAGCCTGCTGAAATTCCTCAATCCCATTACGATCTCTGCCGTGCGCTCCGCTCCATCCTGTATGCCTTTCATCAGGTTATCGATCTCCGATTTCACATAATCGATATCGATCTGTTTTTTGAGTTTGTCGATCTGCGTCAGCTGCAGAGGGATCTTCTCCTGCTCCGTGCTGTGCAGCTTGTCGTATTCGTCTATCACTTCCAGCAGGTCTTTGATATCGAGTTGCAGGGGTTTGATATTCGACTTCACGAAATTGATGGGGTTATTGATCTCATGCGCGATACCCGCCGTGAGCTGGCCCAATGAAGCCATCTTTTCCGCTTCCACCAGTTGCGACTGCGCTTCTTTCAGGTCCTGCAAAGTATTGCTGAGATTGGTATTGGTAGCCTGCAGTTCCTCCGTGCGTTCAGATACTTTTCTTTCCAGTACGATATTCTGGTCGCGCACCAGTTTCTCATTCTCCTGCGAAGCACGCAATGCTTCCGCCTGCGATTTTTCCTTTTCACGCCGCAGCGAATTGATCTTGTCGGCCAGCGCTATCGACAGCAATATCCCCTCGATGGCCGAACCCACGTATAAAATATAAGTAGTGAAATTGTTATACGGGAAAATATTCAGGTTGCGCAATACGAACACAATGATGCCGCCCAGGAAAGCGAGCCAGGCGATAAAATAGAAATAGGCCGGTTTATAATGTTTTTTGCGGATAATATACCAGGAAGCGCTCAGCAGGATGAGCCCGCCGGCCAGGCTGATGAAGTTGAGGATATTATAAGCGATGCTGTTCTTCCCTGCAAAACTCAGTGCGATGGCTGCCACGTAAAAAGCAAGCAGACCAAACAGTACGGGGTTCAGTTTTGGCGTAAAATGTTTTGTGCGAAGGAACACGATCGCGAAGCTGATACCTCCCATGCCGGCCAGGGCCGAACAGACCGGTAATGCATAGTCATTGATCGCAGGATGTGAGGGCCAGAAATATTTAAACCCATAACCAGCCAGTGTAAGTTGGGCTATGGCCAGGAAGAAAAGGTATAGAACATAAACAAAATAGCTGTTGTCTTTCGTGGAGAAGAACAGGAACAGGTTGTACAGGAAAATAGCCAGCATGATGCCCATGTACAGGCCGATCACGAGTTCCTGCAGGCTGCGGGTTGCATCGAGTGCATCCCGGTTCTCGATAAAAATAGGAAGCAATACCTGGTGTTTGCTGCTGATCTGCAGGTAACAAACCGCTGAATCACCTTTTGCCAGCGGCAGCCGGTAGGTAAAATTCGGGCTCACCTGCGTAACCGGATCGAACCTCGTTGCATTGCCACCCGACCGCACCAATTCCGGTTGCCCGTTCCTTTCGCGGTAAAAATTGATCCGGGAAATATTGGCGTATTGCAGGTCTACGAACAGTATGGAATCCGGTGATGCGTTTAACACGGCAAATCGGACCCAGATCGTTCCCTTCACCACTTCCTGGAAAACGGGTATTGGCTTTTCGGACCGAACAAATTTGCCGGATATGGCCGCGCTCTTAATAGTATATCGATCGGAACTATCTACAAAAAAAGCGATGCTCGCGCCGATGGATACCGGCTTTGCGGCGCTGGTGATCACAGCAGCCTGCTGTGCACGCAGATTGCCCAGGCAAAGCAATACACTCAGGAACACAACAAGCCTGCGGGGCAGTGTGGCACTTACCAGACTGGGATAGAACATTCG
>JAFBAN010000181.1 GCA_019247775.1 Chitinophagaceae bacterium | reverse complement strand
ATCGGAGGTAACGAGGAAAACAGGAATACCTTTATCGCCTGCCGCTTTCACGATACGTTCGAAACCAGCGCCCCAGTCGGCGGCATGGTCCATGTTCCGGGCCATCACCAGCATATATGGGTTCGGATTGCCGAGTATTTCAGTGGTGGTATCGAGCCCATTCTGGGTCATCAGTGAGAAGTCGACGATCTTAGGCTCCAGGCCATTGCCTTTTTTTACCAGTTTATCGTGCCGGTCCAGAAATTTATAAGTAGTGTCGAAATCGGCCGGGAAATGCCCCTGGTCGAAACTCAGTTTTTTTCCGTTCTTTTCATATTCGAACTCGATGGCAAAACTATCCGGCACAGCGCCGGCGGGAACTTTCATCAGTTCCGAAATATTATTGCCGCGTTTATAAGGCAGGCAGTCGATGAAAGGCAGGTTCTTAAGTACGTAGAACTGTGCATATACCACCAGCCCTGTGATCACGAACAACCATCCCGCCGCACGGCGCGGCGGTAAGGAGCTATGGATCCTGTTCCGGTACACGAACAGGATAATGATCAGCACCAGCAGGAAAATATCTTTCCCGAACGATTGCGCCGGAGTCAATGGCAGGCAGTCGCCAAAACAGCCGCAGGTCTTGATCTTACCCGAAAACAATGCATAGCCGGTGAGAAAAGTAAAGAAGATGATCAGCAGCAGCAGCAGCCAGCTGAAGATCCGCATCCGCCAGCCGATGATCACCGCCACGCCGGCCACTACTTCAAACACGTTCATGACCATGGCCATGGCCAGCGTATAATCCTGGAACCCGTTCAGGTGCCATACCTCGAAGAACTCCTGCATTTTATAACTCAGTCCCAGCGGATCATTCACCTTGATCAGCCCGGAAAAGATAAAAAGCAGTCCCACGACCCAGCGGATAACCAGCAGTATTTTTTTCATATCAGTCAGTGTTTGCCTTCGCCGACCAGGATCAGCGCGAAGACGGAATAGTTGATAATATCCACATAGTTCGCATCGATCCCTTCGCTGATCAGCGTTTTGCCGTCATTGTTCAGGATCTGTTTGATGCGCATCAGTTTCATCAGGATCAGGTCGGCAAAACTCTGCTGGCTCATCTCGCGCCAGGCTTCCCCGTAATCGTGGTTCTTGTCCTGCATGGTGGTTTTGGCTAACTCCACCGCCTTGTCATACAGCCGCCGGGCCTCTTCTACCGGCAAATCTTCCACCGCCGAATTCCCGAGTTCGAGCTGGATCAGGCCGATGACGCCGTAGTTGAGAATTCCTGCGAACTCGGATGGAATATCGTCCCCTATTTTCTGCGTATTCAATCCCTGAATGGTACGGATGCGCAGGGCCTTGATGAATATCTGGTCCACCACCGATATCGTCCGCAGCACGCGCCAGGCGGTGCCGTAATCTTTGGTCTTTTTGAGAAAAATATCCCGGCAGCGTTCGATAGCCTGGTCGTATTGCTGGTTCGTTTGCGTCATTAGCTCGCCTGCTTTGGTCGTTTCAATATCTTTGAGCCTGTGCAAGATAATTGAATTAGGGATCAGGATGAAAATTAGCCAACCAAGCGGATGCAGACGTTCAGTTTAAACTGTCAGGGAAAATTACTGGTGATAGATAAGCCGGTGGTGATGGGCATCATCAATGCCACGCCTGATTCGTTCTTTGCCGGCAGCCGTCACCAGGCGATCGACGATGCCCTCAAAGCCGCAACGCAGATGTTGGAGGAAGGCGCAGCGATCCTCGATATCGGCGGCCAGAGTACCCGGCCAGGCAGCAGACCTTTACCGGCCAACGAAGAGATCGCGCGTGTTGTGCCGCTGGTGGCTGCCATCCGGCTTCGTTTTCCCGATGCGGTGATCTCTATCGATACTTATCACAGCGAAACGGCAAAAGCCGCGGTAGAGGCCGGCGCTGCTATTGTCAATGATATCAGCGGCGGATCCTTCGATCAGCAGATGCTTTCCACGGTGGCGGCGTTGCGGGTGCCTTATGTATGTATGCACCTGAAAGGAACACCCGAAACCATGCACCAGCCGGCAGCGTATGGCGATCTGGTGCAGGATGTGCTGGACTATTTTATCCAAAAAACAGAAGAGTGCCGGCAGCAGGGCATCCACGACCTGATCGTCGATCCGGGCTTCGGCTTCAGCAAGAACATCGGCCAGAATTTTGACCTGCTCAAAAGGCTCGAGTGCTTAAGCGTATTGAGAAAACCGGTGCTGCTCGGCATCTCACGCAAATCCACCGTCTACAAAACACTCGGGATAACGGCCGAACAAGCGCTCAACGGAACTACGGTACTGCATACCGCCGGCCTGCTCAAAGGCGCGGCCATTCTTCGGGTACATGATGTAAGGGAAGCAGTTGAAGCGGTGGAGTTGACGAGGTTGCTGATGTAGAAGGTGGTTAAAGAGGTTAAAGTAGTTAGAACGGTTAAGCGGGGATTGGGAAAGTGGTTAAAAAACTAAAAGGGTTAAAGAGATTGGTATCGTACTACCTGACCTCTTTAACCCTTTTAACTACTTTAACTACTTTAACCTCTTTAACCTCTTTAACCCTCCTATCTCCTCGGCATCGCAGGCGCCGGTTGCGGAGCGGGCGCTGTTGCAATATCCACCACTTCCACATCGAATACCATGCTTGCATAAGGCGGAATGAGCGGGGCCCTGCCCTGCGCGCCGTAGCCGGCGAAGGCTGGAATAAACACTTTGCCCTTGCCTCCTTTGCCGAACATGCGCAGACCTTCATCCAGTCCCGGGATAACACTGCCGTTACCGCCCTTGGCGCCGATGATCACCACCAGCGGCTGGGTATTCATGCCATTGGGGTTCATATTCGTATCGAATTCTTTACCGCCGAGGATAGAACCGCGGTACATCAACTTCACCTGGTTACCGGTATCGGGTTTTGCACCGTCGCCCTGGCGATCTACCTGTACATAAGCGCCGGAAGGTGTTTGCTGGGCTTTGATATTATTCTTGGTGAGGTAAGTCTGCAGGTCTTTGGCTTCCCGGTCTTTTTCTACTTTCATTTCGCTCTCCATATCCTTTTCAACACTTTCCTTACCCGGCAGGACTTTAATGATCTCAGCGCGGCCTTTGATCATGTCGCGCGCATGGAATACGTTGTCGTAATCGAGATAGCCCAGTTTTTTCAATGAATCCACACTCAATACGAAGTCTACTTTATCGCCGGGCGCCAGTTTGGTAACGATCTCCTGGAAGCTGTGCTTCGGAATACGTGCAGAGTCTACCAGCATGTAACCAGGTATGCGGTTGAAGGTAGAACTGAATACAGAATCCTTGGGAGGCATCTTGTATTCGATATTGAATTTGATAAAATCGCCCTGCTTCAGGGTCTGTTTGTTGCCGCCCTTTGTGATCTTATATTTTACACCCGATGGGGTCTTTTCGTACTGGTTACAGCTTGCAAGCAATACGGTCGCTGATAACAGCGCTGCGATGGTTTTCTTCATTAGTGTTTATTGTAGTTGGATTTGATACTCCTTAATAACCTGTTTGAACTGCTTTACGGTGGCTTCCAGGCTTTCGCTGCTTCTGCCCCCCGAGGCATTCATGTGTCCGCCGCCCTCAAAATGCCGCCGGGCGAAACTGTTTACGTCAAAATAGCCTTTGCTCCGGAAACTCCATTTCCTTTCTTCATTGCGGTCGATCACCAAAGCTCCGAATTTAATGCCACGGATGGTCAATAAATAGTTCACCAGTCCTTCTGTATCCCCGGTTTTGATATCGTACTCGTACAGGTCCTCCTTGGTAATATACATCAGCGCAGTATTGTACTCATACAGCACCTCCATCCGGTTCACCAGGGCAAAGCCGATGAAGCGGAGCCTGTTCTCGAGAAAATTATCGTAGATATTGTCATGCACCTGCGAATGCTGGAGGCCGTGATCTTTCAGATCGGCCACCATCCGGTGCACCGAAGCAGTGGTTGCCGGAAAACGGAACGAACCGGTATCGGTCATTACTCCCGTATAAAGGCACTGTGCGATCTCGAGGTTGAGCAATTGACTATGACCCGATTTTACGATGAAATCGTACACCATTTCGCAGGTAGAACTTTTGCCCGTATCGCTGATGCCGAAGGTAAAAGCTTCGCGCTGCGGTTGTTCATGGTGGTCGATCAGCACTTTGGTGCATTTGGCCTGGATAAGCGGCTGCTCCATATGTTTGGTGCGGTGCAGGATATTGAAATCGAGACAGAAGATAACATCCGCTGTTTCGATCAGGCTCCTGGCTTTCTCACGCTGGTTCTCGAAATCCATCACTTTTTTCACGCCCGGCATCCAGTTCAGGAAATCCGCCCAGTTGGTGGGTGAGATCACCGTGGCATCATGACCAAGCGCGGTAAGGAAATGATACAGTCCCAATGCCGATCCCATAGCATCCCCGTCGGGCTTCTGGTGCATGGTGACCACCGCTTTGAAAGGTTTGTCCAGCTGCGGGTAAAAATGATCGATCGGCTGCATATAAGGCGGCAAAATTGCGGTTTCCGGGCTGTTCCATCAAATCAATTTGGCGGTTTATCCCAAAAATGGGCTGGTATTCCCGCCAAAAAGGATAGTTTTGCGGCCGAAATTGAAAAATACTATGAGCAACAGAACATTTACCATGATCAAGCCCGATGCTACCCGTAAAGGACATACCGGCGCTATCCTGGACATGATCATCAAAGCCGGATTTACAGTAAAAGCCATGAAATGGACCAAACTGACCGAAGAGCAGGCAGGTTTATTTTACGATATCCACCGCGAAAGGCCTTTTTACGGTGAACTGGTAAGTTTTATGAGCAGCGGCCCCATCGTGGCGGCGGTGCTGGAAAAAAACAATGCAGTGGCCGATTTTCGCAAACTGATCGGCGCCACCAATCCTGCCCAGGCAGATGAAGGCACGATCCGGAAATTATATGCAGCATCGGTGGGTGAAAATGCCGTACATGGCAGCGACAGCGATGAGAATGCAGTGATAGAGTCGGATTTCTTTTTCTCGAAGCTGGAAAGATTTTAGTTTTAGCCCTTAGCTGTCAGCGAAAAGCAACCTTCACGGGTTGCTTTTTTTGTCTGAAAAATTCAACTCTGCGTAAACTCTGCCTCTCATGCTCTCTGCGGTAAAAATCGTCCGCATCTCTGCCCGCTGCTATTGCAGGGGCATTCACCGCAGAGAACATGAGAGGCAGAGTTTGCGCAGAGGTCAGTTTAATATTGTTTTCGGGGCGGCTGTGGAGTCGGTAAAAGTAACGCCGTGGAACTTCACCTGCTTGTTCAGGCCGCCGGCGAAAATGATATCGGCGGTTTTCACGAACTCGCCGTGTGCATCGCCATTGAAGCCAAGCACGATATAAGTTGATTTGCCCGGCAGGATCTTCTCCCCCGCCCTGAACTTAGGCGTAGTGCAGCCGCAGCCAACTTTTACGTCCTGCAATACCAGGGTATCCCGGCTGATATTGCGGATCACCAGGTTATACTCCAGTGGTTTGCCCGCAGCGATCTTGCCCATATCATAGTCGGCGTTGGTGACCGTCAGGAATTTATCCACATCTTTTTTTACCGGCGCCGGTTCCTGCGCCTGCGTGTAGACCAAACCGGCTGAAAAGTAGACCAGCAACAACAATCGCTTCATATCTCCTGTTTAATTCAAAATTAAGGCAAAGATGCGTACTGATTTTTAGGCGGATAGAAAGCCAATGATTAATTTTATCATATATATCCTGGTAAAACCGAAAAACACTCAAAACGACTTTATGATGAAGAGTTTTACTACGGTCATCCTTTGCTGCCTTGTATTTGCCGTTGGCGCCCAGCCTGTTTCCCGCAAGACTTATATGATCATCTCCAGTACTGCAGCTCCAACCGTGTACAACCACGTGGTGGCAGTTGATATGAAGACCGGGAAACTGACGGAAGATATCTACAATACCAAAAAACGTTACGCTTACCGCAACAGCGCACTTCGTCCCTATGAGAACAGGGAAGCCGACGATCGTGATGAGAGCAAACTGCCTTTATCGGGATCCGTGGCCTGTATGGCATTTGACGCTAAAAATAACCGGCTCTATTATGTGCCGCAGCTTCGTTCGGAGCTGCGCTATATCGATCTGAAACAGGGCCAGCCTTCCTTTACCTGTTTTGAAAGCCAGTCGCTCAATCTCATGCACAACAACGAAGACCTGGCCAACCAGGTATCTCGGATGACGATCGGCGCAGATGGTTTCGGATATGCACTCACCAATGACGGCGAACACCTGATCAAATTCAGCACCCAGGAAACGCCGGTGATCCAGGACCTGGGAGTATTGGTAGATAATCCAAAGAACCAGGTGCTGGTGCGCTCCAGCTGCACATCCTGGGGCGGCGACCTGGTGGCCGGCGCTGATGGCAATCTCTATCTCGTAACCGTTCGCAACCATATTTTCAGGATCAGCCTCCCAAGCAAACAGGCCGATTATGTAGGCATGATCAAAAAGCTGCCCGAGGGTTATACTTCCAATGGCGCGTCCGTGGATGAGGATGGAAACCTGGTGGTGAGCTGCGGAATGACAACCGGCCAGAATTTTACACCGCTCTATAAAGTAAATTGGACAACCCTGGAAGCTTCTGCACTGCAGAAAGTGGATGATGTGAGCAATGTATCGGACATGGCGAGCAGCAACCTGCTGTTCCAGAAAGACAATAAGCAAGCCACGAATACCGTGGTCGCATTCTCCGCTACTGAAACCTCAGAAGACAATCTTCCCGTGATCAGCGTTTTTCCCAACCCGGTCACCAATCGCCGGTTCCAGGTGAAGGTGGCGAACATGAAGGAGAAAGGAACATACAAGATGATCCTGATGGATGTGAATGGCAAGGCGATCATGGAAGGAAAGATGAATATCGGAACCAAGACCAGCACTACCTCTTTCAGCTTCCCGGCCCAGCATGCGCGCGGCGTATACTTCGTGCATATTGCGGATGCATTCGACAGGACGGTTTATTCGCAGCAGATCATCATCGAGTAGCGATCGCTTTGGGCTGATTTGCCCCCGGAAATATCCTGCTGATCCTTACAAATCTTTTTTTGTACAGCTCATTCAACGGCGTGATCGTTACCGCCATGGCTTTACCCGATGTGGCATGAATGAACTGCAGTCCGGCCGCATCGTTCGATACCACCAGTCCCATATGCCCGATACCCAGTTCTGAAGGATTGGTTCCGGTGAACAGGATCAGATCCCCTTTCTTCGCTTCGGCTACGGCAATGGTCTGCCCCACATTGGTAAAATCAACCGAAGAGCGCGGTACGGCGATATTGAAATGTTTGAACACATAGGTGATGAACCCCGAGCAGTCAAAGCCGACCTTGGGATCGGTGGACGCGTACACATAAGGCGTTCCGATCAGCGTTTTTGCAAAAGCCACCAGCGAATCCGGCTTCACCTGGCCGGTATTGATCTTCGGGAGATCGGTGGTAAAGGAATCCGCCTGTCCAACAGCTGCAGAACCCGCGGCCGGCGTGTCCACTGCCGACACTGCCACTGCAGGCATGCAATCGACTACCGGCGGCTTTTTATCCTCCATGCCGTTGTTACAGGCTGCCAATAATAACAGGCTTATCAACACGATCGGTCTCATAGCCGAATTATCGAAAAAACAGTGCCCTCGCAAAGCCTCCGTGAATTTCTGTGCCCTCTGCGCCTCTGTGGTGAAATGCATACACCTACAGAAAGATGATCAGCGTACTAAGAGATCTCAATTCATCACAGAGACACTGAGCGCACAAAGTTCCCCAGAGAGCGCATCGTGCCTGTACTTGTTTTATGGATAATTTTCCCCAAATCCAAAATGGTATTTTTTTTTATAGGATCCGGATATGCGAACCCTTGATATCATGATCGAAACGCCGAAAGGCTGTATCGAAAAATATGACTATGATGCGGAGCACAGGATATTCCGGTTTAAGAAAGCGCTCCCGCTGGGGATGGCATTCCCCTATGATTTCGGTTTTATACCCAATACCCTTGGCGAGGACGGCGATCCGCTGGATGCGCTGGTGATCTCCGAATTTAAATTCTTCCCGGGCTGCGTGGTCCGCTGTCGTTTGATCGGCGTGATGAAAGCGGAACAAAGCGAGAAGAAAAAAACGATCGGTAACGACCGGTTCTTCTTTATCCCCGAACTCTCGGTACAATACCGGCATATCAGGTCCGTGGCCGATCTGCCGGAGAAGGACATCGAGCAGCTGAAGGATTTTTTTGTCAACTACAATAAGACGGAAGGAAAAATATTCCGGCCGGGCAATATGCTCAAGCCGGAGAAAGCCTATTCACTCATAAAAAAACAGGTAAATGGGATCATTGCTGATTGACCTGTTCGGTCAAGGAAAAGACCTGACGACTTTACAGATCTGTGTCAGGACATTCACGATGTTCTTTATCGCGTTGCTATTGGTAAGGCTCGGCGGCATCCGCATCTTCGGAAAGAAATCGGCTTTCGATGAAGTGGTATCTATTATGCTCGGTGCAATACTTTCGCGCGGCATTACCGGCGCCGCGCCGTTTGGTTCAGTAGTTGCCGCCGGGGCCGTGTTCGTAGCCGTGCACCGCCTGGTCACCTTACTTTGCATTTACAATCCGAAACTGGCAAGCCTGATGAACGGCAGAAAAATGCTCCTGTACAGCAAGGGAAAGCTGTACAGTAAAAACCTGCTGAAATGTTCCCTCAGCAAAGAAGACCTGCTCGAAAGCCTCCGCCTCGACGCCCAGAAAGAATCCCTCGAAGAAGTGGAATCCGCCTATATGGAAAACAACGGCAATATCAGTTTCATCCTCAAGGAAAAATAATCGTCTTCAGATAACATATACACCCCCTCTCTACCCATAGAGAGGGGTGACGAGCGACGCGAGTCGGGGTGAGTCGGGTGAGTCTAACGGGAACTTTTCTCCCGCGCAGTCTTCTTCCTCGGAGCCGATTTTTTCCTCGCTGTTTTTTTCTTCGGCGCAGCCTTCTTCCTTGCTGTTTTCTTAGCCCCGGATTTCTTTGCCGCTTTTTTCTTCGCCGCTTTCTTTTTAGGCACTTTGGCGCCTTCTTCGCGCGCCTCGGAGAGCCCGATGGCGATCGCCTGTTTCCTGCTGGTTACTTTTTTACCGCTTCTGCCGCTTTTAAGGGTGCCATGTTTTCTTTCGTGCATGGCTTTTTCAACCTTGGTGCCGGCTTTTTTTGAATACTTGGCCATAGATGAATATTTAATGGGTGAATAGATCAGGCGCTGTGATTGGTAAGCAGGATCACGGATTCTTTTTCTGCCAGGATGCTATGGCAGATATTGGCCCTGAAAGTGACCAGGCTCCGCTTCTCCAGTTCAAAACTGTCAACATCCGTCCTCACTCTAACCCGGCCATCGAGCACTTCAATGGTGAGGATACCATCCAGCTGGTTATCACGGATCTCCGCTTTTTTGTGCAGGCAGGTGAGCACGATCGTCATTTTTTCATTTTTGACGAGTGTAATGCCATTGCGGTCATTTTTATCCCAGGCGTCCTCGTCCTTTAACTGGTCTATGCGTTCCTCGATATTGGCGATCACATAGGGCGCATCCAGTACCCGGTCGCCCTCGGGGCGGTTCAGCGTTGCGTCGTTGGCTTTCATATAAGTGTTTTGTCATATTGCAAAAAACCCATGCCATGCTGGTACATTTTTTTTGGCCTATGGGTATCCCCTACTAAAATATACCCTATGACAGAGAGAGACGGCGCATCGATCAGCCTTTGGCAGGATAGCGTACCCTACTATACAGCCCGCAATGAGTCTACTGCCAGGAACTACGACGTAGTGATCGCCGGCGGCGGTATCACCGGACTCAGCACCGCCCTGCTGTTGCAGCAGGCAGGCAGAAGTTGTGTGGTGCTGGAATCCCAGTCCCTGGGTTTCGGCACAACAGGCGGTACAACGGCCCACCTGAATACCCTGCTGGATACGCCCTATACCACCATCATCAGCAATTTCGACGAGAAAACTGCAAAACTGGTGGCAGATGCGGCAAGAGCATCCATCGAACTGGTTAAACAGAATATCCGCACCCACCATATCGACTGCGGTTTTATGGAAACCCCGGCCTGGCTGTTCTCCCAAACCGAAAAACAGACCAAAGAACTGCAGGATCTCTATGAAGCCTGTCTGAAAGTGGAACTCGATATCGTCTATAGCAAGGATATCCCGGTGCCGATCCCGTTCGAGCAGGCTTTGCGCATCAACAAGCAGGCAAAATTCCATCCATTGGATTATCTGTATGGAATTGCCAAAGCATTCGAAGCTGCCGGCGGTGTCATCATCCAGCATTGCCGGGTTTTGAATACCCGGGGCGACGGGCGCATCACCGTTGAAACCTCCAGAGGAGAATACGAAGCCGGCGCGCTGATCTACGCCACCCATATACCGATGGGCGTAAACCTCCTGCACCTTCGTTGTGCCCCCTACCGCAGCTATGCGATGGCCGTGAAGCTGAAAAACAGATCAGGTTATCCCCAGGGCCTGGCCTATGATTCATGCGATCCCTACCATTATTACCGCAGCCAGATCGTGAACGGGGAAGAATACCTGATCGCCGGCGGTGAAGACCATAAGACTGCGCATGAAGAGAATACAGATAGATGTTTTCTGCAGTTGGAAGCCCATATCCGTAAATATTTCGCGGTGGAGAACATTGCCTATAAATGGTCATCGCAATATTTCGAACCTGCAGACGGACTGCCTTATATCGGTCATCTGCCCGGTCATCCCGATAATATCTATGTGGCTACAGGCTACGGCGGCAATGGCATTACCTACAGTGGCGTGGCAGCGCAGGTGCTGAAAAGCCTGGTAATGCAGGAAGACAATCCGCTGATCGCGGTATTCGATCCCAACCGCATTAAACCCATCGCCGGCTTTACGAATTTCGTGAAGGAGAATGCAGATGTAGCCAAGCAGCTGCTGTTGCGCATCCTGCCGGCGGATAAAATGGAATCACTGGCTGAACTGGCTCCCGGTGAAGGGAAAGTGATCCGGTATGAAGGCGAGACCGTAGGACTGTATAAAGACCACCAGGGACAACTGCACGCAGTAAACCCGGTCTGCACACATCTAAAATGCACGGTCGAATGGAATGGGGCCGAACAGTCGTGGGATTGCCCCTGCCATGGCGCGCGTTACAGTTGCGACGGCAAAGTGCTTACCGGGCCTGCAAGCCGCAACCTCGACAATATTCCGATAGAATCATTGATAGAAGAACATCATTGATAGCTTTATCGGTCTAAAGCCGTTGCAAGTTCTTCGATCAGCGGCCATTGGGCGGGGAGTATTTTTTCCTTCGCAGCTTCGATGCTGAACCAGCCTGCCTTGTCCACTTCCGGGAACTGCTGCCTGCGGCCGGAGCGCGGCGGCCATTCCATTTCGAACGAATTACTTTTGATGGCTGCCGCATCTATATCACCCGCTATAGCCCAGGCGAATACCTGCTTGCCGGCTTTCTGTCGAATGGGTGATAAAGCTTTGAAATCACCATTTAACGCCACGCCGGTTTCTTCGCAGAACTCACGGATCGCAGCCTGCAGGGGATCTTCATCGCCCGCGAATTCACCTTTGGGTATGGACCAGGCGCCGGCATCCTTGTTTTTCCAGAACGGTCCGCCTGGATGTACAAGAAAAAATTCCGGCTGTTCATTCCGGATACGATACAATAATATGCCGGCGCTTTGTGTGGCCATGATGATCTGGCTAAAATAAACGGGCCATTGTTATCGTGAGGCGTGAGACGTGAGGCGCGAGAAGCGCTCGAAAATATGCTGCAAATTCAAACTGCCGACTCACGTCTCACGCCTCACGATCCCTAAACACAACTCTTATTCACCATTCAGCCCAGTCCGCCACCTAAAAAAAATTTGTCAATCCGAATATCCATCGTAATATTGCGATACAATGGGCGCAACAAAAACAGAACTGTTCACAAAGCAGCAGAACGAGCTGGCGGCTATGGCAAAAGCGATCGCCCACCCGGCGCGCATCGCCATCCTCCAGCACCTGGCTAAAAAGAACGCCTGCATTTGCGGAGACATCGTTGATGAACTGGGGCTGGCACAGGCCACCACTTCCCAGCACCTGAAAGAGCTGAAGAATGCAGGACTTATCCAGGGCAATATCGAAGGGGTGAGTGTATGCTATTGCATCGATCCTAAACTATGGAAGCGGTATAAAGACCTGTTTACGGCTTTTTTCCAGGATGTGGATCTGAAAGCAAATTGCTGTTGATTTTTTTTGAAAGTATTGATCGCAATATTACAATAAATAAAAACTACAATCATGCAAACACAGGAACAGATCAAAGAAATGGTACGGGAGAAATACAGCGGGATCGCCCTTCAGGATAAAACTTCCAACCAGGCATCCTGCTGCGGTTCTGGCGGCTGCAGTTCTGAAGTATACAATATCATGACAGACGATTACACCGCCGTTGCAGGCTACCAACCCGAGGCAGATCTTGGGTTGGGATGTGGGTTGCCCACACAGTTTGCCAGAATAAAAAAAGGCGATACCATAATAGATCTCGGTAGCGGCGCCGGCAATGACTGCTTTATCGCCCGCAGGGAAACCGGGGAAACAGGCCAAGTGATCGGGATAGACTTCACCCCCGCTATGATCGCACTTGCAAGGGCCAACGCTGAGAAACTGGCGTATACGAATGTGGAATTCAGGCAGGGCGATATTGATAATATGCCGGTTGCCGCAAATACCGCAGATGTTATCGTCAGCAACTGTGTGTTGAACCTGGTGCCCGACAAAAATGCCGTGATCGGAGAAATATACCGGGTACTTAAGCCCGGCGGACATTTCAGCATTTCCGATATTGTGCTCGAAGGAACTTTGCCCAGGAGCATCCGGGAGGCGGCAGAAATGTATGCCGGCTGTGTATCGGGCGCCATCCAAAAAGACCTGTACCTCCAGATGATAACGGACAATGGTTTCGAAGACATAACGGTTCAGAAAGAAAAGCAGATCGACGTACCGGATGATATCCTGTTGAAATACCTGTCTGCCGAAGAACTGGCAGAGCTCAGGAACGGCCCGGTTGGTATTTACAGCATAACTGTATTTGCGCGGAAACCGCTGACACAAAAAACCTGTTGCGGCCCGGCGTGCTGCAATTGATCCATAAGATCACCTGAACACACCAGGCCGGCTATGATCTGAGTAAAGTTTCAGGCCGGCCTGGTTAACGCATTTAAAGTATCACAATGAAAAAAATACTGGTCCTCTGCACCGGCAACAGTTGCCGCAGCCAGATCGCAGAAGCTTATCTCAGGCATTTTGCCGGCAACCGGGCCGAGGTGTATAGTGCCGGCATAGAAACACATGGAGTAAATCCACGCGCAATCAGGACCATGCTGGAAGACGGGATCGATATCTCAGGACATACTTCCAACCATGTTGCCGAGTATTCGGGTATCGATTACGATTACGTGATCACCGTCTGCGATAATGCCAAAGAACGATGCCCGGTTTTCCCCTCACGCGCCATAACTATCCACCAGAATTTTCCCGACCCCGCAAAAGCCGCAGGTACCGATGCGGAGATCATGAAGACATTCGCTGCGGTGCGTGACCAAATCAAATCGTTCAGCAGATCTTTTGTTAACGAATATTTGCCTTAACAGTCCATATCAACCCAATATCACCTATTCGAATATTATAGCCTGCGGCCGTGCCTGATCATGAAAGCTTCTTTCCCGTTTAGCAGGAGGGCAATTAGAGAACATGTTTGGTTTTAAATGCTGATTTCCGATAATATCATGACTTCGGGAACCAAACGTGAACGCATTGCTAAGTTCCCCAATATGAGAAAAGACAAAAAAAGTACAATTTTTACGGTTCGATCGCCGGTTTCCGAAGTATGAGTTACCTTTAATTAAGTCCAATTTCCACTAATGATCAACTCCCGCGATAGCTACAGGAAGCTGTTCAAAAACAGCCCTGCCCCTATGTACATTTATGATGATGAAACCTTCGAGTTCATTGAAGTGAATGATGCTGCGTTAAGACAGTATGGCTATACCAGAGAGGAATTCCTATCCATGAGCGCTGTGGAGCTCCGCCCGGCAGAGGATGTAGCCTCCTTCAGAGCTGCCAATATAGGGGTGCCGGATAATTACTATGATTTCGGACGCTGGCGGCACCTGAGAAAAAATCTTGAACCATTTTATGTGCAGATCTATGCCTTCAGCAGCGAGTTGGAAGGCCGGAAAGCGGCCATCGTGATGGCTGTTGATATTGATCAGAAAGTAAAAGTTGAAAAACAACTGGCTGAAAAAAATGCGGAGATAGCGGCCGTCCTGGAGAGTATCGCCGATGGTTTTTATGCCCTTAACAGTAAATGGGAAATTACCTATTTCAACAAAACTGCCGAGCGGGTACTGTGTTGCAAAAGAGAGGATGTTATCGGTAAAAATATCTGGGACTATTTTCCGCGGTCAAGGGAAGGAAGATTTTATGAAGAATACCAGCGTGCGATGACCGAAAAAGTGGCCGTGCAGTTTGAAGAGTGCTATTCGCCCCTGGAGGTTTGGGGAGCGATCAGGGTTTACCCTTCGCAGGACGGCATCTCCGTTTATTTTGTCGATATCACTGAACAGAAAAAAATACAGGAGAAAATATACGATAACGAACAGAACCTTAGCGCCATCATCAATACTACTGATGATTCCATCTGGTCTATCGATCGCGATTTCCGGTTTATTTCTACGAACGCGGCTTTCCGGGATAGGCTGCGGACCAAGTTTGGCATGCAGGAAGGCTCACTTGTGAGAGCTGATTTTGACAAAGAGATGTTCAAAGAGTGGGCAGTCTACTACCAGATAGCTTTTACAGGTGAGGCATTCAAAACAGTGCGCAGTTTTGAAACTGCAAAAGGGAAGGCCTATGAAGAAATTAGTTTTAATCCCATACGCAACAAAAACCAGGAGGTCGTCGGCATCAGTTGTTTTGCGAGGGATATTACAGCACAATACCTGCATATCCAGAAGATCGAAACACAAAATGCCCTGCTGAGGAAAATTGCCTGGACCCAATCCCATGAACTCAGGCTTCCCGTTGCTAATATCCTGGGATTATCCAAATTAGTCGACACGAAAAACTGGGGGGACCTCGCCAATCAGGAACTCCTGCAGTTAATGATTAAAAGCGTAGACCAACTCGACCAGGTGATAAAGAAAATAACCGGCTACACGAGCGATCCGGGCAGCACATCCTGATAGCTAACTATCGCAAGACGGATGCTCTGCGGGGTTGCACAAAAAAAGCCACTTTACATTTCAGCAAAGTGGCTTATACTTGTCGGGACGACAAGATTTGAACTTGCGACCCCACGCCCCCCAGACGTGTGCGCTACCGGGCTGCGCTACGTCCCGAATCCGATATCCAATTCCACGATATCTCCAATTTTCCGAGAAATAAAACAAAAGCCATAAAAATGTGGGTAAACATGTTTTACAGCAAGGGGCTGCAAATATAGGGGAAAAGGAAAATTCAGGCTATATTGCACAAAATTTTACCAACGCTGCATGAAGATTCTCGTAAGGCAAGCCACCATTGCCGATCCTGGTTCTGCTCATCACGGCCAGGTTGCAGATATTCTGATCCATGACAGCAGGCTCGTAAAAATCTCTTCCCACCTCAAAGACAGCGCCGACGAAACCCTGGAAGCCGAAGGATTGACCGTTTCCCCTGGCTGGGTGGATATCTTCGCCGATTTTGCAGATCCGGGCTATGAGTTCCGCGAAACCCTTGCCTCGGGGGCAGCAGCAGCGGCAGCCGGCGGGTTCACAGATGTGTTCGTAGTGCCCAATACCAAACCCATAGTAGAAAATAAAACCCAGGTTGAATATATCGTTGCCAAATCGGCGAATCTCCCTGTCAATATTCATCCCCTGGGAGCTATTACCAAAGGGGCGGAAGGCAAAGAGCTGGCCGAAATGTACGATATGCGCAACAGTGGCGCCATCGCTTTTTCGGATGGCATCCGCCCCGTTCAATCACCCGGTCTTTTCCTGAAAGCGCTGCAATACGTTAAGGCCTTCGACGGCATACTGGTTCAGGTGCCGGTGGATACTTCGATCGGAGCGGGCGGTCTCATCAACGAAGGTGTGATCTCCACGCGGCTGGGCCTGCCCGGTATCCCCACGCTCGCCGAGGAAGTCATCATCAAACGCGATATCGACCTGTTGCGCTATACCGGTTCCAGGCTGCACCTGACGGCTATCTCCACACAAAACGGACTTGAGCTGGTAAGAGCAGCAAAAAAAGAAGGCCTCCAGCTGAGCTGCAGCGTTACCCCGTACCACCTGTTCTTCTGCGATGAAGACCTGCAGGATTACGACACCAACCTGAAAGTGAATCCGCCGCTCCGCAGCCGGACCGATATGGTGGCACTGCGGGAAGCTGTGCTCGATGGTACGATCGACTGCATCGCATCGCATCACCTGCCTTACGACTGGGACAACAAGAACTGCGAGTTCGAATATGCGCGGAACGGGATGACGGGTCTGGAAACTGCTTTTGCCGTAGTCAACCACCTGCTTCCCGAGTTGACCAATGACAGGCTGATCGCTTTGTTTTCAACGAATGCCCGTAATATTTTTAACTTGCCTGTGACCAATATCGAGGAGGGCGAAACGACGAATCTGACATTTTTTACGCGCGGGTCGATAACTGAGCCTAATAAGCAAACACGCAAAAGCAAATCTGCGAACAGTGCTTTTTTTGAACGTCAGCTAAATGGAATGGTAATCGCAACAATTAACAAGGGCATTTTAACTTCACCTAAATATTCTCTGTGATGAAACCTAACATTGTAAACCAAGGCATCCAGTATGGCGTCATCTGTGGCTTGATTTCAATTGCGATCATGTATGGATCTTGGGCGGCAGGCCTCAATACGTTTGTTACTTGCCAATTTTATAGCAATTTCATTCCGTATATGATCTTAATTTTCATTTTTGCGGGACTACAATTGCGAAAGCAAAACGACGGTGTTTTATCTTATGCCGATGCGCTGAAGTTTACGTTTCTGGGGTATGTGGTTGTTGCCGTAATGACGGCAGTGTCCACCTATGTCCTATATAATCTTATAGACAAACAGCTTGGGGAGAAATCCATGCAGGTAGCACTCGAGAAAATCAGGGTAACAATGGAAAAATTTGGGGCCAGCGAAGAAGATATCGCAAAACAGATGAAGAAAGCTGAAGAGAATCCCAGCACAACACCTGGAAAAATTTTCCTGGGAACAGGGCTATTTTTAATCTGGGATTTTATAAAAAGCTTATTGATCGCCCTAATTATCAGAAAAGAAAAGCAGTTCCTCGATTAACACGTTGGCTATGGATGTATCGATCGTTATCCCGCTGATCAATGAAGATGAATCGCTGCCCGAATTGTGCAGCTGGATAGAGGATGTGGTTACCCGCAACCAGCTCTCCTATGAGGTGATCCTGGTGGATGACGGCAGTACTGACAACAGCTGGGATTTCATCGAACGCAAACACGCAGAGAACGACCGCTTCAAAGGCATCAAGTTCCAGCGCAATTATGGCAAATCGGCTGCGCTCAACGAAGGTTTCAAAGCCGCGCAGGGAGATGTGATCATTACGATGGATGCCGATATGCAGGATTCCCCTGATGAAATACCAGAACTGCGGCGCATGATCGTAGATGACGGATATGATATGGTCAGTGGCTGGAAAAAAAAGCGATACGATAATACCTTATCAAAAAACCTTCCCTCCAAACTCTTTAATGCCGTGGCCAGGCGCAGTTCGGGCATCCAGCTGCATGATTTCAACTGCGGACTGAAATCATACCGGAGAAAGGTGGTCAATAGCATCGAGGTGTACGGTGAAATGCACCGGTATATCCCTATTCTTGCCAAATGGAGCGGCTTCCGTCGTATCGGCGAAAAAGTGGTGGAACACCGGCCCCGCAAATACGGCGTTACCAAATTCGGCTGGAGCCGTTTCATCAACGGCTTCCTGGATCTTGCCACCATCATGTTCCTGGGTAAGTTCGGGAAAAGGCCCATGCAATTCTTCGGTTTGCTGGGCACCCTGTTCTTCCTGCTCGGTTTTGGCTCTTCCATCTATCTGGTGATCGCAAAATTCGTGTCCACCGATTTCACCCTTACCAACCGCCCCAGCTTCTATATCGCCATGGCAACCATGGTCATCGGCATGCAACTCTTCCTCACCGGCTTCCTCGCCGAACTCATCGCCAGAAACGCACCGGAAAGGAATTCGTATTTGATTGAGAAGAAAACGGGATTGGGATAGTTTGGGGTTTGGAGTTATTGGTTATGAGCAGCAACCATTTTACTCGTTCCGTTACCGACCACCAATAATGATATTCCAAAAAAACCTTAACGCCAAAACCCCAAACTCCAAACCCCAAACCCCAAACTTCCCCAGGTTTCCTACATTTGATCAATGAAGAAACGCGTCGTTATCATCGGTCCGGCCTGGCCTTTGCGTGGGGGGTTGGCTTCTTTTGATGAACGGGTGGCGCGGCAATTTATGGCGGAGGGATACGAGACCATTATCTACACTTTTTCGCTTCAATACCCCGGTTTCCTGTTTCCGGGAACCACACAATATTCAACTGAGCCCGCTCCGGCCGATCTTGATATCAGGGTGCGCATCAATTCTATCAATCCGATCAACTGGTTAACGGTTGGGCGGGAGATCAGACATTTAAAGGCCGATATCGTACTCACCCGCTTCTGGCTGCCCATGCTCGGCCCCTGCCTCGGAACATTATTGCGGATCATCAAAAAGAACCGGCATAGCAAACTGATCTGTCTTGTAGATAATATCATTCCGCATGAACACCGCGCCGGCGATACCGCTTTCACCCGTTATTTCGTAAAACCGGTGGACGGTTTTGTTACCATGAGCGAAAAAGTAACCAAAGACCTGGCGGCTTTCAGCTCTAAACCCGTAGCGCAGACCGTACATCCGCTCTTCGATAATTTTGGCGCTGCCGTGTCTAAAGAAGAAGCGAGGGAAAAACTCGGACTGCCCGTGCAGGGAAAGATCATCCTGTTCTTCGGCTTTATCAGAAAATACAAGGGGCTGGACCTGCTGCTGCAGGCCATGCAGGAACCGGCCATTCGGGAAGCAGGCATTAAACTGCTGATAGCGGGTGAATTTTACGAAGACCGAAAGGAATACGATGCGCTCATCGACAGGACCGGCATTGCGCCGCAGTTGCTGCTGCGGACAGATTTCATTTCCAACAGCGAAGTGCGCTATTACCTCAGCGCCGCGGATTTTGTGATACAGCCATATCGGCATGCAACGCAGAGCGGCGTAACGCCGCTGGCTTATCATTTCGAGAAACCGATGCTGGTGACGGATGTAGGTGGTCTCCCGGAACTGGTACCGGATCACCGCGTGGGCATTGTAACGGCGCCGGAGCCTGCTGCTATTGCCAGGGGAATCCTGGAACTGTACAGGCTTGGTGAAGCATTTTTTCTGCCGCAACTCAAAGCGGAAAAGAACAGGTATGGGTGGGATAAACTCACAAATGCTGTTACAACACTTGCTGAAACTGCCTGGTGATCGCTACCTTTGCAAAAAAGTCATTCAAAATTATAGTATGGATCCAAAAATCGCAGCCAATATCACCGCCTCCATTGCTGTGAAACAACAGATACTGGAAGACCAGGATTTTCTGCGTCGCATCTCAGCAGCGGTTGATGTAGTTGCCGGCGCTTTTCGCGAAGGCCATAAAGTATGGTTCTGCGGCAACGGCGGCAGCGCAGCAGATGCCCAGCATTTGTCAGCCGAGTTCTCCGGACGTTTTTACAAGAACAGGAAAGCCCTGCCTTCCGAGGCCCTGCACTGCAATACCTCCTACCTTACGGCCGTAGCGAATGATTACAGCTATGACGCGGTATATGCCAGGCTGGTAGATGGCTGGTGCGAAAAAGGCGATGTGCTGATCGCACTCAGCACTTCGGGCAATTCGAAAAATATCATCAATGCCATCGAGGCCGCGCGGCAGCTGGGCGTAATCACGATAGGCTTTACCGGCGCCGGCGGCGGTGAGATGAAAACAGCCTGCGATCACCTGCTCAATGTGCCTTCTGTCGATACGCCACGGATACAGGAAAGTCATATTATGATCGGCCATATCATCTGCGAACTGGTGGAAGCCAGGATTTTCGGTTAATCCATCATCCCCGATAATTCATATGCTCGACCTGCAAAGAATAGACAAAGACTGGACGCTTTTTCTCGACCGTGATGGTGTACTCAATCACGACAAGGACAACGATTATATCTACAACTGGGAGGAGTTCCGCTTTTATGACGATACCCTGGAAGCAATGGCCTTGCTGGAGTCGCTGTTCAAACGGATCGTACTGGTGACCAACCAGAAAGGCGTGGGCAAAGGATTGATGTCGCTGAGCGATCTGACCACGATACACGAGAACATGTTTACGGAGATCGGCAAGGCTGGCGGCCGGATCGATAAAGCCTATTTCTGCACGGATCTTTCGGATGATTCGCCCAACCGCAAGCCGAATGCAGGCATGGCTATGCAGGCGAAACAGGATTTTCCCGAGATCGATTTTGCGAAAAGCATTATTGTCGGCAACCGGATCAGCGATATGATCTTCGGCCGCAATGCCGGCATGTACACGGTGTTTGTGGCTACCACGCATCCTGAAACGCCTTTTCCCGATGCCATGATCGACCTGCGCTTTAACAGTTTGTTGGAGTTTGCGAAAGCCTGCCAGCACTAAGGATTTCATAAAACTGCGCGGCAGCCATTGCAGCATCGGAACGCCGGTAGATATTTGTACATTCACAGTTCAGCATGAAACGCATTTCAACCCTTCTTGTCGCAGCCTTATTTGCTTTTTCCGCAACTGCACAGCAAAGAACATCCGCCACGCAGCAACTCATGTCGCAGCTGGAACAGAACATGCGTAACTATGCTTATGATATTGTGAATGCAACAGAGATGGTGGACCGGTTCCGCGCCGACAGCTTTTTTACCCGCGCACTGGTGCAGGCATTGAGGGTACCCTATTCGTTCGGTTACCGTTTCGATTCACTGAAGACCATTTCGATGCTTTATGCGCCTGACAGCAGTTTCCGGATCATTACCTGGCAGGTGATGAAAGATTTTTCCTACTACCGTAAAAAAGGCGCGATCCAGATGCATACCAAAGATGGATCGCTTAAGCTGATACCGTTGTTCGATTACAGTTCCTTCTCTGAAAATCCGACCGATTCGGTCAGGGATAACCAGCACTGGATCGGCGCAGTGTATTATAATATCATCCAGAAGAGTTTCAACAACAGGAACTATTATACCCTGCTTGGCTATGATGAGAATGATGCCCGCAGCACGCGGAAATGGATAGAAGTGCTCACATTCGATGAGGCAGGGAAACCGCAGTTCGGCGGACGTTATTTCAATTATCCCCCTGATAATACCAGGCCTGCCCAGCCGGCCTATCGTTTCTGCTACGAATTCAAGAAAGAAGCGAATGCAAAACTCAACTACGATCCCGAGATAGATATGATCGCCATGGCGCACCTGGTCAGCGAAACCGGCGATACCAAGGAAAAATACACCCTGATCCCTGAAGGCAGTTTCGAAGGCTTTAAGTGGACGAATGGCCGCTGGGTTTTTGTGCCGCTGATCCGCGAAATAGACCCGAGACCGAACATCAATCCCCAACAGGAGCCGGCGCCGAAGCAGAGCCCCTTTCCGCCGAAAAAAGGTAAAGGATAGTTTGTTGCAAGAGCATACGAAAGAACACTCCGCAGGGTCGCCTAATTGTCAATAAAAGAAGACGAAGTTGAGAAGAGAAAAAGGGTCACTTTTAAGCAGGGCACTCAGTAATTCTTACTATCTGTTATGTGGAAAGTGTTTCGCTGGGAGTGGATAAGAGCGAAAGAGCTTAAGAGGTCACGCTCCTATCCACTTCTTTTCTCCTGAGCTCCTGGCGAAACAATTTGCGATCCGAGCAGAACGCGGAATCAACATTGTATGCCGCGAAAAAGCCACACAAAAACGCCTATTAAAATGATCACAATAGCTCCTTCAACCAACCATATTGATCGCAGCCTTGGCTTGAATATGTTCAGAATAGTTTGATCGACCCCAATAAATCCAAGGAAAATTATTAGCGTAACATATGTTGCCGGCTGCCGTTCATCCGGACCCACAAGAACCGCAATAAAGATTACCGCAAGCAGCAGGAAAAGAATGGTCAGCGGAGACAGAATAAACTTTCGCATTAGTCTAGTTTCAACACGGCAAGAAATGCTTCCTGCGGTACTTCTACGTTCCCGATCTGGCGCATCCGTTTTTTGCCTTCTTTCTGCTTTTCGAGCAGTTTGCGTTTACGGCTGATATCGCCGCCGTAACATTTCGCTGTCACATCCTTGCGCATGGCGCTGATGTTCTCGCGGGCGATGATCTTGGCGCCGATCGCGGCCTGTATGGCAATCTGGAACTGCTGCTTGGGCAACAGTTCTTTTAATTTCTCGCAAAGGCGCCGGCCGAAATCCTGCGCGCGACTGCGGTGTATAAGTGCGCTCAGGGCATCTACTTTTTCATTGTTGAGCAGGATATCCATTTTCACAATATCCGCTTCCCTTGCGCCGATGGGCGAATAGTCGAATGAGGCATACCCGCGGGTAGAGCTTTTGAGCTTATCGTAGAAATCGAATACGATCTCTGTCAATGGCATTTCGAACACCAGTTCCACACGGGTAGTGGTGAGATAACTCTGGTTGATGAGGATGCCGCGTTTGCCGAGGCATAAGGTCATGATATTACCGATATAGTCGGGCAGGGTAATGATCTGCGCCCTGATAAAAGGTTCTTCAATGCGATCCACTTTCACCGGATCAGGCATTTCCGCCGGGTTGTTCACGGTGATCTTCTCGCCTCTTGTGGTATATGCGTTGAAGCTTACATTGGGCACGGTCGTGATCACCGTCTGGTTGAACTCCCTTTCCAGTCGTTCCTGGATGATCTCCATATGCAG
>JAFBAN010000221.1 GCA_019247775.1 Chitinophagaceae bacterium | reverse complement strand
TATTGATCGTTCCCCGCACACTCATCGTTCCCTGCAGGTTCGCCTCCATACTGGCGCTGCGGTCGAAGATCTTTTGGGTTAATGTGGGGTTGCCTGATTTAAAAATTGCCATGGGTTTTGAATTTGATCCAAATATACGGGTAAGTTGAATGTTGATCGAACCAGTGATACGGCAGAAAAAGCAGCCTGTCGTTTTTAACAGCTCTTTGAACGACTATAGACCGATGCTATTTGATCTTCACCCCCGGATAGTGATCCACCGTTTCAAATACATACTTCGGATTCTGCTTCAGCAGGGTAATGAAACGGGCGAGCGAATCAGCATCCTCAGGCCGCTGGAACATGCGGTCATGCGTAAGGATCACAAGATGATTGGGTGTATGGGTTTTGTGATGCGCCAGCAAAGTATCCACTTCAGCTGCCAGTCTGGTAGCCGATTGCACAGGCCGTGAAGTTTTCTTCTGGAAAGACCATTCCAGGTCCCAGCCGATCACATTGTATCCGGCACTGTCGAGCAAATGCGTAACCGGCGCCACCAGGTGGGTGGCTTTGATATGCCCCCGCTCTGCCCAGGCGCTATTGCCCGGCAGACGAATGATCTTAAAAGGAACTTTCATCGAATCCTGGGCCTGCAGAAAATCCTGCTCGGCTTCCAGGGGATGATGGTAAAAGAACATGTACTTGTCTCTGGCATGGGTGTAGCTGTGGTTTGCCAGCAGCAGTTCGGGGTAAGATTCCCGGATCATCGACACGATCTTTTTACCATCGGGTTTCTGCGCGGCATGCAGGCCTACCATGAAAAAGCTTGCTTTTACGTGTTCCTTGCGCACAAGGTCTATACAGGTAGTGGTGCCATGCTGGGGGCCATCGTCGAAACTGAGGTAGATGTATTGTTTGGTGGAATCGTAAATAACCGGCTGCCAGTCGAATTTGTTAAAAGAGCCGACAGGGTCAGGTGTTGGACTATCGGGCTTGTCTTCCCGGCCTTGGGCCTCTTTACAGGCTACGGAACCGATGCAGACGAGTGCAAGGAGTGGGACCCACAATTTCAGGAGCTTCATGGTAGTAATTGCGCGACGAAGATAAACCGCCGTCCGAATTTGACCCAATTTTAGGGTGAACTGTTTAAAACTGTTCCGTTTAAAAACCGTTAAAACACGGTAGGTATTTGAGTCTTGAGTATATTTATGCCCGCAAATACTACCATTTGAGATGAACAGGAAAGAAGAACTTTTACAGAATGTTGTGATCAAGTTTGCCGGCGACAGTGGCGACGGGATGCAGCTTACCGGGCAACAGTTTACCAATAATACCGCCCTGATGGGCATCGACCTGGCAACCTTCCCCGACTTCCCTGCCGAGATCCGTGCTCCTATCGGTACCCTGCCGGGCGTGAGCGGTTTCCAGCTGCATTTTTCCTCCAATAAAGTATTTACCCCGGGCGATATCGCCGATGTGCTGGTGGCTATGAATGCCGCCGCGCTGAAAGTGAACCTGAAAGCCCTGAAACCCGGCGGCAAGATCATCGTTAACCTCGAAGGTTTCGATGCCAAGAACCTGCGCCTGGCCAACTATCCCGAGGGCGTGAATCCCCTGGAAGACGGCAGCCTCGACAACTACGAAGTGATCCGGATAGATGTAACCAAACTCACCCGCGAAGCCGTAAAAGATTTCCCGGAACTCGGCAACAAAGAGCGTGACCGTGCCAAGAACATGTTCGTGCTGGGTTTCATTTACTGGATGTACAACCGCAGTCTCGACAATACCATCGAATTCCTGAAAGATAAATTCGGCAAGAAACCGGTGATCCTCGAGAGTAATATCAAAGTGTTGCAGGCCGGTTACAATTACGGCGATACCACCGAAACTTTCACCACCCGTTTCAAAGTGGAGAAAGCGAGGATGAAACCGGGACTGTACCGCAGCATCATGGGTAACCAGGCACTATCGCTCGGACTGATCGCGGCCGGGGAAAAAAGCGGGCTGGAGGTTTTCCTGGGCGCTTATCCCATCACGCCAGCTTCCGATATCCTGCATGAACTGAGCAAATACAAAAGTTTTGGCATCAAGACCTTCCAGGCGGAGGACGAGATCGCCGCGATCGCTGCCGCTATTGGCGCGAGTTATGGCGGATCGCTTGGTGTAACGGCTACTTCGGGCCCGGGTATGGCCCTGAAAACAGAAGCAATGGGATTGGCCGTGATGCTGGAGATCCCGCTGCTGATCATCAATATCCAGCGCGGCGGTCCATCAACCGGTTTGCCTACCAAAACAGAACAGAGCGATCTGATGCAGGCATATTACGGCCGCAATGGCGAATGCCCGATGCCGATCATTGCCGCCTCCACACCAAGCGATTGCTTCGACGCAGTGTATGAAGCGGTGAGGATCTCGGTACAACATATGACGCCGGTGGTGCTGCTGAGCGATGGTTATATCGCCAATGGCGCCGAACCCTGGAAATTTCCGACCACAGCGGAACTTGCGCCCATCAAGGTCAATTTCAAAAAAGGATTGGCTGATGATGAGCCCAAATTCCAGCCTTACCGCCGGGATGAAAAACTGGCGCGGTCCTGGGCTATTCCGGGCACGCCCGGACTGGAACACCGGATCGGCGGCTTGGAAAAACAGGATGTAACCGGCAATATCAATTATGAACCCGAGAATCACCAGCATATGGTGAATATCCGCCAGGCCAAAGTAGATAAGATCGCCGATCATATTCCCGTGCAGCAGATCGACAGCGGTCCGGAAAAAGGGAAAGTACTGGTACTGGGCTGGGGATCTACCTATGGCGCCGTCAAGAGCGCCTGCCTGGAACTGCAGGCCGAGGGGCATGCGGTGAGCCATGCGCATCTTCGCTATGTACGGCCGTTCCCCAGAAACCTGGGCGAGATGCTGCGCAATTTCGACCAGGTGCTGGTGCCCGAGATCAATAACGGGCAACTGGTAAAGATCATCCGCGATCAATACCTGGTGGACGCGAAGCCTTACAATAAAGTGATGGGCATCCCCATCACAAAGGGTGAGTTAGTGGACGTGATCAAAAAAATGCTCTGATAAAATCTTTTACTGCGAATCTGCGGCCAAATACAGCCGCAGATTCGCAGATTTTTTTTAACTGCTTAGTTTAACGCAGACCTTCTCCACGTCAACGGAAATCTTGTAGATGAAATAGAACTGGTCGGTAATGGATTTGAATTCCGACAAGGTTTTCCGGGTCGATGTTTCCAGCTGTCCCGACCGCAGTTCTTCCTGTCTTTTACGGACCAGCGTATTCACCCGCTGATCCAGTAACCGGATCTGTCCCGCATCGGGGCGAATAAAATCTTTTTTTGGCGTGGTATCTGTCAACAATTGCCTTGCCTGCTGCAAAGCCTGGATACTGGCCTGGATCAGCGGGTCGTAATCGGTACTGATATATTCGGGTTCAACCGGATCGGAATAATAAGACAGGGTTGCGATATGTGAATTGAGCATATGCACCGCCACCACGAACTGGTGGATGTATTCAATATTCCGTTGTTTGCTTTTGGGCTCCGACAACATGCGCGTAAACGCATCGGACAGGTTGGCCATCGATACCCAGCTATTCTTGCGAAGCAATACCGTTTCGTGCTGCGGAGCCTGCTTACCGGTAAATATCCCGGCGGTAACCCGGTAGTAATCGATGATATCCGCCAGTACCCGGTCCATCAGCACATGTACCTGCTCGTGTTCCCATACGGGCGAGAACAGGTAGCCGAACCCAAAAGCGAT